>CAZPWD010000067.1:6560-8707 GCA_964590025.1 uncultured Nitrospira sp.
GCGGCAGCGATGCCTGCGTATACATGTGGGCCTGCGCGATCTGCGATGAGAACGAAACCTGTCAGAAGGACAAGGAGGGGCACAGTCGCTGGTTGGTGGCCAAACGAATGGAGAGGATCGAATATAAAGTGCTCATCATGAGCAACAAGGGTGGAGTCGGAAAGAGTACCTGTACGACGAACCTCGCCGTGAGTCTCGCGCTCAAAGGGTGGCATGTCGGTATTTGTGACATGGATATCCATGGCCCGAACATTCCAAAGATGGTGGGGGCCGAAGGGCAGAAGCTCAAGATCAGCAGCTCAGGCGGGATCATCCCGTTTCAGGCGTATAACCTCAAGATTGCCTCCATGTCCTTCTTGTTGCAGAATTCGGACGATCCGATCATTTGGCGCGATGCATACAAGTATGAGTTCATCAACCAACTCTTGGGCGGTGTCGAATGGCAGGATCTCAATTTTTTGTTTGTCGACTTGCCTCCCGGAACCGGCAACGAATCGGTCACGACCATCGATCTGCTCGGCAATGTCAGCGGCGCGGTGATCGTGACGACGCCACAGGAAGTGGCCTTGCTGGATTCACGCAAGTCGGTCACTTTCTGTAAAGACAGCGAAGTCCCGATCATCGGGATTGTCGAAAACATGAGCGGGTTGGAGTGCCCCCATTGTCACAACCACATCGAAGTGTTCCGGAAAGGCGGCGGGGAAGCCTCCGCGATTGATATGGGCGTGCCCTTCCTCGGGTGCATTCCGCTCGATCCCGACGTCGTGATCCAGTCCGATGCCGGTGAGCCATTTGCAATGTTCAATTCCGACACGGCCACGGCCGAGTGCTATCACGAGATTGCCAACAAAGTCGAAGCGTTCTGCAAGAAGAGCGGGTCGCTCGTGAAAATCGCATCCCGGCAGGCGCACTGATGAAGGAGCGACTGTGAAAGCCACAGACGCGACAGAGGGGCTCACGCAGCTGCAGGAAGCGCAGCGGATCGTGTTGGAGGCCACACCGACGTTAGGCTTGGAGAAGATTTCGATCCTCGATGCCCTTGGCCGTGTCCTCGGCGAGGACATTGTGGCGGAACGGGATAACCCACCCTGGGACAACAGTGCGATGGATGGGTTTGCGGTGCGGTGGGACGATATCAAGCAGGAACATGCGATTCAGAAACCGGTGACGCTCACGGTAATCGAAGATGTGGTTGCAGGAAAGATGCCTTCAAAGTCCGTCGGCGCGGGGCAGGCGATTCGCATCATGACCGGGGCCCCGCTCCCGAAGGGGGCGGACACGATCTTGAAGGTCGAAGACACTGAGCATACCGCGGATTCCGTTCGCGTCTTCAAGCCGGAACAGCAAGGCGCCAACATTCGTCCTCAAGGCGAAGACGTTAAGAAGGGCGAGTGCATCATCGCAAAGGGGACCCGGATTCGTCCGGGTGAAGCGGGGATGTTGGCGATCCTCGCCAAGTCGTTCATCTTTGCCTATCAACGGCCCCGGGTGGCGATCCTTTCGACCGGTGATGAATTGGCGGATTTGGACGAGCGGTTCAGCGAAGAAAAAATCATCAACTCCAATAGCTATGGGATTGCGGCAGCGGTCCAGGAGGCGGGTGGCATTCCCCTGTTGCTGGGGATTGCGAGGGATACGCCTGCAGCGCTGAAGGAAAAAATTTCGCACGGGCTGACGGCGGATATTCTGGTGCTGTCCGGTGGCGTGTCGATGGGCGATTACGATTTCACGAAGGCGGTCTTCCACGAACTGGGCGCAGAAATGAACTTCTGGAAGCTGGCGATCAGGCCGGGGCAGCCGCTTGCCTTCGGCAAGATTCAGGGTAAGCTGGCCTTCGGCTTGCCGGGGAATCCCGTGTCCTCCATGGTGACGTTCGAGCAACTCGTGCGGCCGGCGATGCTCAAAATGAGCGGACACCGGAGCTACGGTCGACCGGTCGTGCAGGCGATCTTCCAGGAAAAGTTTTCCAAACGGACGGATCGGCGCCACTTCCTCCGCGGCGTGCTCACACAAGAAGAGGGTGTCTTTAAGGTTCGAACGACTGGTGCGCAAGGGTCTGGAATGTTGACCTCAATGGTGAAGGCCAATTGTTTGATCGATATCCCCGTTGAAGTTCAACGAGTGAACCCGGGCGATCTGGTATCGGT
>CAZPWD010000067.1:8807-12585 GCA_964590025.1 uncultured Nitrospira sp.
TTTGTCGGTCGGTCGAACAGCGGGAAAACTACGCTGATCGAGCGTGTGATTCCTGAGTTGGTCCGGGCCGGCTACAAGGTGGCGACGGTGAAGCATGCCGGCCACGGGTTTGACCTCGATACGGAAGGGAAAGATAGCTGGCGACACAAGCGAGCCGGCGCCAGCAGCGTGGTGGTGCTCTCCAAGGGGAGTATGGCGATGTTTGCAGATGTGTCCGATCAGATGAAGGTCGAAGACGTGCGGGATCGGTTTCTCGATCACACCTACGACCTGATCATTGCCGAAGGATGGAAACACGAAGGGTATCCGAAGATTGTCATAGTCCGTGAGCAGATCGGCGAAATTCCTGTTTCCACAGAAGGGCTGCTTGCGGTGGTATCGGACAAGCCCGTCGATCTACACATTCCGCTGTTCGGCCTGGACGATGTCGCCGGCGTGGCCGGCTTGATCATGAAGCAGTTCCCAAGATCGCGGCCTCGTGCGGAGCATGGGCTGGAAACCTAAGCGGTCGTCGTCCTAGTTCTCGTTGCTGGTACTCTCGCGCTCTCAGGAGCCTGTCCGACATTGACCGTTCTACTGCGGCGAACGATTTGCGACCATCTGCGTCGTTCTCGGCCTGAAAAAATCCTCAACGTATTCCAGCGAATACGCCTCCGGTTTTTCCAGGCCTGCGGCCTCGCATCTGGTCGCACCTCCTTCGCCTCGTCACGAATGGCAATGTCAGACAGGCTCCTCAGCATCCTGCTAAGTCGCTGATCATTCATGTCCACACCTGTCCTGCACGTCCAACATCTGGTGAAACGGTTCGGCGAGTTCGTCGCCGTCAGCGATATTTCGTTCGACGTCAGACCGGGAGAAATTCTTGGATTGCTGGGCCCGAATGGGGCGGGGAAAACCACCACGATTCAGATGCTGCTCGGAGTGGTAAAACCGACCGCCGGCTCCATTCAGATGTTCGGGCTCGATCTGGCGGCTAACCGTGAGGTCATTCTGCAACAAGTGAACTTTTCCTCGACCTATGTCTCACTGCCTCAGGCGCTCACGGTCGAGGAGAACCTCTGGGTGGTTGCGCGGCTGTACGGTCTGTCTCACATCCAAGAGCGGGTCGATGACATCGTGAAGCGGCTTGAGATGGGTGAGTTTCGTCATAAAGTGACGCGCAAGCTCTCTTCCGGTCAAAGCACTCGTCTCGGGCTGGCCAAGGCGTTCTTGACAGAACCGAAGATTCTGTTTCTCGATGAACCAACTGCGAGTCTGGATCCCGATATCGCACAAAAGATTCGGAGCTTCCTCAAGGAGGAGCGACGATCGTCGGGACTCAGCGTGCTCTATACGTCGCATAATATGCACGAGATGGAAGAGATGTCGGATCGGATCATCTTCCTCCAGCGGGGAAAGATTGTGGCGGAAGGGACGGCGCAGGAGATTGTGGCGCGGTTTGGGCAGGCGGATTTGGAAGAAGTGTTTGTGAAGTTGGCGCGGGAGAAGTAGGAGGCGAAGGGGAGAGTTTCTGTGCTCGCGCAACGCGCGGCCTCAGAAGGCCCTCGTTGGACGCGCGCAGGAGAACCTCTCCCCTTCACCTCCGAGGCCGCTTAACTTGGGAGTGGGGGAAGGAAGAAGGATGAAAGTCCATCGAATCTATGCGTTGGTGGCGAGGCATCTGTACCTGTACCGGCGCAGCTTGCCGCGTATGATGGAAATCTTCTATTGGCCATTTCTGGACCTCGTCATCTGGGGATTCATTACGGTCTACCTCATGAAATTTCAGGGACAGATCCCGGGAGCGGTGACGTTCTTTTTGGGGGCGTTGATTCTGTGGGATGTGCTGTTCCGAGCCCAGCAGGGGATTACGATTTCGTTCCTGGAGGAAATCTGGGCGAGAAATCTCATGAACTTGTTCGCCAGTCCGCTCAAGCCGAGCGAGTTTCTCGCCGCGACGATGGTCATGAGCATCTTCAAAGTAATGGCCGTCTCGGTGGTTATGGTTGTCTGCGCAGGCCTGTTCTATTCCTACAACATCTTCGTGATCGGGATGTGGCTGGTTCCCTTTGTTTTGAATCTCGTGATGACGGGATGGATTATCGGGGTACTGACTACGGCCCTTATCATGCGGTTTGGCCAGGAAGCGGAAGTTCTGGCCTGGAGTATGGTGTTCCTGTTCCAGCCCATCTCCTGTGTGTTTTATCCGATGGAGGTGCTCCCCGGGTGGTTACAGACTATTGCCTGGATGAACCCGGCTGCTCATGTATTTGAAGGGATGCGCGCCGTGATCAACGACTCTGCTGAGCCGATTGCCCATCTCGGGTGGGCGACCGGTCTCAATCTATTCTTTCTCGGTATGGTGATTGCTGGCTTCCATTGGACGTTCGAACTTTGCAGGGAACGGGGACTGCTGGTGCGCATTGGGGAGTAAGTCGATAGGGGCGGGTCCAGATTGCCATTTTTAAGAGGGCTATGATAGCCTAGAACTACCTTCACGCAGGGGCCTGGCGGTGAGGTGGCGCGAAACATACAGGCCTGCAGCATCGATGTTGCCTTGCTCGAGAATCTCGTTGGAAGTCAGACCTAAGTCGCCGCATCTTTTGCGTCTTCGGCCCGCTCCTTCCCCCGTTCCTCGCGTACAAGACAATATCATTATACTCAAAGGAGGAAGCCCAGATGGGTTCGAAGATTTATGTCGGTGGGTTGCCTTACTCGGCGACTGAGCAGGAGTTGAGTGATCTGTTCGGGAAACATGGCGCCGTCGCTTCCGCGCGGATCATTACGGATAAGTTCACGGGACAGTCACGCGGCTTCGGCTTCGTCGAGATGTCTTCGGATGCGGAAGCGCAGGCGGCCATTACCGCTCTCAACGGTGCGGAAATGGGTGGCCGGACCTTAACCGTGAATGAAGCGCGTCCCCAGGAGCCTCGCACTGGCGGTGGATTTGGTGGGGGCGGGGGCGGTGGTCGTAGCGGTGGCGGTGGTAAGCGCGATCGCTGGTAATCCTGATTCGCGAATGTGAACGGGGCTGTTATCGTCACGATGGCAGCCCCGTTTTGCGTGTTGCCGCGGGAGGAGAGATGGTTGTCGTGTCTAGGGATGTGGGGGCCGTCAGCTAGTCAACCCACCCATCACCGACATTTTGGATCCCTGGCGGGCTCGTTGTCAGACTCTCGATCGAAGGCGGAGGCGCGTGAAGAGTCTGTCGCACGAGTGCCACCAGGGCTTGGTGCTCAAACGGTTTGGGAAGAAATGGGAGGTTCCCCCGGCGTAGGCCGTATCCTGCCAAATCCTCGTCGATATTGCCGGACATGAGGATCACTCGCAGGTCATTTCGCATGCGGAGCGCGCGGACGGCTAGTTCATGGCCGTGGACGTTGGGGAATTCGTTGTCGCCAGATGCGAACGAAAATTCTGGCGGGGGCATGACAAGATCAGCCAGCAGTAGATGAATGGGCCCCGGATGATTCTTGCATATCTTCAGGGCCTCCGAGCTATTTGTCGCGGGCAGGACGGAAAACCCTGCTTGCTCGAGGACCGTGGCGCAGAGATGGACGATGGTCGTGTCATCGTCGACGGCTACGATTGTCTGTTTCGTCGATTGCGGTGAAGCGACATCTAGGTTGGACATGGCGAAGATCCTCGCTTGCGTGGAGCACAGGATACAGTTACCAGAATAGTCCCGCCCTTGCTATTCCGCCAGCAAAAGGTGAATTGTCTTAACAGGATGCTGAAACAGTCTGCCAGCAGCGTTCTCGCATCGTTCAGACCCTCAACGTACCCAGAGGGTACGCCT
>CAZPWD010000068.1:0-12461 GCA_964590025.1 uncultured Nitrospira sp.
CTCTTCGCTCGCTGCGGCCTTGCTGGACAGCCTTTTTGAGCATCCTGCATGAGTGTTCTTCCCTTACCTCAAACGTACAGATTATTGAAGTTCTGCTATGCCGAAATGGTTCTGTCCCAACCTGTTAGGTTCCTGATCGCTCTACAATCACCACACGCTCAAGCCCCGCCGCGTCGTAGACCAGTTTGTGGAATCTGTACCCGGATATCTGGTCGACAATCCAGTGCATCGCACGAGCCTGGCCGGCACCAATTTCCATGATCAGTGCACCGCCGGGAGACAGGTATCGACCGGCCTCCTGCAACAACCGTTCGTGCAACTCCGTCCCCTGAGGCCCTGCCACCAGCGCACCTCGCGGTTCGAACAGCCGCACTTCAGGCTGAAGCATCGCCCAATCGGCCTCCGCAATATAGGGAGGATTCGAGACGATGACGTCAATGCGCCCCTCCAACTCCTGCTCCGCCAATGGCCCCAGCAAGTCGCCATCCAACCATGTGATGCGCTCACCTACCTCATGGCGCGTGGCGTTCTGTCTGGCGACATCGAGCGAGGGGTTCGATAGATCGGTTGCGATCACCCGCGCGCGAGGTCTCAGCCGCGCAATCGCCACGGCAATGCACCCGGATCCGGTACAGGCATCGACGATGGTAGCCTGTCGCTCGGCGGGAATCCGTTGCGCGACATACTCCACCAGCAACTCAGTCTCCGGCCTCGGAATGAGCACCGCCGGATTCACGTTAAACTCCAATCCACAAAACTCCTGAGTTCCCAGAATATATTGCAAGGGCTCACGACCAACCCGCCGCTCGACCAGCCTTCTCACAGCCAGCCGCTCGGCGTGAGACAGCAGTCGGTCTCGATCGGCGACAACATGATGTGCGGGAAGACGAAGCATGTGCTCCACTATCCAAAACGATTCCTGCCCCGCACTCTCGATGCCGGCCTGTTCCAGCATCCGCTGCGCCTCGGTGATCACCTCACCGAACGTCGCCTGGTCTGCTGACTGCGGGATAGGGGCAACTGCATCCATGTTAAGCAGCTCCCGCTTCTTGCTGACGCTGCGCCTTCAAAGCCTGGACGAGTTCGTCGAGATCCCCTTCAAGCACCTGTTCCAACTTATGCAACGTCACCCCGACACGATGATCCGTCACCCGATTCTGCGGGAAGTTGTAGGTGCGAATCTTCTCGCTTCGCTCGCCCGTGCCCACCTGCGCCTTGCGATTCTGCGCGATTTCCTCTTCTTGCTTCTCCCGCTCCGCCTCAACGATTCTGGCCCGCAGGGTCCGCATCGCCTTGTTGCGATTCTTCAGCTGCGACCGTTCGTCCTGGCAACTCACCACCACACCGGTCGGAATATGGGTGATCCGCACCGCCGATTTGGTCGTATTGACGCTCTGGCCTCCGGCGCCGGATGAACAGAAGGTGTCGATCCGGAGATCCATGGGATCGATGTGCACATCCACCTCGTCCACCTCAGGCATGACCGCAACGGTGACGGTCGACGTATGAATCCGGCCACTGGCCTCGGTGACGGGGACACGCTGTACACGGTGGACCCCGGCCTCGAACTTGAAGTGACTGTAGGCGCCCTTGCCTTCAATAAGCGCGACGACCCCCTTATAGCCCCCGGGCCCAGTTTCTGTGGCTTCGACCACATCGACCTTGAACCCTTTGATTTCGGCATACTTGCTGTACATGCGGAACAATGCTCCGGCAAAAAGCGCCGCCTCGTCGCCGCCGGTCCCGGCGCGGATTTCGAGGAGCAGGCTCTTCTCGTCTCGCAGGTCTTTGGGAATGAGTAGATCTTGGGCCTGCTGTTCGATCTCACGCTGCTGACGTTCGAGCGTGGCGCTCTCCTCCATTGCCATCTTATGAAACTCGGCCCCGGCCGTGGGATCTGCAAGAATTTGAACGGCTTCCTCCAACTGCCTTGCGTTGTCTCGATAGGTTGCAAGAAGCTTGGCCGCCGGCTCGATATCCGTCCGCTCCTTATTTACTTTGTGTAGTTGCGCGGGTTGGCTCATCATAGACGGGTCCATGAGCTGATTCGTCAACTCATCATATCGAGCTGCCAACACTTCCCATTTCTTCAGTAAGACTGCTTCCATGGCCCCGGATCCCCCTGATTCGCTCTCAGCCCCTAGCAGCCTGGCCGCACAAAAACAAAGAGACCCTGCCCCTCAGCGAAGCAGGGTCCCCGTATGGCCTCTTCTCGAGCTACTTGCCTTTCTTCGCGTACTTCTTCTTAAACCGTTCAACACGCCCTTCGGTATCAATGATCTTCTGCGTCCCCGTAAAAAACGGATGACAGTTTGAACAAATATCGACATTGATATCGCCACCCGTCGATCGGGTTTTATATTTGTTGCCGCAGGCGCAATGCACCGCAACTTCCCGATACACGGGATGAATCCCTTTCTTCATAATTCACACTCCCCTGACGTCACACTCATCAGCCTCCGCCCATTCGAAGGCCCGCCACTGTACCCCGTCTCAGCGACCAGATACAAGTCGGATGTTATCGATTCATCGACTGCAGGAATTCCTGATTGGTCTTGGTGCCATGCAGCTTGTCCATCAGAAATTCCATGGCTTCCATCGTCCCAAGCGGGCTCAACACCTTGCGCAGAATCCACATCTTGTTAAGACGATCCTTATCCACCAACAATTCTTCTTTTCTCGTCCCGGACTGGCTGATATCGATGGCCGGGAAGAGCCGTTTGTCGGCCAGACGGCGATCGAGATGGACTTCCATGTTGCCGGTCCCTTTGAACTCTTCAAAAATAACATCATCCATCCGGCTACCGGTGTCGACAAGAGCTGTCGCCATGATGGTGAGACTGCCGCCGTTTTCGATGTTGCGGGCCGCCCCGAAGAACCGCTTCGGACGCTGGAGCGCGTTCGAATCCAATCCTCCCGACAACACCTTGCCGCTTGGCGGCGCAATTGTATTGTAGGCACGCGCCAGGCGAGTAATGCTGTCCAGCAGCACTACGACATCTTTCTTATGTTCGACCAGTCGCTTTGCCTTTTCGAGCACCATTTCAGCCACCTGAGCATGGCGCTGGGCCGGCTCATCGAAGGTGGAGCTGATGACTTCGGCTTTCACCTGCCGCTGCCAGTCGGTGACTTCTTCAGGCCGCTCGTCGATGAGCAGCACGATTAAGGTTACTTCCTTGTGGTTTTTAAGAATGGCCCGAGCGATGGCCTGCAGCAACATCGTTTTTCCGGTCCGTGGAGCCGCGACGATCAACCCGCGCTGGCCTTTGCCGATCGGGGTCGTGAGATCCATCACGCGGGTGCAATATTCTTCACGGTCGAACTCGAGGACCAGACGCTCTTCCGGATAGAGTGGTGTCAGGTTATCGAAGAGGATTTTGTCGCGAGACACTTCGGGATCTTCGTAATTGACCTTCTCGACTTTGAGCAACGCAAAATACCGCTCGCTCTCCTTCGGCGGCCGGATCTGCCCGGACACAATGTCACCGGTGCGCAGATTGAAACGCCGGATTTGAGAAGGCGAGATATAGATGTCGTCGGGACCAGGGAGATAGTTCGAATCGGGAGCGCGCAGAAATCCGAACCCATCAGGGAGCGTTTCGAGCACGCCTTCGCCGAAGACCACGCCGTTGATCGCCGTCTGCGCCTGTAGAATCGCGAAAATCAATTCCTGCTTTCGCAGATTGGGTGCGCCATCGATCTTCAGATCGCGCGCCACCTCATTGAGATCGGCGATGGACTTCTGCTTCAGCTCCGCGAGATGCATAACTTCCCCCTTCGTTTGTGCCATAAGTATCCTCTCAAGCCCTCGGCTGCATCGTTATCGGCAGCGATCGCACGTGGTGAACCATGGGAAATTGTCCATGGACTGAATAGTAGAGTAATGCTAATGCGTTGATGATTGTGTCGTGTATATCAGATAAAAGAGGGTGATCCGTGAGGGACTTACCTGTTTTCGCTCGTCGCTATCAGGGTACGACTCTGTCTCATGGTTGCGGATATTGTTGCAGGCCGGAACTCATGCCGAGCTGACTCGCCTCTGTTCCCTGAGCAATTGTAACTTGCGTCGAGATGCGCCCCGGAAGTCTTGTGTGTGGAGATAACTTTGAATCGAGCTGAGATAGTAAATAAATAATAACGCGAGCGCGGTTCCTTGTCAACAGGGATATCTCTTTTTTCATGCTACCCACTTAGCACTGAGCTAGTCCAGCCGGTCCCGGCTCTTCCTGACAACAGCACTACTCCGACGCCTGCGGTTGCAGCGCAAAAGAGTGGTGTGCTAAATGAAGACCTTCGCGGGGGCACACCATGGCGCACGACGACGAACACGGACAGCACGAGCGAATATTTACTTTGTCCGAGGCCAATCGCCTCATCCCCCAACTCAATTCCAATTTGACATCGATTCAGCAAGCCAAGGCCGTCTTGTCACGCACGAAAGAAGATATCAAGAAAGCCAGTGCCCAGGCCGAATATGGCGGGGGCAGTACCGTGGGACACCTCTACATCTTGGGTCTTCAACAAGTCAATACGAATCTTCAGGCGATTCTGGAACTCGGCATCCTGGTGAAGGACTTGGATCTCGGCCTCTGTGACTTTCCCCATCTTCATGACGGCCGAGTGGTTTATCTATGCTGGAAGCTCGGAGAACAAGAAGTTCGCTGGTGGCATGAAACGACCACCGGCTATAAAGATCGCTGCCCACTAGAGGACTTAGCCTGAGGCCAGAATCCTAATCCTCAACCCTCGAGACATTTATGAAATTTGTCATACTCGGATTCGACGGTCCCGACGGAGAGGCCAAGCGAAAAATCTATCGCCCGGCGCATCTCGCCAAGATGGAACCCCTCGATGCGCAAGGCCGGGTCGTGCTAGCCGGTCCGCTCACGGATAAAACAGGGAGTCTTATCGTCATCGAAGCGGACTCGCTGGAAGAAGCGCAACGGTTTGCTCGCGAAGACCCCTATACCGTTCACGGTGTATTTGAACGGGTCGATGTCCACCCATTTATTCAAGTCTTTCCGAAAGTACGGTAGCTGAAGGCCTGTCGCTCCACTCCTTCAGCCCTTACTCCATTTGCCCCGCTCTAGTTGCATTGCCCCTTCAGCCATCGCGCGGTATAGTTATCCGAATGGATCTGTACTGGCGATTGTTCTATCCCGCCCTTTTCACACTCTTTCTATGGGGAACCCCTGCGTTCAGCGCCTCCACGAAAACCGTCATCGCCGATGGGCAATATGTCATGGCCGACGGCGACACCTTAGCCGGCGCAGAAGAAAAAGTCCTCCAACGAGCCCAGCGCAAAGCGGTGGAAGAAGCGGGCGTCTATCTCGAAACTACATTCCACGATGTGGAAAAAGAATCTGGCGGGAGAAGCACACAAATTAGTTCGCTGGAAATCAGAACGATTGCCGCCGCTGTCACGGAAACGGAAATCCTCGAATCCAGGCGCTCCTTCGAGTTGGATCGTCCCGTCTTCTTCGTACGCATTCGTGCCACGGTCAACGTGAGCAGTCTGACGGAGGCGATACGCCGACTTCAATCCGACCAGCAACTCGCGCAAAACTTTCGCCAGCTCCAGCAGGAAAATCACCAATTGCGCTCGCAACTGCAAGAGCTTCAACAGCGACCGATCGGCGTCCGAATGCTGGCAATCGATCCGAACGGGAAGTCCGCCTCACACCAACGGGCACGCGCGATGCTCGAAACTGCTCTCCACACATCGAATCTGCGTGACAAGATCCAGTTCAGCACCGACGCCGCCACCCTTGACGATCGCTACGTCGATCCACTGATTGTGCGAGGGCAAACCTATCTCCGACTCGTTTCACTGGCTTTTTCCCAACAGGCTCAGGCCTTGGACTATGCGGACTATCTGAACAAAGCCAGGATAGACTTCGATCGCGCCATCACACTCGACGCTAAGAATGTATGGGCATGGGTTGGGAAAGGGGATGTACTCACGTGGCTGAAACAATTGGACGAGGCTGCCGCTGCGTACGAGCAAGCCCTTGAGCTCGATCCGTTTGCCGATATTGCTCGCCAGCCCCTCATCGGCGTATACACGACACAAGCCCGCCGTCAGGCGGATGCCAAATCTTGGTATCATGCTTTGGCCACGCTGAAGAAACTCCTCAACGCCGAAACGCCTGAAAGTTGGATCCCCTATCAAAAAGAGGCGTATGTACTGCGGAGCGAAATTTATCTCAAGTTGAATCAGCCGGAACAGGCGATTGAAGATCTGTCCACTGTTATTCGGGTCGACCCCACCAATGCTGCCGCCCTGGTGACCAGAGCAAAACTTTATCGAGAACGTCTTCAGGGTCGGCTCGCCAAGGATGACCTTGAGCGAGCCTGTGTTCTCGGATCCGTTCCAGCCTGTGAGCAATTGCCGTAATACCGCACAACATATTGATTTCATGTCAGCATCTCAGGCACGAGCGAGTCAGCCGATCGCAGTCTGAAGCCTACCAATTGGTTTGACAGACCAGACGGGCGGACCCTATAATTAATGCGAACTCCTAAAATGCGAGCTAAATGGGCAGCTATTGGGCTGCCTATGGGCAAAGCAGGATCTCAGGACAAAAGGCCTAAGCCTCCCTCGTTCGATAGCCCAAAATTTCTCAGTGGTGGGCCTTCTGCGAGGTTGCAGGGGGCAGGGAAAAAGCTTAGAGTGAGGATGGCTGAGATCATTGGAAAACCTGTGTTTCTCGTTCTGTAACCCCTAGCCGGAGATTACGCTGTAATGACTCAGTATCGTGTCCTTCCAGGCCCGGAACATTTCCTTCCTCCATCGGCTGCCAGCATGGGCATTCGTTTGCCGAACCCTGGGGAAGCTCACATCAACGGTGTTATCGTCCCAGAGGAAAAGGCTTACGAGGAAGCAGCGAAACAATTCCTCATGGCCAAAGTGCCGACCCTCTTCCCTGGCCCTTTAGTCCTGTGGGCCTGGAACGAGAAGGCGGCCAAGAAGGCCACGGCCATCCGTCACTTGTACAACACACTCAAGGAATGTGTGCAGCCAGGGCAAACGCCCATGCTGATCCCGATGCCGGACTATCGCCCCAAGTACCCCAAAATCAATCCTGAAGTCGAGATCAACCCCAACCACCCGAATCTGACCATCTGGCACAATAAAATCGATTGCTGCATGTTCGTCGGGGTCCACTGCCATCAAGCGAACTTGTCGCTCAAAATCATTCGGGGTGGCACGTCCTGCTATACGATTGCTATGTGCGCTCAAGCCGGCCATGAAGATGCGATGCTGTCGTTCCGCGACGCATCCGTCGAAAAGATTATGAACCTGGCCGATGCCGTGAAAAGATTAAAAGGGTCGGTCAAACCACGGCTGACGTCAGCCAAGAGCGGAGCCTCAAACTAAGCGACATCGTTTGAGGGTCTGAAGACAGTGAAAGGAGCCTGAATCATGGCAGACACACACTCAGTCATCGGCACAAAAAACAAAAAAGGGCAGACCTTTACCGACACCTGGAAGATGATGAACGAAGCGCCACGCACGCCGTCGTTCTATACGGGCAGCGAGGTCATCAAGGAAGCGCTCCGGCGGGCCAGCTGCGACGTGATGATCGCGTACCCGATTACACCGCAGAGCGAAGCGGCCGCCTTAATCGGCGAGCTCTTTGCCGAGGGTTACATCGGCGACTACTTCCGTGGCGAGAGCGAATTCGCCGTCATGTCACAATGCGCGGGAGCGGCCTTCGGCGGGGCTCGGGTATTTACGACGACCGCAGGACCCGGCACGATGCGGGCGATGGAGAACTTTCCGATGTGGTCCGGCGCACGGTTGCCGATTCAGATGATCGTCACCTGCCGCGGCATCAATTCGCCGCTGTCGATTCAGCCTGACACTCTAGAGATTGCATATCTTCTGAATACCGGTATGCTCGTCTGGCATGCGGAAACCGCACAGGACTTCTTCGATTGGATCCTCAAAGGCTACATGGTGTCGGAAGAGCCTGATGTGCACCTCCCCTTGGCGCTGTGCTGCGACGGATTCTTTGTGACGCACACCAAGGACGTCGTCAATCTCACCCCGGCCGACATGTGTCTTCCACCCTATGACCCATACCGCTCCCCCGTGCCCTGCATGGACATGGAATGTCCGCCGGTCCGGATGATGCGCGATCCGTTCATCATGAAGAGCAACTACATCAGCTATGCCACCCACGCTTCCTGGCAGCAAGAAGTCTGGGCGGCAGTGGAACGGTCGCGCAAGCACACGATCAAGTGGCTGAACGGCTTGATCGAGACAGAAAATACCGATGCCGAGGTCATCATCGTCGCCTCTGGTACAGCGGTGTCGCAGGGTCGTGAAGCCATCCGCCTCCTCGAGGACGAAGGCATCCGTTGCGGTCTGGTGAAGATCAAGGCCTTACGGCCTTGGCCAGGCGAAGAAATCCGTGAAGCCACAAAAAACGCAAAGCACATTATCGTCCCTGAATTTAACGTGATCGGGTGGTTGGCAAAGGAAATTAGAGCCACCATCCCGAACAGTGAACGTGTGAACGCCGGCCCGCGTGTCTGCGGAGGCATGACGATGCCACCGGAAATTATTGTCTCCGAAATCAAGAACCTGCTCGGCATGCGCAGCATGTCGTTGGCTGGTCGCGGCAGTTGATCGCACCTAGGCAGCAAGAACCGAATACCCTGAATAAGACGTACGCACTGAGGAGGCCATAATGAGCAAGGAACGTATCAAGATTTCGGAAGACCTGTACGACATCATGCCGTCCGACTATCAAGACCTGGTCAAGAGCGCGACCTACGGTAAGGAAGACCGGGGCTGGAAGGATATCGGCAACAGCAAGGAACTGATCGAGCAGCACTCTCTCTGCGCCGGCTGCCCGGAATCCATGGCCTTCCGGTACATCCTGGCCTCACTGCCGAACCCCGAAGACACCGTCATGGTCGGCTCCACCGGCTGCACCAGCCTGGTGTTCCCCATGGTGGCCGTGCACAACATTCACTCCCTCTTCGGCAACCAAAACGCCATCGCCTCCGGCTTGAAGCGCGCCTTGAGCGTCCGCTTCCCAGGCCGGACGAAAGACGTGGTCGTGCTTGCCGGCGACGGCGCCACCGTCGATATCGGCCTCGACATGACACTTCAAGCCTGGTTCCGCCAGGAGAAGTTCACCACGATTTGTTTCGACAACGAACTGTACGCCAACACCGGTGGCCAGGAGAGCGGCCTGATGCAAAAGGGGTTCGTGGCCAAGATGGCGCCGGTTGGGAAGCTCTTCGACAAGGTCCGTCTGCCCGAAATCGCTCGCGAATCAGGCTGCCATTACGTGGTCCAATGCACCGTCAGCAAACCGTCCCTCATTGAGAAAGTGGTCCGGAACGCGGTCATGATCGCGCGCGAAATCGGCCCGACCTACCTCCAGCTCTATACGCCTTGCATTCTCGAAATCGGGAAGAACAGCATGGAAGGGCTCCAGGAAATGCGGGACTCGGAAAAACCGACCGAGCGGTTCGCCTACAAAGAGTACATCAGCGAACCGGCCAAGCAACTCCTGGCAGAGGCGTCCGCCAAGGACAAGGAAAAGAAGGCCGCTGCAAAACAGCTCGCCTCTCAGGGAGCCTAATCCGATTCTTGAGGAGAGACGACCATGATCAAGAAAAGACTGAATATCCGGATGTCGGGATTAGGCGGACAGGGCGCCGTCACTGCCGCGCATGTCCTGGCCATGGCTGCCAACCGCGACGGCAAGTTTTCGATCTCCAATCCCTTCTTCGGCGCCGAGAAACGCATGGCGCCGGCGGAGAGCTATTGTCGGATCGGCATCGAACGGATCTACGACCGTGGCGAGTTGGTATTTCCCGACGTCATCCAGGTCTTTCATCCCCAGGTCATCACCATGGGGAAGAGTTACACCATGCCCTTCTACTCCGGCGTGAAGGAAGGTGGCCTCGTCATCATCAACTCCGACCAGGAGCTTCTGTCAGCCGATGACATTGAACGTCTCAAGGATCTGAATGTGAAGGTATTTTACATTGCGGGAACCGAGCTCGCGATCGAGGTGGCCGGCACCGAGTTATCGACGAATATGTCGATGATCGGATCTGTGGCAGGCATCACCAAGTGCGTTTCAATGGAATCCCTGGACGGCGCCTTACAGGAACGGTTCGGGAAGAAGTTTGTCGCCTCCGGTGGAACCGCCTCCTTGGATGAAGCGATCAAGAAGAAATTCGCCAAGAAAGAAATGTTGCTGGCCAAGAACCTGGCAACCATGCAGGCGGCCTATGAAATCGCCAGTGAATGGGCAGAGAAGAATAAGTATGAACTGCGAGTCGGCAATCCTGCCGTTGCGGCTTAACGAGAGAGAAGGAACCAGCTCGCATGTATAACATAGCCCAAGTCATCGACGAGAAATGCGTGGCCAAGAAGGGGTGCCGGCTGTGCATCATGTATTGTCCGGAGGCCAATTGCCTCGACCTCAATCCACACAAGATGGTGGCCGAAGTATTCATTGACCGCTGTAAGGGATGTGAGCTCTGCGTGATCGTCTGCGACGCGGCCAAGCATCATGCCATCACCATGCAGGCAGTCAGCGCCACCGGACAGCTGATGTCCAAAAAAGGTGAATCCGCCGCGCTGGGGCAGGCCTACCAAGGATAACCGTTTCGTGTAGCGGGTCTCCCGCGCAAGACCCCATGGCGCCTGCGCTATGGGGTTTTTTGTTGGTGTCGCTCTAGCAGGATGCTGAAAAAGGCCGCCAGCGGAGTTCTCACGTCGCTCAGAGGCTCAACGTACCGAAGCGTACGCCCTTCCGCCTCTTCGCTCGCTGCGGCCTTGCTGGACGGCCTTTTTGAGCATCCTGCGCGGTGTTTCCCTCTTGTCCTAGACGTGCGGGCGATTGAATTTCCACAGTGCCACAATAGTTTTATAGTTTTTCAGCACCTGCTAGGGGGAACAGATGGAAACCGAAGACAATGTCATTAATGAGCTCGTTCGAGAGATTGCCGGGCTGATCCACGAGTACCCGAAAGTGCTCGAACGGCGTGCAGCCGATATTCATGCCAGCGGGAAAGACCCAGAATTGGCGCAAACACTTGTCAAGGCTGCCGATACCATGCGCGACAGTGGGAATCTCTATCTGACCTGGGCAAAGCACTACGCATCTGTCGCAGCAGGCAATACTGACGCCACCTCGGATGAGGACGAGACTGAAGATTTCGACGTGTAGCAGGGTGCTGAAAAAGGCTCGCTCCAGCCCCACCAGTTTATGCTAGAATGCGCACGTTTCGGCTCAACCAGATTCCCCGGTAGCTCAGTTGGTAGAGCAGCCGGCTGTAGAGTTGCAGCCTCCACGGGAAACCGTGGTTGAAACTTCGGGTGAATTCAGGGAAGCCTGCCCCGATTCCACGACGAATCGGAATGGGAATCCTGAGCGAAGCCTGCCGAAGGGTCAGCGTGTAGGCAGGAACGTGCAGAGACTAGAGGCTGCGGAACCCGTCCAATAACGCCTCAACAGCGCCCGACACCCTCCCCTGCATGTTCTGCAGGCGGGTGAAGAGATAGTCCAAGCCCGGTTGAAAAACTGGGGCACTTGTAACCGGCTGGTCGCAGGTTCGAGTCCTGCCCGGGGAGCCAATCTAGACCAAAAGGGGCACTTCACTCTGTGGAGTGCCTTTTTTGCATTCTTCCACCACTGAGATAGGGGCTTCCTTCCGCCCGTCCAGCTGTCGCCGACTCGGGCGGCCTACGCTCTGACCTAGGAATTTTTCTGTATGATGACCTCCATGTCACCTGACGGGCGAGATTTTACACCAGCGGCCTTGCTCCGCAATCCACATTTCATGACAGTGTTCCCAGGCTATTGGCCTCGCCGAGGGCTCCTTGCCGGAGTGCCGACCGATTCGCGGCTCTTCACCACCGAGCCTCACACCCAGTTACTCGGCTTCTGCCACTGGCAGCCAAACCGCACAGCATGCCAAACCGTGGTACTCGTGCACGGCCTTGAAGGCTGCAGCGAGTCTCACTATATGCGCGGCATCGCCGCGAAAGCCTATCGCGCGGGATTCAATGTCATCCGGATGAACCAACGGACCTGTGGCGGGAGCGAGCACCTGACGCCGACGCTCTACAACAGCGGCTTGAGTCAGGACTATCGAGCTCTCGTCCAAGAATTGGCGCGCGTGGATGGATTAGATCGCATCTGGCTTGTCGGCTATTCGATGGGAGGGAATCTCGTCCTGAAAGCAGCCGGAGAAGCCGGCTCGTCTGAAGCAGCGTTGGCCGGCGCGATCGCGGTCTGTCCGAACATCGACCCTCCGCAATGCGTCGAGGCATTGGAGCAGCCGCGCAACTGGATTTATCACAGACATTTTCTCATGAGCTTGAAGGCGCGACTGCGCCGAAAGGCCGAGCTCTTCCCCGGCAAGTGGGATCTCAAGGAACTCGATGGCATCGCCTGGATCAGCGAATTCGACGACCGCTA
>CAZPWD010000069.1:0-12351 GCA_964590025.1 uncultured Nitrospira sp.
GGAGAGTTCCCTCATCGCATTACTCGACAAACCTTTCGTTGAATGGGTGGCAACGTCGGACAGGCTTCTAAGTCGAGCGGGATACTCTCCCGCTCGACCTTGCGAGTATTACGGAGTGGACGGCTTGCTCACGATCTCAAGGAGTTCGACCTCGAACACTAACGTCGCGCCGGGCTTGATCGTGGGGGGCGCGCCTTTGTCGCCATAGGCGAGATTGGACGGGCAGACCAACTTGTTCTTGCTGCCGACTTTCATCTGCTGCACCCCTTCGGTCCAGCATTTGATCACTTGATTCAATCCGAACGTGGCCGGCTCACCCCGCTTGACGGAACTATCGAACACCGTTCCGTCGGTCAGGGTCCCGTGATAGTGCACCTTCACCGTGTCCGTGACTTTCGGGGTCGCGCCGTTCCCTTCCTTGATGGTCGTGAGGATTGCGCCGGACTCGGTTTTCTTGGCGCCGGATTCTGCCGCGGCTTTCGCGAGGAACGCGGCCCCCGCTTTCTTCTCGGCTTCTGCGACGACCGAGGCACGGGCCTGTTGCAGTTGTTGAATCTTCGGTCCGAATGTCTGGAGGTCTACCTTGGGGGCCTTCTTGAGGACCCCATCGGCGATGCCGGACTTCACGAGATCAAGTTCGGATTCGCTCAGGCTGAAGGAGCCGAGCGATTGGCTGATGGCTAATCCCAAGGCATAGAGGGTTTTTTGTTCATCGGTCGTGGGCTCTGGGGCCGCAGCGAATGCCGCAGTGGTTCCAAGGCAGAGCACGGTCACCAAACAGAAGACATTGAAGCGCATGAGCTGTCCTTTCTTTATGTGTGACTGCGACGGACCTGATATCACAAGTCCTGGACCTTTATAGGGTATGCGATGTTGTGATGGGGCTCAAGACAATTATACTTGGCAGGATGCTGACAGCAACCCGTGAGGCGTGAAACGTGAGGCGTAAGACGTGAAACGTGAGAACCGAACAGACCGACAGACCGGGCTTGTCTCAGACGTGCCGACCAGTGATGTTCTGATGTGCCACAATAGTTTGTTCCACAACCTGCTAAAAACAAGAAAGCGGGTCGGTGTCAGTGCGCCTTCGTTACCAACGGTGGCCCCGGTGGCCTGGTCCATAGTAGCGCGGGTTGTAGATGTACGGGCGGTAATAATATGGCAGCCCGTAGATCCAAGGGCTGCCAAAGTAGAGGCCGAGTCCCACAGAGGGATAGGCGTAGAGGGGAGGGACCGTTTGCACGACGGCGGGTGGTTGCGCCAGTTGGCGTTGCAGATCGGCATTCGTGGAGGCCTGGCGGTCGAGCTGATCTTTTAAGTGATTGACGGTCTCTTGTTGGGCTTGCAACTTTCCTTGGAGTGTCGCGATCTGGTCGCGCTGCGACTCGGCGAATGCCTCCAAACAACGGGTGTGGGCATCGCCGGTATAACTCGAACATTCCCACGGTGTCTGCGACTCGCTCGCCTGGGCCGGTAGCCCGGCCAACACCATCCCTATTCCGATCGCTCCGATGGGGAGCTGTGGCCACAGCCCTGCTGTCTTTCGAGAGGATTCTCGACGATGGAAGTTGTGATCGTTCATAGGCATCCTGCTTGGTAGCAACTGGTATTAGCCTACCATGCAATTACCCAAGGAAACAGAGGCCGTTAGCAGGATGCTGAAAAAGTCCGCCAGCTGCGTTCTCGCCTCGAAAGCATCCTCAACGTAGCTCAGAGGCTACGCCTCCGGTGCTTTCTTCGGCTGCGGCCTTGCTGGACGGCCTTTTTGAGCATCCTGCGGGAATGTTCTCCTGTTGTGACGCAGATGTGGACAATAAAGATTCTCACGCACCAAAATACTTTTTCCGCAGCGTGGTAGAGCGGCCAGGAATGAAAACGATCCGACCACTGCGATGCGTTTCATCCTCTCTGCCGTTGCGCCCTTGCCGAAGCCTCGCTAGAATCCGCTTACATGTATGCCTGAGTCTCCTTCATGATTCTGGGATTCGCCATTCTCTATTTGCTCCTGTCGGTGGGGATCGGACTGGCTGCCGCCAGGCGGGTCCATACCACGAAGGATTTTGCAGTGGCCGGTCGGAGCTTGCCGCTACCGATCGTGATTGCCACGGTCTTTGCTACTTGGTTTGGCGCGGAGGCCGTACTCGGAATTTCGGCCACGTTTGTGAAGGAAGGGTTGCGCGGCGTGGTTGCCGATCCCTTCGGGTCGAGCCTCTGCTTGATCCTGGTTGGATTATTCTTTGCCCCCCATTTCTATCGGCTGAACCTCCTGACCGTCGGCGACTTCTATCGTCTGCGGTACAACCGTGGAGTCGAGGTCCTCTGTGCCTTATGCATCGCAGCGTCCTATCTCGGATGGGTGGCTGCGCAGTTTAAAGTGTTTGGATTAGTGCTGAACGTGGTCACGGGGGGCGCAGTGAGTCAAACCCTCGGAATGGTGATCGGCGCGGTGATCGTCCTGGCCTATACGACCTTCGGTGGCATGTTTTCCGTCGCCATTCTGGACTTTGTCCAAATCTCTGTGATCATGGGAGGGTTGCTCTATATCGCATCTGTCGTCAGCGGGTTGGTGGGGGGAGTGGGTGCTGTGATCGGCCACGCTGCTTCCGCCGGCAAGTTAGATTTTTTCCCGCCGGCTACGTTCGCGGCTTGGATTCCTTTCGTCGGGGCCTGGATGACGATGATGTTGGGGTCGATCCCCCAACAAGACGTATTCCAACGCATCACCTCGGCGAAGGACGAACGCACGGCCATACGCGGATCGATGCTGGGCGGCATGCTCTACTTCTGTTTCTGTTTTGTGCCGATGTTTCTGGCCTATGCGGCGACGCTGGTCGATCCGGCCATGTTCAATACGCTCCTCGAGCAGGATTCTCAACTTGTGTTGCCGACCTTGATCCTGCGCCACACACCGGTCTTTGCGCAGATCGTGTTTTTCGGGGCCGTCCTCTCGGCGGTGATGAGCTGTGCCAGCGCGACGTTGTTGGCGCCATCGGTGATGCTGAGCGAGAACGTGATCAAAGGGGCGCTGCCGCATCTCAGTGACCGGGAGTTTCTTCGGGTCATGCGGCTGGTTGTGGTGGTCTTTGCCGCCCTGGTCCTGACCATCGCACTCAGCTCCAGCTCCAGCATCTACACGCTGGTGGTGAGCACCTACAAGGTGACGCTGGTGGCGGCCTTCGTTCCACTCTGTGCCGGGCTTTTTTGGTCCCGAGCGACGACGCAAGGAGCCTTGTGTGCCTTCGTGGCTGGGCTGATGACCTGGATGGGGCTGGAACTGTTCGGTCCGTCCGATTCGATCTGGCCTCCGCAACTGGTCGGGTTTCTCGTGGCGGTGACGGGGATGGTTGTCGGCTCACTTCTGCCTCAGAAGATCGGAACTCGTGATGGGTGAAGCGCGAGACGCGAGCTATGCGCGACGAGCGGGAAAAGCGGGACGGGCGAGATGGGCTGGAGCATACTGTCAGGCATGAACCGATGTTTGAAGTTCGGGGTTCCAAGTTCGAGGGTTCGAAGTTCCGGAAACCTCGAACCGCGAGCCTTCGTCCATCTCGCTCGTCGCGCCCGTCTCGCTTTTCTCGCCTGTCCCGCTTATAGGTTATGCTGTGGTGAGGTTTCAGAATCGTGAATAGACCTGCCCGATGGGTGACATATGCGAGCATAGTCCTGGCAGGCCTCGTCGCCGCGCTCGGCCTCGTCGTTGTGGTCTATGGCGCGTATTTAGCGACCTTTCTTGAACTGCCCAAGAGCGACGAGCATCCTCCGCTGCGTCTGTACAGTGGGCCCTTCCTGCTGCAACCCGATCTCACGATTGCGCACAGCCACCTACTTGAGCGGCTGCAACGGTTGGGCTATCGACGAGTGACAGTGCCCGTGCAGTCTCCTGGCGACTATCAGCTGACCGAGGAGGCCTTGACAGTCTATCTCCATCCGCAGCCGGAGGCCCATGTCGCCGCGACCATGGTGACATTGCCGTTGGATCAGGGGCGAGTAACGGATGTCCTGTCTCCGCTTGAAGGCACACCGCTCTTTCCCATCTTTTTGGAACCGGAACTCCTGAGCGGTGTGCGCGGTGAGTCACGCCAAGTGCGAGAATGGATTCCGTTGGCGCAGATTCCTCCGCGGATCATTGAGACGGTCCTGACTATCGAAGATCACCGGTTCTATTCCCATATCGGCATCGATCCGGTTGCCGTAGGACGGGCGCTCTGGACCAATTTCACGAAGGGCGGTGTGGTGCAGGGCGGCAGCACCATCACGCAACAGTTGGCGAAGAATTTGTTTTACTCGCCGCAGCGGACGATGGGACGAAAATTCAAGGAGGCCCTGGCGGCGTTGGTGCTGGAGGTGAAGTATACGAAACAGAACATCCTCGAAAGCTATCTGAATGAAATCTATCTTGGGCAGGCGGGATTCGTCTCGATCTATGGGGTGAGCGAGGCAGCCCATCGCTATTTCGGCAAGACCCTTCAGGAATTGACGGTCGAAGAGATCGCAATGATCGCAGGCCTGATCAAGGGGCCCAATAGCTATGCGCCGACGAAACATCCTGAGCTGGCGAAGCAGAGGCGTGACGTCGTGTTGCGGCGGCTGCGGGAGACAGGTCTCCTGACGGAAGAGGCCTGGAATCGTGCCGTCCATGAACCAGTGCGCGTGACTCCCTCAGAAGACGTCCTGACCGATGCGCCCTACTTCGTCGATGCCGTGCTTCGGGAGGTGGAAGAGGCCGGTGTGGTGCCCTTGCCGGAGGGCTTGCGGATTGATAGCACGCTCGATCCGATGATCCAGCAAGCGGCCACCGAATCGCTGGAGAAGGGACTGGCCAAGTTAGAAGCTATGCATCCCCATCTCAAGAGTTCGCTGGAACCGATGCAAGGGGCGGTGGTGGTGCTCGATCCCAAGACCGGGTCTGTGCTGGCGTTGGTGGGAGGGCGGGATTACCGACGGAGTCAATTCAACCGCGCGGTTCAGGCGCAGCGGCAACCGGGCTCGCTCTTCAAACCCTTCGTCTATCTTGCGGCGCTGGAAGCGGCCCGTGAGGGTCAAGCCGGCCAGTTGACCGCGGCGAGCTTGTTGGCGGACGAGCCGGTGACTTTTGAGTCGGAGACCGGTCCCTGGTCTCCGCAGAACTACGACAAACAGTTCCACGGGCCTATCACCTTGCGGAGCGCCTTGGAACAGTCGCTCAATGTGCCGGCGGTGCAGGCGGCCAAGACCGTGGGGACCAAGCCGATCGTGCAGCTGCTGCACCGTCTTGGCGTGACGAGTGCTATCGGTAATGATCTTTCGTCGGTGGCCTTGGGCAGTTCGTCGGTGTCGTTGATGGAGATCACGGCGGCGTATGGAGCGGTCGCCAACGGAGGGATCGCTGTCAAGCCGACTGCGGTGCGATCGACCAGGGATCGACAGGGAGACATTGTTTGGAATGGTGTACCGGATCGGCAGCAGGCGACCTCGCCTCAAGGGGCCTATGTGTTGACGTCTCTCCTCGAAGGCGTCATCCAGCGGGGTACTGCGAGCAAAGCCAAAGTTCTTGGGCTCCAAGGTACGGTGGCCGGGAAAACCGGCACAACCGACGGCTATCGCGACGCCTGGTTCGTGGGCTACACGTCCGATATGGTGATCGGGGTCTGGGTGGGATTCGACGATGAACGACCTCTGCGTCTCACGGGATCGCAGGCGGCTTTACCGATTTGGATGGATCTCGCGCGCCGGGTAATCCCGCCCAATGTCCCCGCATTCGTGATGCCGCCTGGTGTGGTCACCCGAGACATCGATCCGAAGACAGGCCAGTTAGCCACGTTTCAGTGTCCCGAGCAGGTATCGGAGGTGTTCATCGAGGGCACGGAGCCCACCGTCTATTGTGAGGTGCATGGAGGGGGAATATGGGAACGGCTGAGGCATACTTTTGGATTCTCCTAGGCCTCGCTGGGATGAATAGTGTAAGCTGGCGTCAACGATCGGGTGTGAAGGGGGAATGACGCATGAAGAATAATAGCTTTGCTGGAGATGACAACATTACCCTCTTGGCCAAAGGGGTGGTGTTGAGAGGCGAGATCCATGTTGAAGGGACGGTGCGGATCGACGGCTGCCTCGACGGCGAAATTCAGACCAAGGGGCAAGTCATCATCGGCGAGGATGGACTGGTGCAGGGAACGATTACGGCCGGCACGGTGATCAGCAGCGGTCGCATCAAGGCGAAGGTGACGGCCATTGAGCGAGTCCATTTGATGAAGAAGGCGACGCTCATCGGAGAAGTCCTTACGCCGGTGCTCATCATAGAAGAAGGTGCCAAGCTCCAAGGTACGACGGACATGGGGGTAACTGCCTGGCCCGACGAGCTTCCGAAGTTGCCGGGCAGCGTCCATGATCTCTCCGCACACCGGGCCAAGCAGGTTGTAGTGCTTGATAAAGAGTCCAGCGGCGAAGCGCACCGATAGGTCTGCCAGTTCTCTCCTGTTCGTATCCAATCCATGACGAAGCCGTAGCGCTTCACCACCGTGTTCTTTGCTCTCCTTTTATTGCTCCTGTATCAGATCGCCCTTGCAATCGCGGATGTTCGGCAAGGAGCAACTGCTCGCCGCACCTTTGTTATTCCAGCGGAATGGTGATGGCGATCCCGCCCATCACATCGTTGAGCTTAAAGTCCCGTTTCGGGCTGAGCAGATGACCGTTGTGGCAGTCGATACAGGCTGGTGAGACGGCGAGGTCGGGATAGATCGCCTGAAAGTATTGTTGGCGCCCACTGGTCACGATTCCGGTGACCGGCAGGTTGGGATTCTTCCGAAGAGACTCCAACGCGTTGCGCTCCAGGTCGCTCGCCGGAGCGTTGCGCCGGTAAATAGGCCAGAGACCGATCAGTCGATACCGGATCCCGCTTCCGTTCTCGGCTGCCAGCTTGCCTGAATGCTGGAGAAACTGGGCCGGCAACATGAGGGCGTTCTCCTGCTCCCAATGTTCGGACGCCGTGATGACGCCTTTTGCCTGGAGACGATTGACGATTTCCGTTGTGTATAGCGTGCGGTCGGCCTTGATGACGTCATAGATATAGGCCGCCGCTTTCTCCGGCGGGATACCGGACGATCCAGCGCGTTCCTTTGCGGAGAGGGCATAGGGCCCCCACCAGAGCCCAGAGATTAGCAGGATGCTGAAAAAGACCGCCAGCTTTGTTCTCGCATCGCTCAGAGGCTCAACGTACGCAAAGAGTACGATTCGCCTCCTCGCTCGCTGTGGCCGCGCTGGACGGTCTTTTTGAGCATCCCGCGGGCGATTCTGGTCCCACCACGCGTGAGATCGCAGCGGCGTGTTTTGTAATAATCGATTTTTCCCGCGGCTTATTAGGACGGTGAGGGCTGCGGCGTAGAGCGAGACGTTGAATCGGTGCATGAAGCCTCCTGTGTGGGCGGCAGAAGAGGAAACACCGGGAGGGTTACGATGCACGAGGTGCCGCTCCCCTCCTGGCTCTCAATTCTGATGTCCCCTCCAAATTTCTTGATGATCCGGCGCGCGACGGTCAGGCCGAGTCCGGATCCTTCGCCCTGTCCCTTCGTGGTAAAAAATGGATCGAAAATTTTTGACAGATGCTGTTTCGGAATGCCGGGGCCTGAATCCGCGATCGTGGTCACGACGGATGTATCGGTCAGGGACGTCGAGAGACGCAAGGTGCCCCTGCCCTTCATCGCCTGAATGGCATTCATCAACACGTTCGTGAAGGCCTGTCTGAGTTGGTCGGGGAGGGCCGGCACACAGGTGTCTCCCGCGTACGTTCTCTGGATTGCAAGTCCTGAAGCGTCCATGCTGCCTGTGATTGTCGCGATGGCCCGATCGAGTTCCCGTTCGAGGTGAACCGGTTGCCGTTGGTCCGATGTCTCGCGGGCCGTGACGCCGGTGAAGTCTCGAATAATAGCGGCCATTCGACGACCATGCTGGACGATGTCGTGGGCATAGGATCTGACGCGGTCGAGGCTGGCTTCTTCTCCGATGGCTTCTCCCAGTCCGAGAATTCCGAAGAGCGGATTGTTCAACTCATGTCCGATTCCGGCGGTGAGGGTCCCAAGGCTGCCTGATTTCTCGGCCTGGATGAGCTGGTCTTGGAGGAGGCTGTCGTCAGTCGTGTCCCTGAAGACAAGGCCGATCCGATCCTCTCCCTGGTTTCTCCCCGCCATATGGAACCACTGATAGTGATACCGTCGGGGACCAATCTGAATCTCCTGTCGGTTGCTTGGTTCCGCCGTTCCCATCACGGGGGCCAATGGGTCACGGGCGCAGTTGACGACAGCGGCATCCTCTGCTCCGGATGCTGTCGCGACATTTTCTCCGCTCCGGGCACGTCTGAATTCTTTTCGCAGGTGCTCTCGTACAGCGGCATCAACGGGGAGTATATCGAACAACGGGATTGATTTGGTCGAATCGAGTATGGCCTGAAAGGAGTCGCGTCCGCCCCGGTTGATGTACTGCACCTGTTCGTCTTGATCGACCATGATGATCGGGGTTGGGACTGCATCCAGGATCTGGTCCGTCGAGTGAATCAGGGACTCCACTTGTTGCGTTTTGATGGTCACTTGATTGTTCAGGCCTGCAAAGGCGGCTTCCAATTGGCGATTCATTCGATTGAATTCGTCGGCCAGATCCTGGAGCTCATCGCCGGTCTGAATGTCGATGGGCTCCCGAAGCTCACCGCGCCCGATCAATTGTGCCGCTGCCTGTAATCGGCGCACCGGCTTGACAATACGATTGGCCGCAAGGTAGCCGAGGGACGTCATCAATCCGACGGCGATGAGACTGAATACGGCCATCCAGGTGAGGAAGTGACGAATCGGGGCAAAGAGTTCGTCGGAGGCTTGCCACACGAAGGTGTGCCAGGAGCCTTTGTCTAGATCACTATTGGTGGCACGGCTGATTTCCGGCACCGGGGCGAATCCGATAAGAGAGGTCGATTGTCCGCCGTGGCCATCGCTCGGCGCACTGACCCAGCCAGGCTGAAGAGGCGTGACAAGCGGAATGAGCTGTGCATCGGAGAGTCGGACGCCGGTCGGCAGAATGGGACAACTCATGACGATGCCGCGATGGTCGATCAGCATCACATGGCCGGTCTTGCCGAAGCGAATGGGAGAGATCGAGGGCGAGATCAACTCTTTGGCGTCGATCACGCGATGGAGTACGCCGACTGCGCCATATCGGATGCGATCCATAATGGGCAGCGAAATGCTGATGACATAGCTCTGGGCACGTTCGTCGAAGTGCACATCTTCGATGAAGAGCTGGCCGATCCCGCGATGGGAGGCGCCTTTCCACCAGGCCGTTTCTTTATTGGCAAAGGGAGGCATCGTGGTCAATGCGGCAACCAGGTTGCCCTCAATGTCGGTGATGTACAGCATCTTGGTGGCAGACCTGACCACTTGCGGTATTAGTTGATCCGCTTCGCTCTTGGCTCCCGAGAGATATTCCTGAATGAGGCCGGCTATTTTGTTCCCCGTGATGGCCTGGACTGCTGCGGGGTCTTTGGCCTCCCAGCCTCCTTTTAGCCCGTCCACCGCCCGGCGACGCGCATCTTCCGTCATGTCCAGCAGGGCATCGCGCCGTTGCTCAAGTTCAAGGATAATTGAAGGGTCTGCCGCAATCCGTGATGTCCGGCCGACTTCATCTGACATCAAGAGATCAACTTTTCGTGCAGTCTCCTCCGCAAGGGCCTTGAAGCTTTCGCCGTGGACGACCTGGATCTCGCGAGAGCCTTGCCAAAAGGCGAGACCGAGACCCACTATGAGGGGAACCACCCCCACGAGCAACATGGACAGAATCAGTTTGAGTTGAAGCCCCCACCTCGTTCCAGAGCGAGACGCGGGACGTGCGGCATTCATGACAAACATCCTTGTCCGGCCGGCTCGGCGTTGGGGAAGGTCAAGGTAAAGGTCGTTCCCTTATCGATCTGACTGTTGACAGCAATCGTGCCGCGCATTTTGTTGACGATGGTTTTGACGTTATAGAGTCCCAGCCCCGTGCCTTTTCCAGGGTCCTTTGTCGTGAAAAATGGCTCGAAGATATGGGGGATTTTGTCCGGGGCGATGCCGCATCCTGTATCGGAGATTCGGACGTCGACCTGTCCGTCAAGAAGTCTGGTCTCGAGCGTCAGTGTGCCGCCAACGTCCTCCATGGCATGGACCGCATTGGTGATGAGGTTGACGAGGACGTGCAGTAACTCATCTGGATTGCCTTTTACGGCGACGCCGGGCTGGTAGTGTTTGAGCATCTCAATGTCGTGAAATTTTGATGCGTAGCGTGCGATTTTCAGCGCCTCGTCCAGCTTTCCGTTTACAGACACCAGCACATCCTCGTGGGGAGATGCGCGCCTTGAGTAGCGGGTGAGGTCCCGACAGATGGCACTTGTTTGTTTGGCAGCTTCAATAATGTCCCGGGCTTGTTTGTGGACGGCGGTCAGATCGCGTTCCTCTGCGAGGTTTTCCGCCAGGCCCAAAATGAGTTGCAGGGGGTTGTTCATATCATGCGCGATTCCCGCAGCAAATGAGCCGATTCCTGCAAGCTTTTCTGACTGGAGGAGTTCGGCTTCGAGCCTGGATTCATGCTGGACCAGTTCCCACAGCAGTCGGGAGGCTGATCCACTGAGGATGTCTGCGGTAGGAGGTTTGTGGGCATGCAGATACGTCTCCATCTCTGGATCGCCCGTGACATCCATAATCAGGCTCACGCCATGGTTGCTGATCAGGTCTGGCATATTGGTGGTCACGGGAACCTGAAGCTCACGCGCGCGCTGCAGCCCTGGTGCAGCAGGGTCACGGTCTGCAATGCCAACGATCTCAATCGACGGGATTTGGTGCAGCAGATCTAACAGCGCGCGACCGCCGCGACCTGCTCCCAAAATGGCGACCTTGGTATGGTCAGAGCTTTCCATGTCATAGCCGTGCAAGTTCCCGCTGTTCTATGGCTCGCGCGACGGCTGATCTCAGTTTCTCTCCTTCGACCGGCTTGACGAGATAATCCACTACGCCCTGTCGGAGGAAGGATGTTGCCATATCGGCATCCGGGAAGCCGGTCAGCACGATGAGCGGGACGCGAGGGTAGTTGCTCCGGAAGTAGGCAACGGCTTCGGCTCCATTGATCTTTGGCATGCGAATGTCGCAGATGACGACGTCGAGGAGGAGCCGGTTTTCGCCCGAATTGATGACTTCGATCGCCTTCTCACCGTTTTCCGCTTCAAGGACTTCGTAGCCGGCTTTCTGCAGAGTCATCTTCACGACTTTGCGAATATCGGGCTCGTCGTCTACCACGAGCACCCGTCCCTCGCAGGCCTCTCCCCCGACGAAGAACCCAGACTTGAACTCACTCATGGCACCCTCCTTGGTTGATAGGTAGATGTGGTTGCATAATGGTTGGCTCACGTGTTTTTGTCCCACCTGAGGCGCAATGCGCGTGCCAGCATGGTCATAGGAAACGGTCTGGATTTCCCTGAAAAGTGGAGTCTTATGGGCAAGTGACGTGCATAGGCGTGGTTGATATCCACCGGCATGTGCTGAAATCCACCACCAGCGCCGGAGCGGTGCGCGACGTGCGAGACATGCGAGAAAGGCGCGACTCGAAGTTCTGGCCCGAAATTCCGAAACCTCGAACTTCCGACCTCTAACCTTCGCGCGGCTCGCCTGTCCCGCCAGTCTCGCTCGTCTCGCAACGACTTCTAGTGGGTCCGAATTGCCTTTGGGTCTGGCGCTGAGGTATTGTTAAAAACAGGAGATTGGAGAGGGTATGATTACGCCAGATGTTTTGACAGAATACCTGCGCCGGATGATGCCGGATGCCGCGGTCACGGTTTCGGATCGGACCGGGACGATGGATCATCTCAAAGTGGTGGTGATCTCGGCAGCCTTCGCAGGGAAGAATCTGCTGGATCGGCATCGTCTGATCTATCAGGCGTTGGATGTTCCATTGAAAGATGGGCGGATTCATGCTCTCGAACTTACAGCCCGCACGTCAGAAGAACTATGAGCGCTGAGCGATGAACTGAGCGAGTACTCATTCGGCGTTCGTTCCTCGTTCTACATTCATCGCTGAGAAAGAAGGAGGCCGACCCATGGCAGATCCCATTCAAGAAGAAATTAACAAGGAAGTCGCCACGCACAAGATTTTGATCTACGGCAAGGGCACCAAACAAATGCCGATGTGCGGGTTCACGAAAGAGACGATGCAGTTTTTCGACAAGTACGGGTACCCGTATGAACTCATCGACGTCCTGTCTCAACCCACCAAGCGGGAGGCGCTCGTAAAAATGACCAACTGGCCGACCCTCCCCAAGGTGTTCATCGACGGGCAGTTTTACGGCGACACCGACATTCTCGATCCGATGGC
>CAZPWD010000070.1:0-12243 GCA_964590025.1 uncultured Nitrospira sp.
CGCGGGTCCTGTCGCTGACCAGCCCGTCCGTCCTCGCACCCCGCCCGGTGTAGGGGACCCCGCTGCGGGCAGACGGGCGCCCAAGTCAGCGCCACCCGCGATTAAACCCATTACCCAGTCTGCTCGTGGGAAGCAAAGAAAGAAGGCCACCGGAAACGGTGGCCTTCTTGTTTACGATAAAGGAAGCGTTGTCTAACACCTCCTCCCACTCGGTTCCAGCTTTCGCCTCGCTCGAGGCTCGGTGGGTCCCCATCCCTCCGCCAGGATCGCTCCAGAGAGCCGCAGGCCCACCTGAGGGAGAACTTTAAAAGGTCATACGAACTGATTTCCTGACGTCCGCTTCATCGTCCACCACCAAGATTCTCCCTAACAACATAGCTCCCCCATTTTTTACATTCTCTTCAGGCCTGTATTGCGTCCTGCCGTGACGGTTCAAACGGCAGGCTGAATACAAACGTTGTCCCTTTGCCCTCCTCGCTCTCGACTCTTATCCAACCCCCATGCGCATCCACTACATCCTTAACAATTCTCGTTCCCAACCCTGTCCCGCCATGTTTGCGGCTAATGACCCGATTCGTGAAGAGACTCTCCCGTACTTCTGAAGACATCCCTCGGCCAGTATCTGCAACTGAGAAAATAATGTTCTTGGAGTCGGGTTCGACGCTGCCTTTCACCGTCACAGATCCACCGGACGGCACTTCCGGGATTGCATTATTGAGGAGGTTGTAAAAAACGTTGAACAGACGCCGTTCATCGGCCCTAATGGGCGGTAAGGACCCAAGGCCTTCGGTGCGCAGCAGGATACGCTTCTCATTGGCCACTAGACGTAGTGTTTTCAGAACGCTCTCGACCACTCCCGTCACCTGGCAAGACGAGAAATTCGGCGGAGTGCTGAGATTCATGACGCAGTCACCGATTTCTTTCACCCGTTCCTGAATACGATGGGACGCATTGTTCAGCATCTCCGTAATTTCCTTGCACATGTTCTGGCTCGCCTTCCCGTTCTCCCGCTCGGCTTGCGGAAGCTTGGCGAAGAGCTCTTTCAGTTCCGCTTCTAACAGCTCTGTGCCGGTGACGACCGGCATGATAAGATTCTTCACCTCATGAGTGATATCTGCAAGGGACCGAGCCACCTCTGCTAATTTCGCCTCTTGGGACAGCCTAATCTCCAGCTTCTTGTTCCATTCGGCCAGTTCTCCCGCGTGAGCCTTCACGGCATCGTGCAGGGTTTTGACTCGAAGAAGAGAGCGGACTCGCGCGAGGAGTTCTTGTTGATTGATCGGCTGCGAGAGAAAATCGTCCGCTCCGGCTTCGATCCCGTGGATTCGTTCTTGAGCCGGGTCAAACGCGGTTATCATGATGACCGGGAGCAGGGCTGTGTCGGGATGCTCTCGGATTCGCTTGCAGACCTCATAACCGCTCATCTCCGGCATTCTTACGTCCAGAAGAACCAGATCAGGAGTGTCCCTGTTCAACTGATCGAGGGCCTCGTGACCAGACGTGGCCTGAATTGTGAGATATCCATTGTTCTCGAGCAGGTCGGTCAGCAGGGTGACATTCGCCGGTGTATCATCAACGATAAGGATTTTAGCCCGCTTTGTTTCCATGTTCATAGGACCTCCCTGGTATATCGATACGATTGCCACCTGGTCGGGTGGTTGAGAGTCTGTGGGGCCGGTTTGTACGAGAGAGACGCAGGCACATGGTGCGCGACCTCAATGGTATGGCGCAGAGATCTTCGTAAGGTGGCTCTAGTATAGTTCCGGCTGCACGAGGAGACAACTGCCACGTCCGGCAACGGTCATGCCAGAGAGCTCATGGTGCTTGCAGTCTGACAACTCATGGATTTGCCTGGGAAACATGGGAGTTCTTGATGGGGTTGAAAAGGGGACGAACGTATTGGAATCGATGCGGCAGCCAGTTCGGTTGAATACGGTCTTGAAGCTTCACGACAGACGTAGAATATTGAAGGTCGTAATGGTTCGGCTGAACCCTTTGAGCGCAAATTCTCCAAGGAGCTCGGCCTGCACCAGATCTTCGACCTGGTTGAGAAACCGCTGTGAAACCAGAATCTGGCCGGGCTGCGCTTCCGCACACAGGTGGGCGGCGAGGTTGGTGACAGTGCCGATGACGCCGTAGTCCCAACGACCCTCAAAACCAATCGCTCCAATCGTCGCATATCCGGTAGCCATCCCCAGCCCGGCACTCAGATCATGCCCCCGCTTCATCCATTTTGCATGCAATGTGTTTATCGCATCTCGCATCGCCACTGCCATCCTAATGGCTCGTTCTTGGGGGTTCGAGACCTCCACCGGGTCATTAAAAAAAATCATGATACCGTCTCCGGTGAAGCGCTCGAGCGTGCCTTCATGCTCTAAAATGAGCCGACCCATTTCGGCATGATAGTCCCGGAGCATCTCCATAACTTCCTCCGGTTCTGCGGTCTCGGCGAATGAGGTAAAGCCTCTGAGGTCAATGAATACCACCGTGACCTCGCAACGGTGGCTCTTGAGCGGGTCTGCAGCACCGCCCGCCACGATGAGGTCGGCGAGTTGGGGGGAGAAAAAGCGCTTGAGTCGCCCCAGGCGATCCAGTTGAGACACCTGCTCCTGAACCCGTTGCTCCAGTGTCTTGTTCCACTCGGAAAGTTGCGCAGCCTGGGACCGTACCGTGTCGTGGAGCTCTTTCACACGGAGCAGAGAACGAACTCGAGCCAGCAGTTCCGCCTGGTTGATCGGCTTGGTCAGAAAGTCATCAGCTCCGGCCTCAATCCCGCGTACCCGTTCCTGTGCAGGATCCAAGGCCGTGACCATAATGACAGGGAGGACGGCTGTTTCGGGATCACCACGAACCTTTTGGCAGACCTCGTACCCGTTCATCCCAGGCATCACTACATCCAGCAAGATAAGATCCGGCCGCTCTTTGGTCACTTGCTCCAAGGCTTCGATTCCTGAAGAGGCAGCCACGATCTCATAATTGTGGAATCCAAGCAGATCCACCAACAGCTTCACATTCAACGGTGTGTCGTCAACGACCAGGATCTTTTTCTTGCGGGTCACGGTGTCTTCCCTCTGAGATGTGCCTACCAATCTATGCTCCGTCGGCACTCGTGCCGGCGTACCTGTCTAAAATAGTCCTCACCTCTTCGGTGAATTCTCTTATCTGGATGGGCTTTGTCCCGTATCCATTGAATCCCGTGAATCCCGCAGCCATAATCCGTTGGCGGTTGAGAGTCATGACTGAGGCCGTCACATGCCTCTATTGCTAGCCAGCACTGTCCGAATTTCCTCAGTGAATTTTTTCACATTGATAGGTTTTGTCATATACCCATCAAATCCAGCTTCGAGGATCTTTTGACGGTCCTGTTCCATGGCTGAAGCCGTCACAGCCATCACCGGGGTGCTCTTCGTGATCGGATCGGCCCTAAGCTGCCGAAGGGCAGCAAAACCATCCATGCCCGGCAGCTGGATGTCCAGTAGAATGAGGGCAGGATGTTGTGATCGAGCCAAGACCAGGCCATCTTCGGCCGTCATCGCTTCGGCGGTCTCGTAGTCGTTAAACTGAAGCACGTCGCGAACGAGCTTCAGATTCTTGTCATTGTCCTCGATGATCAGAATCAACTCGCCTGCCATGCCGACTCCTCTGGCTTGAGCAGAGACCGAACTTGAGCAACGAAGTCCTCTCGATGAAACTCACCTTTTTGCCTGATCGCAATGATTCGGCCGTTCAGGCGATCTTTCTCCTCACGCGATAAGGACTTATTGGTGAGAACCACTATCGGGATCGATGCGGTGTCAGGGGAACCATGCATTTCGTCGACAACTTCAAACCCATTCATCTCAGGCATGAGAAGGTCCAACACCACGAGGTCGGGATTTCGTTCGCGCACAATCTGTAATCCCTGCCGGCCATCCTTGGCCTTCAGAACTTCAAATCCCTCTGGCCGCAACACCGCTTCCATCAGCTCTAAGATTACGGGGTCGTCGTCTATCACGAGCACACTCCGCCCACGCTGATCCCGCGCCTTGTTTCGAACAACCCGTTGGATCACACGGGCCAGAACCTCCCGGTCGACGGGTTTCAAGAGATAGTCCGCAGCCCCGAGGGCAAACCCGCGGCCTCGTTCATCTACGATCGAGACCACCACAACCGGAATCGAGGCCGTAGCCTGATCAGCCTTCAACCGAGTCAGCAACTCCCATCCATCTGTTTTCGGAATCAGGATATCCACGGTAATCAGGGCAGGTTGGAGGGTTTTGGCTTTCTCGAACCCCGCATCGCCATCCGCAGCAACTTCCACAGAGAACCCAGCTTCCATTAAGTAGATCGACAGCAGCTTGGCTGCAACGGGATCGTCTTCAACGACAAGCACCAGTGGGGCATTAGGATGGGTGTCTGGCATGGCCACTGTTGGCGCTGAACGATTCTCCGGTGTTGGCAGGATGGGCAAGGTAAAGGTAAAGGTGCTCCCCTGGCCTTTGGCACTCTGTACCCAGATCCGGCCACCGTGTAGCTCGATAAACTTTTTGGTCACCGCCAAGCCAAGCCCAGTTCCTTCTTGCTTTCGCAAGTGGCCGCCGACTTGAAAAAATTCGTCGAAGATCTTCTGCTGAATTTCCGGCTCGATTCCGATACCGGTATCAGTTACGGAAATTTCGACGCCATCGTTCTGAAGCACCGCCTTTAGCGACAGAGCTCCTTCGTCCTGCGTGAATTTGACTGCGTTCGACAGCAAGTTCAGAAGAATTTGCTTGAGCTTGCGTTCATCCGCTGTAAACCGCCCCAATCGGTGATCGATATCGAGACTGACATGGATGCGCTGGCGCATGGCCTGCTCACGGATCAGCATAAATGTGCTGTTCAAGACTGCCGGAAGATCAAACGTGCCGAGATCAAGCTCCATCCGTCCCGACTCGATTTTGGCTAGATCCAGGATGTCGTTAATCAGCGCGAGGAGATGCCGCCCGGACCCTAAGATGTCCCCCAGGTATTCTTCCTGTTTCCGATTGAGTTCACCGAACATCCTTTCCAGGAGCACTTCGGAGAACCCAATGACGGCGTTCAGTGGCGTACGCAATTCGTGAGACATGTTCGCGAGAAATTCTGACTTGTGCTGAGTCGCCGTGAGGGCTTGATCGCGAGCGACTTCCAGCTCGGCCGTGCGTTCCCAAACTTTTTGTTCTAATGAGGCCGTGAGAGCCTGCAGCGCTTCCTCTGCGTGCTTTCGTTCGGTAATGTCGCGAATGATCCCGGTATAAAATGCCCCTTCGCCGGTCTTCCAGCCCGACAGAGAGAGTTCGAGGGGGAATTCCTGGCCGCTTTTCCGATGTCCCGCTAGCTCCGTCGTCTTACCAAGGATCTTCGCCTCACCGCCCTCTCGCATGCGCTCGAGTCCTTGCTCGTGCGCATGCTGATATCGTTCCGGCATCAGCATGGTGAACGGTTTTCCAAGAACCTCTGCTTCCTGATACCCAAAAATACGTTCAGCGCCTGTGTTCCAGGCAATGATATTTCCGCGTTGATCCGCCGACACGATGGCGTCATTGGCCGATTGCGCAACGGAGCGGAATTTCATTTCCGATTCGCGCAACACTTCAGATTGCTTGGTGAGCAGCTCGGCCGTCCGCGTCACGACCGACGTGAGAAACTCGAATTCTCCCTGGCCAGCCTGCAGCGACTGAACGCTCTCTCCAGCACCGGCCACCGCCGAGGAACTCTGTGGCTGAGGCATCCCGGGTGTGTTCACGGCATCTTGCAGCTTGGCAACAATTCCCCGAAAGATGTTGGAGACTTTCCGCTGCGCCACATAGACGCCGACGATAGCGGCAACGACGAGGGCGAGCGTGACCAGGATCATTCGCTCGATCGATTGCCATTCTTCGCGCCGCACCTGACTCAACGAGAACACGACACGCGTCCAGGCCGCGATCTTCCCTTCATCAAGCAAGGGCTCGACGATGACCAAGAGTGGTTCGCCTTCGGCATCCGTCGAGTAGGTCACGACTTCTTGTTGACTTTTCGCGGGTGCGATCCAATCTTGATCGCGCAGGATCGTTCCAATGCGCTTCGTGTGTCTGGCAGCCACAATCATGCTCGAGGGATCGATGACGTCGATTTCGAGAATGTCCGGGTCTTGAATAATTCGATTCATGGCCTCCTGCACGCGAAACAAATTATCAAGCACGGCCGCCGCCCCCATCAGGGCAAACGTCCGGTTGAACGCCAATCCGCGCGCCTCAGCAGCCTGCCGAATCGTCGCCCTTTGCTGGTAGAGCATCGCGGCCGATCCGATACTCATGATGACAAGGATGACGATCGACAAACCGACCGTATGACGCAAACGGATATTGTTTCGCCACTTGTCTTGCAAGCCTGCCATGAAGAATCTACTCAACGCCATAGGCGCACCAGAATCTGGACACACAACAACGCGCGCTATCGAAATCGCTTTGCGTCAGATTACGAGGTGGCGGTGCCTTGCCTTCGATGTGACTACTCCTCGGGACTGAGTCCCAGATCTACGGTCAGAGGGCCAGTCGAAGGTACCGTGATCGTCTTGGTTCTGGTGCCCAGGGCTTCATGCCACATTCGGAGCCGGTACGTGCCTGGCGGCACCTGCGCCATCTCAAACCGCCCTGTACTGTCAGACATAGCAAAGTAAGGATGCTCAAACACATGCATAGACGCCTGCATAAACGTATGGGCGTCACAACGGATATCAAAGAAGCCGGCTATCTGCAACGTTTTCATGATGACATCTACTCCGGCAGGCTGAACCACATTAATGATCGTCGGGCCCGATCGGCCATCGATTCGCATGTGTGTGTTGTGCAAGATGGGATCGCGGTTCAAAATCTCGAGCACGCTTCCCACGACCGCGACGTTGGTTCGAGGCACGAACCGGCAGGTACGATTTTCAAATGTAATGACCGTTTTGTCTGGCACGAGGGGTTTGCCTTTGCCGATGCCTTCAAGACTAATGACCACGTCGTCGATTCCTCCAGAAGCGCGCTCAACTTGAATCTTGTCGATAGAGACGGCCTCGCCGCAAAACTTACTGTCTCGATGCACTGGCACGCGGTCGGGCTTGGGGAGAGAACCGGTATACAGCACCCTGCCGCTCACGGTTACGCCCGCAACGGAAGGATCACCTTCGTACGCCATCACGGGCTCGAGCACGGCAAGTAAGCCCAGAACCAGGATGGGCACGATGGACGCTTTCCACATCCAACTTGCTGGCCTTTTCATGGCACCCTCACGGCAGACTGTAGCCCGTATTGTGGCTCATTTGTCACTCTGGTCTTCTGAATGTCATGACTGCTTCAGGAGTCGGCAGAATTATAAGCGTTCCAGCAGCCGTTCTTGTCTCATGCGAAATTGCTCCTCGCTGATCAGGCCTCGGTCACGAAGTCGCTTCAGGATTCGCAGGCGGTCCTCGATCGAACTTCCAACGGCTTCTCCATCACCGCTGACGTCGTCGTTCAGCTGAGCCGAATAATCAATGCTGAGTTCGGGGACCTGTTTCAACAGGGACTGCGTGAGATCCTTGCGCCGCACCCTTTGCAGGGCTTGATAACTCTGCGGAATGACATCATAAAAGCTGTCTCCAGCCGGACGGAGCGGATCATTCCAGATTTGTTCCCGAATAAAGGCCATCGAGACAGGTTGACGATAATTGGCCACAATAAGATGGAGCCGTTCCCCCTCGACAAAAAAACCGCCTGATTCAATCTCAACCACGCCAGGTTCTCGCGGGTGGCTCAGGTAGAACACGACCCATTCATCTGGTCTTGCCTTCTGAAAGCCCTCAGCGAGGTGCTTGGCCAGATACCGCTTCTCATCCTCATCGAAGGCAGGACGCGGAGCAGACTGAGTTGTGCCGAACGCGAGAAGCTTTTTCTGTTCTTGGATAAAAATGTTATCGAGGAGATGCGCCCACTCTGGTTCGCCCAACGCCACTGGATGGGCGAACTTCAATGCCACCCCATCTTGGCCCTCTCCATAGCGAGCCTGAAATCTGACATAGCGACTCTCTTCCTCGTTGATCGTTCGCATGAAGAGGTACGGCCGTGAGCAACCCGACAAGGCAATTGTCCCCAACACAACCATGGTCAGACTTATGGCTCCCAACCACCTGGGTTCGCGACCGTGATAGGGCATCAACATCACCCACACCTCAATCAGACCAACTGGCGCTACCAGTTCGCCTGAAGCTCCAACAATGCCAAATGACCTGTAATCCCGCTAAACCGGTTATCGGTATAGGTATACTCCGCCGTTGTCCGCAGCCTGGTTTGGATCGGCATGACCACCCCAATCGTATAGTCCTTGCGAGTACTGTTGGGACGCGGCGCATTCAGGTCCATCCAGGAGTACCGCTCAAAGAATGTCAGCTCAGGTCCCGTGACGTATTGTTGCGACTCAACGTAAAACGCGTTGCCCTCGACATCTCGGCTGAGTTGCCCAGGACTCACAACTGCCGAAGGGTTGTTATCGTGGCTCCTGATATAGCCGCCTTGGATCTCAAAGAACCCAAACCCTCCCACCGGAACAATTTTGCTGAGATTGAACCCAAATCGAGAAAAGTCGAATCGATTGCCGATCGAGGTCGGGGCACCGATTGTTCCCACTGGAGTTACCGCACCGTGATTCGTCCCCTTGTAGTAAAACAGGGTGAATCCGGAGGCGATCTCATCGAGGATATGTTCGTACGCCACGAGATAATCTTTCTGCGGATCGATGTCGCCGAGATTGGCGGTGCCACTGCCGGTTTGATTCAGACCGTTCGAGACCTGGAACAAGAGCCTCCCAGCCCCTCGAACATAGGCCACCTCCACCCCTTTCTGCCTCAAATCGAAATGAAAGGCTTGCGCAGTTCCATTGACGAGTGCGCTCGTACTCGTGAGTGTCAGGGCTTGGATCGGGGGCAAACTGATTCCCGTCGGCCGGTCGAACCCTCCGACTCCTTCTTGCTGCAACATATGCATCTGCCCGAGTCGAACACTGATAAAGCTGTCGGAACTACCGTAGATGCCCTGCAAATGCCCGTGAAAATCGACGGCCGTACTATTGTTCGAGGAGGCATGAATCCATGCCGAGAAGTTTCGAGTGAGCGCGCCGGAATAGAAGAGCGAAAGATCGGGAAAACGGAACTCGCTTCGTTCAACCGTTCCTTTCGTATTGTCATAGGCCAACTGGGCGCGGATTCTGGCAGCAAGAAAATTCCCCACATTCGTCAGATCTTGGTCCTTGTTGAATTCGGACGGGGTTCGATAGCCGGCACGGCGAAATTGCTGGCCAAAGGAATTCAGCCGTGGGACGACCGGGTAGTGGCACATCGCACAGTCAGCGTCGTATTTCCGAGCCCAAGCAGGAATCGCATGAGATTCCTGGGGGGCTGCTAGCTCGATCGCCCACAGAACGGCGAGAGCGAAAATGATGACGGCCGCGCCACCGGGTGATGCGCGACGCGGAAGTTCCGTTTGGAGAGCGATCTGTCCCATCCACCACGCCTCAGCTGGTCCGAAGACGAGAAGAGCCACGGACAGACTGAATCGCAATGTGCCAGCGGCATTATTCCTGGCGCACTGGACTCAGCATGAATCATGGCCCCAGAGTGCCTATGGCCTCCTCTGTCCGTGACAGGCCCTAACCCAAACCAGGCAGGCCTCCTTTTCTAAAAAAGACGATTTGTTGACCGATCATAGATCACGTTCAGACACCTACTCGTCTCAAAGAAGATATATACCTGTATCTATTCTGATTCTGGGACCGATAGGGACGAATGGATTCCAAACGACCCTGGCAGGTGCCTGACTCCCCTGAGCGGTCGAAACAAACAACGTTGTTCCAGTAAGAGAAGGTGGAAGAAATGCTCGCTGAGGGAGGAAACTGATTATGGGCACACGGACCTTGGGCAAGATACGGAGCGGGAGATCGATCCAGGCGCATTTTTCCCCAAGCCCGATGTAGGAAGTAGACGTGACGGGAATGAAGGGTAGCTCCCTTGCATTAACAAAGTCAACGCGCTCAGAATAGTTGTGTACGATCACCTGATCTACGGGGGAGGGGTACTGTAGTACGGAGGAGGGGTAGAAGAGGTCTTGGAAAAGATGTGAGAGGAGAGCACTATGCGTCCGCCTCACAGGGTACTGCTGGTGGCTGTCCTGTCGACAGCGAGCTGCGCGGCCTTTTTTTGGTTTGCCCCAGAAAGTCAAACAGGTCAAGGACTTCCACTGCTCGGTCTCTCATCGGGGACCATCGTGCTCGACGGGATGTCAGTTCCCGACATCGGTCCATTACCAGCCCCCGTGCCAGTTCCCGCCGACAATGTACGTCATGCCGCTAAAATCGAGCTGGGCAAACAGCTCTTTTTCGACGGCCGCCTGTCGAGAAACAACCAAGTCTCCTGTGCTTATTGCCATATTCCCGGCTCAGGCTTTTCCGACCCTCACCCCACATCACTCGGTGTGGATGATCTCATCGGTGGTCGGCAGGCTCCCACGGTCCTGAACTCAGCATTCAGCCCTCTGCTCTTCTGGGATGGGCGCGCCAGATCCTTGGAAGAACAGACGCTCGGACCTATTCAAAACCCAATTGAAATGGCGGAAACGCTCGAACACCTCGTAGCAAAGCTCCGAACCGTCAAAGGCTATCGGCGGCAGTTTCGGAACGTGTTCGGCGCCGAGATCAGTTCGCATGGGATTGCCAAAGCGATCGCCGCGTTTGTTCGCACGCTTATCTCAACCAACTCAGCATTCGACCAATACTCGTTAGGAAACAAGCAGGCTATGAATCAAGCGGCCATCAGAGGGATGGCGCTGTTCAAAAGCAAGGCCCGCTGCATACTTTGCCACAACGGACCGAACTTCACAGACAACCAATTTCACAATCTTGGCGTCCCCCAAGTAGGCCCCCTGAAAGTGGACCTCGGTCGCTATGACGTCACACGCCGGGAACAGGATAAAGGCGCGTTCAAGACACCCACCCTGCGCAGCATCCTCGAAACCGCACCCTATATGCACGATGGGGTCTTCTTGAGCTTGGAAGAAGTCATCGAGTTTCTAGACAAAGGCGGTGGGGCCAATCCAAATCTGAGTCCCCTCATGAAGCCACTTGGTCTGACACAAGAAGAAAAAGCGGACCTGCTCGCATTTCTCGAAGCCCTCACGGGGGCGCCACTCACGATCGAGTCTCCGCAACTTCCTCACTAGCAGGGTGCTAGTGCGATGGAGGGAGCACCGCGATGACGCGGAGCGGGCCGCCGGTTCCGCCGGCAATTTTCATCGGCAGGGCGATCACATCGAATTCCCGATACGGAAGATCGCGTAGATCGCCCAGATTTTCGAACACCGGCACGTTCTGGGAGAGGAGCGCGACATGCGTCTCAAATTTGTTGGATTGACCATAATCGATCGAGGCGGTGTCGATTCCCACGGCTTTGACCTGCCGCTCGCGCACGAGCCAGGCCGCTGCCTCGGGGTGCAGGCCGGGGAAATGGAGCGCTCGTACACCCTCTGGCCCCCTCAGCTCTGTTCCCAGATACTGTTGCCGCGACGGCCAGTATCGGGCAAAGCCCGTGTCGACTAGCACGATCGCCCGAGTCGGAATTTGCCCGTGCACTGCCTCCCATTGCTCGAAATCTTGGATGGTGACGCGGTAATCCCGATCGCGGGCGCATTGGGCAGCAACGTCGATTCGGACGCCAGCTCCAACCAAGCGTTCGATCCGGACCTGATCCAGCGTCTGCCCACCCTTGGAAAAGTGAATGGGAGCATCGATGTGAGTCCCGCCATGTTCGGCCATTTCCAGGCGGTTTGAGGCGTAGTAGTACCCGCCCAGCGTCTCCCCCGCTTGCTGGAGGACGAGCCGGAAGTCCTGTTCAGTCGGCCATACAATCGTGTCCGCCCCGAAGGAATGAGTGAGATCGATGAGCTGCGACTGCTCCCAGGCAAGACGATCAAGCCGAGAATGACCGGCAGCGCACCCCGCACCAGCCAGCAGGCACAGCACAACAAACCAGCCGGCTAGCTGATGACCCACGCACATCCATGAGCTATTCGTTGGCTCCTTCAGCATGACATGCTCCTTCGTTCTGAAAACCTCCGGCAAATATTGTCAGTCCGCTGGGCAAGAAAGCAAACGGAGTCATTCTGATTTTCCTATCCATGACTCGATTGTGATGCACGCAAGGTGTGGTAGAGTGGAGTCCCAGGGCTTCATCCACCCTCCGTAGCAGACTAC
>CAZPWD010000071.1:0-12008 GCA_964590025.1 uncultured Nitrospira sp.
GGATAGTTACTTTGCCTCAAGTATCCTTAAATCTGTACGTTGAGGGGTTCGAGCGACTGAGAACGAAGCTGGGGGCCTTTTTCAGCAGCCTGCTGGTAGTCCACTTCGATCTTGAATCCCAGATCCTCGATCATGCTCCAGACTTCGGGGGCCGGCTGGCCAGGTGTCGTGAGGTAGCCGTTCACAAAGACGGAGTCGGCTGGATAGAGCGCCAACGGCTGCAGACTGCGTAGATTGTGTTCGCGGCCGCCGGCGATGCGGATTTCGGTGCGTGGATGGAGGAAACGGAAGAGGCAGAGGACTTTCAAGCAGCGTTGCGGAGTCAGTTGATCGCAGTTCTCTAGCGGCGTGCCTGCAACGGGATGCAGCGTGTTTAGCGGTATCGAATCCGGCTTCACGTCGCGTAACGCCATAGCGAGGTCGATGAGGTCCTCGTCCTTCTCTCCCATTCCCACGATCCCACCGGAACAGATTTCCAATCCTGCCGCTCGAGCGCTCCGGATGGTGCTGAGTCTGTCCTGGAACGTATGCGTGGTGCAGATTGAGGCGTGAAAGGCTTCGCTCGTATTCAAGTTGTGGTTCACCCGATCGACTCCGGCGGCTTTGAGTCGCTTGGCTTGTTGTGCATTCATCAGGCCAAGTGAACAGCAGATCTGAATGGGAATCTCCTGCTTGATGGCGCGCACGGCCCCGGCGATTTCGTCGATTTCCCGATCCAGCGGACTCCGACCGCTGATGACAATGCAATAGCGTTGGGCCTTCGAGGCCGCCGCTTGTCGGGCGCCGTCAATCATTTGCTGTTGGGGCACGAGGCCATAACGCTCGATGGGGGCGGTGGAGATCGCAGATTGGGAACAGTAGTGACAGTCTTCCTGGCAGGCACCGCTCTTGGCGTTCTGCAACATCTGGAGGCGAACGGTCTTGCCGAAATAGTGAGATCGGACGGTAAAGGCGGCTTGGAGGAGTCCCAGCAACTGCTCATCTGGAGTGTCGAGCACGGCCTGGCATTCGCTTCGTGTCAGTGTCTCGTCGCGCAAAGATTTGGCAGCGAAATCCTGATAGTCGACCATGTGACACTCCATCATCTGTAGAGGTTGCATTGGCTGCCATGCGGATGGCTGCGCGTACGTCAGGCAGCCGGACTGGCCGAAAACCTACACGGTTTCGAAGGGAGAAGCAATGCCCTGGTAGGGAACTGCTGAAACTGGGAGGGGGCCGCTGTCTTGACCCGGGACCGCTTGACCGGCATTCGGCAAGGGCAGTGGGACTAATGTATTCCAGGTCCCACAGCGGCGGCAGCGCCCCGACCATTCGGTCGATTCTTGCCGGCAGGCGGTACAGACATAGGGGACGACCACACGTTTCTTGAAATGCAGGGCTTTCTTGAGTTCGGCGACGGCCTGCTCCATGTGCTGCTTGCGAAGAAAGAGATTGGCCATGATCTTATGGTAATCGACCAATTGATCCTGTATCCCTTCGACGGTCGAGAGGATATCGAAGGCTTCGTCGACCATTTCGAGTCGGTAGTAGAGCTTGCCTAAATAGAACTGCAGGGCGGGGTTGTTCGGGTCTTGCCGGAGGGCCTCCTGATAGACACGGATAATTTCACTGGGTTCGCCCTGTTCCAGAAAGAGTTCTTCGAGGCGGTGCAGAATGATGATGCTACGGGTCTTGGCATAGACCTTCTTGAGAATTTCTACTGCCTGCTTGGTCTTGCCTTCCCGGATCAAGATTTCGCCAATGCCGATGTAGGCCGGCAAGAACGTCCGGTCTTTCTTAATGGCGCCGCGGAAGTAGCGCCGTGCCTTATCGGGGTGGCCTCGTTCCAGCAGTTGGCGCCCGACCTCGTACGTGCAGCCGGTGAGGAGATGGGCCTCGGCTCGGCGTTCCGGCTCAGGCAGGTTGGCCTTCAGGAGACGATGTTGGATTTCGAGCGCCTCGCTCCATTTTTCAAGTCTGATCAATAGATCGCGCTTGCGGATGAGCGCGGTGAGATTATCCGGTTCGATCTTGAGCATCTTGTGCAGGGTCTGCAAGGCGTCTTCATAACGCTTGGCGCCCTCCAAGTCGTTTGCCAACTCCAGCAGAATTTCGATGTTGCGCTCGTCGACGCGATTCGCTCGTTGATGGAGGCGGATCGCCTCAGCGAAGTTGCTTTCCACGCGGTAAATGTTTCCCAGCCATAGCAGCGAATCGACACGATTTGGGTCCATGGCCAGCGCTCTTTCGAACAGGCCGATGGCTTCCACGGTGCGTTTCGACATGATGGCATGGGTGCCTTCACGATGGAGTGCATCGATTTTTTCTTTGCGTCGCAACAGCCGTGTGCTGCGCCAGTTGCCAATGACGTGGGCGGTTTGCCGCATGCCGACTGCCAAGGCCACGAGCACGGCGCCGACGGCCATGGAAAAGATGACGAGTGTGACCGGACTCAGTTCAAACTGGATGGAGGGACTGGTCCGGACTGCAACCGTCCCAGGATTCAACTCGCGGGCATAGCTGTAGAGGAAGATTCCGGCGCTGACGAGGAAGATGGTGGTGAGCAGTCGGAGCATCGATCTAGGCCTTTGTTTTCGCGAGCGCCTTTTTCCGCTTCACAGGCCGTGGGGTGACAGCCGGTTTTATGGCCGGCGGTTCGCCTGGGATGGCGATGCGCTTCGCGTCGGCCCACAGCCGTTCGAGCGCGTAATGCTTCCGGACATCCTGCCTGAAAATATGGACGATGACATCGCCGAAGTCCATCAGAACCCACTGCGAGGACCGCCTGCCTTCGATGCTCAGCGGTTTGGAGCCGGAGCGAGAGAGGATGCCGTCGATATGATCGGCGATGGCACTCGCCTGGCGATCCGAATCTGCAGAGCCTATGACCAGGTAGTCGGCAACGGTGCTCATCGGCGCAACCTTGAGGATGAGAGCATCGGTGGCCTTCTTATCGAGCATGGCCCGGGCGATGGCGAGGGCCGTAGACCTAGCTGTTCGTGCGATCGCGCTCCTCTTGGTAGAGATGATGTTGCAGTATATAGGATTCCACTAAGGGCGGCAACAGATTTGCCAGCGGGAGTCCTCGGCGGATTCGAGCGCGAATGTCCGATGCGGAGACTGCGCAGGGCGGGAGCTGGAGACAGGTCAGGCGTTGCTTTCCAAGAGGCACCTCGAGTTGGGAAATTCGTCCTGCATCCAGGTCCGCCAGCGAGGACTGTGGGATCGGTGGAAGCAGTGCCACGGTTGAGAGGGATCGAAACGACAGGCCTGGCCGGGAGAGGACGACGAACGGGCACAGTTCAAGCAGTGCCAGGGGCTCACGCCAGGAGGGGAAATCCAGAAAGGCATCGAACCCGATCAAGAAAAAGAGCTGGGTCTGCGCTCCATATTCCTGCTGCAGCAGGCGAATGGTGTCGATGGAGTAGGACTTACCTGGCCGACGGATTTCCACATCCGAGATGGCGAGAGAGGTGTCTGAGGCGATGGCAAGGCGGACCATTTCATAGCGGTCTTGGGCCGGCGCCAGACTGCCATTCGGCTTATGGGGAGGGTGACTCGTGGGAATGAAGAGAATTTGGTCGAGCCCGAGGGCCTCGCGTGTCTGATGCGCGATGGCCAGGTGACCGTTGTGCACGGGGTTGAAACTGCCGCCCAATAGTCCAAGACGCATACGTCACATGTTCAATGTTGAATGTTGAAACGTGGAAGACCTGACGCACCCTTGGCTCTCTCATTCAGCATTCAACATTGAAAACTTAACATTACCCTTCAGAGTATTGCGAGGTTATCCCGGTGGATGACTTCCTCGTACTCCTGCAGGCCGAGCTGCTGCTGAATCTCGATCGTTTTGAGCCCTTTGATCCGTGCCAAGGTGTCGGAGGAGAAGTTCACGAGTCCTTTGGCGAATTCTTTGCCATCCTGGTCGAGGCAACTGACTGCATCTCCCGTATCGAACGAGCCGCTGACGTCCAGAATGCCTGAAGCTAACAGGCTCTTGCCCCGTCGGGCTAGCGCCTCGACGGCTCCGGGGTCGAGCGTCAGGGTCCCTCGCGGCCTGAGGGTGAAGGCGATCCAATGTTTGCGACTGGTGAAGCGACGTTCCTTCGCGAGGAAGAGGCTGCCGCCAGGGCCGCCGGCTAATACTTGTGGAAGGAGGCCGGCTTTTTGCCCGTTCAAGATCAAGGTAGCCACGCCATACGCACTGACTTTTTGGGCAGCCCGGATTTTCGTGGCCATGCCCCCAGTTCCTTCGAACGTGGTGGAGACACCGGCTCGTTCCTCGATCTCTTTGGTAATGTCAGGAATCAACGGGATCAGCTTGGCCGCGGGGTTCTTGCGCGGGTCCTCGGTAAATAAGCCATCGATATCGGACAGGATGATCAGCAGTTCCGCGTCGACCAGATGGGCTACCTCGGCAGCCAGCGTATCGTTGTCTCCCACACGGATTTCATCCACGGCGACCGTATCGTTTTCGTTGATGATGGGGATCACGCCGAACCCGATCAGCGCACTCAGGGTGTGGCGTGCATTGAGAAACCGCCGCCGATCGGCGAGGTCGTGGTGAGTGAGTAGGATTTGCGCCACCTTGACGTCGAGCCGCTCGAACGATTTTTCGTACGCCCACATGAGCCGGCTCTGGCCGACCGCCGCGGCCGCCTGCTTCACGGGGAGGCTCTTGGGGTACTCCTTCAGGCCTAATTTCTTGATGCCGGAGACAATCGCGCCGGAGGAGACGATCAAGACTTCACGTCCGCTCGACCGGAGAGCCGCGATTTCTTCCGCAAGCCGATCGATCTGTTCCGGGCGCAGCCCTGTGTCTCGGGACGCAATGAGACTGCTCCCGATTTTGATGACAATGCGGGTGGCCTGTCTTAGGAGTTCGTCTCGCATGGTGTGGCTCGAAGCTGCGCCACCTGTTGCCCTAAATAGGTGACGAGTTCCGTCAGTCCTTCTCTCGTGGCGGCAGAGATCGGGAAGCACGTATACCGATGGCGCGTACAGTACTTCTGCAACTCTCGCAGGCGTGCACCGTCTCCGGCCACGTCGATTTTCGTGGCGACCACCGCGAAGGGGCGTGTGGTGATCGGCTCATCGTAGGCGGCTAATTCCTGACGCATGATCTCGAAGCTCTTGACGGGTTCATCGGGGGACCACTCCGACACGTCGATCATGTGCAGCAAAAATGACGTGCGTTCGATATGCCGAAGAAATTGGAATCCCAGCCCCTTTCCTTCATGGGCGCCTTCGATAATCCCGGGAATATCTGCGACGGCAAAACTTTCCTTTTCTCCCCAGCGAACGATCGCCAGATTCGGCGTCAGCGTGGTGAAGGGATAATCGGCAATCTTTGGCCGTGCGGCGGAGATCGCGGCGATGAGTGTCGATTTTCCGGCATTGGGAAAGCCCACGAGCCCGACGTCGGCCAACAGTTTCAGTTCAAGCCGTAGCGACCGTTCTTCGCCTTCCGTGCCGGTTTCAAATTCCGTGGGCGTGCGGTTGGTCGAGGTCGCGAAATGGTTATTCCCTCGTCCGCCCCGGCCCCCGTGAGCTCCCACGAACTGCTGTCCGGGGGTGACCAGGTCGGCCAACATCTCATCGGTCTGATCATTAAAGATGACGGTGCCGACCGGAAGGGGCACCACCACATCCTCCCCAGTTCTTCCGGAGCAGTTGGCGGCGCCACCTTGGCGACCGACTTCTGCTTCGTAGTGTTTTTGATACCGGAGGTCGAGAAGCGTGGTCATGCGAGGCGACGCTTCAAACACGACATTGCCGCCGTGGCCGCCGTCGCCACCGTCCGGCCCGCCGCGAGGCACGAACTTTTCGCGCCGAAAACTGCATGCGCCGTCGCCGCCGCGGCCGGCCTTGATATGGATACGGACTTCATCGATAAACATCGGCGCACCGTTTCAGTGGGATGACTGTCTGGGCATGACATACGAGGAACATCCCGTTGCACCCCTACTCATGCCGGGAATCCTCGCGGTAACGACACTGTGACGAGAAAAGAGGAAAAGAATGTACTATGAAATCGAGGGCGCGGAGTAGACGCTGATCTTCTGCCGTCCGCGGCCGCGTTCGAACTTCACGATCCCTGTGATGCGGGCGAAGAGGGTGTGGTCTTTGCCGAGGCCCACGTTAAAACCGGGGAAGAACTTTGTCCCTCGCTGACGGATCAAAATCGATCCTGCCTTCACGGTCTCTCCGCCGTAGGCCTTGACCCCAAGATATTGCGGATTGCTATCGCGCCCATTTCTAGTCGATCCGCCGCCTTTATTTGTTGCCATGGGTGATCCTCGTTAGGCCGTTTCGATACCGGTAATGCGCAATTTGGTAAAGCCCTGGCGATGGCCATTGGTCCGCCGATAGTTCTTGCGCCGTTGTTTCTTGAAGATGGTGATGGACCGGGTTCGGCCTTGGTTGATGATCTCGGCTTTGACGGTGGCCCCTTTGACCAACGGTTGTCCGACCTCTATACCCCTGTCGCCGTGAACCAGCCGAACCTGGCCGAGTTCGATCGTCCCCCCGACCTCGCCGGGAAGGGACTCTACTTGGACCAATGACCCGGTTTCGACCCGATACTGCTTGCCGCCTGTCTCAATGATTGCGTACATAAGCCCCTGTCTCCGTTACAGAAGATGACTGTGTAACATAGGGATTTGAAGCCTGTCAAGGTAAAGGCTGGGGATCAGCCGGCAAACCTTGCCCCCTCCTTCGGGTTAACCTATTCGTGGGCTATCCTGCTCTGGCTCCTGGGCGTATGCTGTTTTCCTATTGTTGAGCCATTTCATGGATCGGAGATAATGATGGCCGTAGCACCGAAGCCTCGTCCCTCCAAGCCGAGGGCCACTCGATTTGTGCTCCGTCCCTATCGTCGCATACCGACTTGGCTGATTCTCTATTATCTCAGTGGGGAATGTGTCGGGAAAGGTGTCGTGACCAATCTGTCTCAATCGGGGATGCGTGTCCAAGGTGACCATGCGGTTGGGACGGGCGTCGATTTGGCACTGCGCGTTACGTTTGCGGACGATGTCCCGCCGATAGAGATTGAACGAGCGACAGTCCGGTGGGTGGATGGGTATGATTTTGGGTTGGATCTTGTCCTCGTCAGTCCGTTAGCCGCGAAGCACATCGCCCATTTACTGAGTGGGCAGATTCGTGCCCACCAGATGCCCGCCTGAAAGACTGCTTCTTGGTTCATTCTTGCTTGTGGGCCAGGCCACGCCCGTTTGCTTGACGCTTCTTCCAGCCCGCTGCTATATTCCGATCTCAGTGCTCGATGATTCACGTGCGAGCTTGCGTTGCCTATGCTTGAGCCACAAGGAAAAATTTGGATGGACGGGTCGTTCGTCAATTGGGCGGACGCGCATATCCACGTGATGACCCATTCGCTCCATTATGGACTGGCTGCGTTCGAGGGGATTCGCTGTTACAAGGGGAAGTCCGGTTCCGCGATTTTTCGGTTGCAGGAACATGTCGATCGGCTGTTCGATTCCGCCCATATCGGCATGATGCAGATGCCATTCGACAAGAAGCAGGTCGCAGCGGCCATCGTGGAGACAGTAAGGGTGAACAAGCTGGAGGCTTGCTATATCCGCCCACTCGTCTATATCGGGCACGGAACGATGGGGGTCTATCCCGGCGACAATCCGATCAAGCTGGCCATCGCGGCCTGGACCTGGGGCGCCTACCTCGGGGACGACGCGCTCGCGAACGGGATGCGAGCCCGCGTGTCATCGTACACTCGTCATCATGTCAATGTCTCGATGACGAGAGGGAAGATTTCCGGCTACTACGTGAACTCGATTCTCGCGAAGCGGGAAGCGAAAGCGGACGGGTACGATGAAGCCATTTTGCTCGATACCGAGGGGTACGTGTCCGAGGGGACGGGGGAGAACATCTTCCTTGTGCGTAAAGGACAGATCAAGACCACGCCGCTCACCTCGATCCTCGACGGCATCACCAGAAGCTCCGTCATCGATTTGGCGCGGGAGCAGCGTATCTCCGTTGTGGAGGAGCGCTTCACGCGCGATGACATGTACATCGCGGATGAAGTATTCGTAACCGGGACCGCTGCCGAGCTGACGCCGGTGCGGGAGATCGACAACCGCCGCATTGGAACCGGCGCGCCAGGTCCGATTACGCAAGCTCTGCAGAAGGCCTTCTTTTCAATCGTTCGTGGGGAGGACCCTTCCCACGAGGCGTGGCTCACCAGGATATAGTAAGACGCTGAATAGTTTCAGCCCTTACCTTCTCATTCCCCGCGAGGCATTCTTGACACCCTTGAAGCGTGAGAACCTGCTGGTTGCTCTGGTTTGTTTAACTTGTTTCGTTTATTTGGTTGAACCAGACTAACTGGATAAACCAGAGAGACCAGATGAACCAGACAAACCACGAACGACGAGACTGGATTTATCCAGCGTCCTGCTAGTGTCCGCTTGAGGAAGAGTCGCCAGGAGCGTGGCTCTCAGCGGCTGGGGCGGCCGGGGTAGCGGGCGGGGTTTCGGGAGCGGGCTGAGAGGTCTCTTTCTTATTGAGATCGATGACCGTGGAGGAAAACGTCCGTTCTCTTGCCATGATGGCTAGGCTCAACGCGGTCAGCATGAAGACGGCAGCGACGACGACCGTGAATTTGCTCAAGAAGTTGGCGGGGCCACGGCTACCGAAGACGGTCTGACTGGAGCCCCCGAATGACGCGCCGATTTCAGCGCCCTTACCTGATTGCAAGAGGATCGCGCCGACCATGAGAAAACAGATCAACACATGAATGACGATGAGAACAGTATACATTGCACTCCGATCAGTTAGGCACGCTGTGTCTGAGCAACACGCACGATTGTAGCAAACAAGTCGGGATTGAGACAAGCCCCGCCCACCAGGGCTCCGTCGATTGCGTCCGAGGCGAGGAGCGACTCGATGTTCTGAGGTGTGACGCTTCCGCCGTATAGGATTCTGATGGCCGATGCCATTTTGCTATCCCAGCCGGTCTCCACGAATAAGCGGATCGAGCGATGTACGGCCACGGCCTGCTCCGTGGTGGCGGCTCGTCCTGTGCCGATGGCCCAGACCGGTTCGTAGGCGATAGTGACTATCGCAAGATCCTGTGTAGTCAACCCTGCCAGGCTGCCGGTGAGCTGAGTCGTGACGACCGATTCCGTTCGGCAGGCCTCACGTTCCGCCAGCGATTCTCCCACGCACAGGATCGGAGAGAGCCCGTGCTTCAGCGCCGCCCGTACTTTCTTCTGAATCTCCTGATCTCGTTCGCCGAAAAGCGTGCGGCGTTCAGAGTGGCCGACGATCACATAGCGGCATCCAAGATCGCGCAACATCGGACCGGACACTTCTCCGGTGAAGGCCCCGTGCGTTTCCCAATGTACATTTTGTGCGCCGAGGCTGATCCAGGAGGAGGGACCTAAGGCGCTGCGGGCCGATTCGAGGGCCGTAAAGGGCGGCGCAAGGACCACGTCGGCGTTGGGGGATGCAGGCAGTCGTTCGCGGAGGTCGCGAATAAATGCCGCGGCCTCCGAGGCCGTCTTGTTCATCTTCCAGTTGCCGATGATGAGGGGTCTACGCACGGGTGTCTCGATGGTGGTAGAGGCTGTGAACTCAGCGATGAGGCGATTACGCGACTCGATCCGGGAGAGCGGTCAGGCCCGGGAGTTGTTTGCCTTCCAGCAATTCCAGCGCGGCGCCGCCGCCGGTCGAGATGAACGACATATTCTCCGATTCGCCGGCTCGATGCACGGCCAGAGCCGTTTCACCGCCGCCGACGATCGTCAGTGCATAGGCATCGGCAATCGCATGCGCCATCGCGAAGGTGCCCCGGGCGTAGGCATCGATTTCAAAGACACCCATCGGTCCGTTCCACAGAATCGTCTTCGCGTTCTGGACTGCTTCGTTGAATAGTTTTACGGAGGCTGGGCCAATGTCGAGGCCGTACCACCCTTTCGGAATCTCCTGGACCGGGACGATCTTCGATTCCGCCCCAGGCTCGCGGCTGGCCGCGACGACACAATCGACCGGCAGGTAGAATTTCACGCCGCGGGAAAGGGCATGGTCCTCAATGCCTTTGGCGAAGTCCAGCATGTCGTGTTCGACCAGTGAGTTGCCGATTTCCGTCCCCTTCGCTTTTAAGAAGGTAAACGCCATGCCGCCGCCGATAATGACTTTGTCGACGCGCTTGCCCAAATTCTCGATGACGCCGATCTTTCCCGACACTTTCGCCCCGCCGAGAATGGCGACAAAGGGTCGAACGGGGTTTTCGACGGCTCCCTCTAGGTATTCGATTTCTTTCTTGAGGAGGAAGCCGGCGGCCGAGGCGGGAATGAATTTGGTGATGCCGACGATGGAGGCATGGGTCCGGTGTGCGGCGCCGAACGCGTCGTTGATATAGACATCGCCGAGGGCCGCCAGCGCTTTCGAAAAGGCGTCGTCGTTTTCCTCTTCACCCTGATGGAATCGGAGGTTTTCAAGGAGCAGGACGTCGCCCGGCTTCATCTTGGCGACAAGCCCTTCCACCGCCGGGCCGATGCAATCGGGTGCAAACAGAATGTCTTTGCCCATGAGCCGTCCCAGGCGTTTTGCCACCGGGGCCAGACTGTACTTGGGGTCGAACGTTCCGTTCGGTCGGCCCAGGTGCGAACAGAGGATCACCTTCGCGCCGTCGTCGACGGCTCGATTGATGGTCGGCAGGGTCGAGCGAATGCGGGTGTCGTCGGTGATTTGGTGCGAATCGTCCAACGGGACGTTGAAGTCGGCCCGGATGATGACACGCTTGTCTCGCAGCACGACGTCGTCGATCGTTTGTTTGCGCAGATTCATAGCGGCTCCGTCAGGTCGGTTCTTCCAGGAATGGGAGTCAGCGTGAAACAGAATCGGGCTGAGGCAGGCATCGCCTCGCGGTGCTCAGCGCCCTGTCGTTCTTGCCGCGATCACCTTGATTAGGTCTCGAACCCGGCATGAATAGCCCCACTCGTTGTCGTACCAGGCCGTCACCTTGACGAGCCGCTTGTCGATGGCCATCGTGAGCGGGGCATCGAATGTGGCCGAATGAGGATCGCCCTTCTGGTCGATCGAGACGATCGGGTCTTCAGAATAGAGCAGAATGTCTTTCATCGGGCCGTTCGCCGCTTTCCGGAAGGCGGCGTTGACGGAGGCGACGTCACAGTCCTTTTCGGTTTCGACGGTCAGATCCACCAGCGAGACATTCGGCGTGGGGACGCGGATGGCGAGGCCGTCGATCTTGCCCTTGAGCTGTGGCAGTACCAAATGGAGCGCCTTTGCCGCGCCGGTGCTGGTCGGGATCATCGACATGCCTGCCGCGCGCCCGCGCCGCAGGTCTTTGTGGGGCAGATCGAGTAACTGCTGGTCGTTGGTATAGGAATGGATCGTGGTCATGAGGCCGTGCTTGATGCCAAAATTATCCAACAGAACTTTTGCCACGGGAGCCAGACAATTGGTCGTGCAGGAGGCGTTGGAGATGATGTGGTGCAGTTTCGGATCGTAGGCCTCGTCGTTGACGCCCAACACGATAGTGACATCCGGGTCCTTCGCCGGCGCGGAAATAATGACGTGCTTGGCTCCGGCAGAGAGGTGCTTCCCTGCGCCTTCGCGGTCGGTAAAGCGCCCGGTCGATTCGATGACGATGTCCACCTCCAGATCCTTCCAGGGGAGGTCTTTTGGGTCCTTCATCGCAAGCACCTTAATGGGCTTGCCGTTGACGAGGATCTGGTCGCCTTTAGCCTCGACGCTTCCGGGTAACGTCCCGTGTACCGAGTCGTATTTCAAGAGATAAGCGAGCGTCTTCGCATCTGTGAGGTCGTTAATTGCGACAAAGTGTAGGTCGGGGTCACCGAGTGATGCCCGCAGGACGTTCCGTCCGATCCGTCCAAATCCATTAATACCGATCCGAATAGCCATGATGAGTGGTCCCTCAAGAAAAGATTGGCCGGTTGAATCCACCGGCCAGAATGACGCCGATAGTATCGACGCTCCTGGGCCTTGTCAAGCCATACCAAGGCGGTAAT
>CAZPWD010000072.1:0-11999 GCA_964590025.1 uncultured Nitrospira sp.
TCCTCGTTCCGGCGAGGGTCTTGTCGATCGAGATGATGGCGCCCAATTCTTCGACAATACCTGTGAACATAGCAGGAGGAGCCTATTCCCCTTTCTGACTGAACATTAGCCGAACCACATAGACAAACATCACGAGTAGCACAATCACGCCGATGCCGGCCAGCGTACCAATGACGATGTTCCCTGTCGCTATGGTGTTCATCACCGGTCCATTATATAGCATCGACGTTACGTCCGTCTCATCGTCATCCAGAACACCGCCGCCGCGACCAGTTGCAGGCCGGCGATGATGGCAAAGGCGTTGGCATAGTTCAGGTGCGCGATCAGAATTCCTGCCAGGAGCGGCCCGCTGGCATGGCCGATGTCTCCGATCGTCCCTTGCATGCCCATCCCCGCCCCGAGTGTCTTGAACTCGGAATTGTCCGCAACCAGCGCGGACGACGAGGAGGAGACGACGGCTTCACCAAATCCGAAGCCCGCCGAGAGCGGCAATAACAGCCAGAACATCGAAACCTGGGGGATACAGACGAAGGTCGCCGCGCAGATGACGAGGCCGGTGACGATGAGCGGCTGACGCCCTACGCTGTCAGACACCCGCCCCATTATCGGCTTGGAGACGAGCGACGTAAGGGCCTGGACCGTAAACAGCAGGCCGACTTCTCCCGGATTCAATCCCGCCGAGACACCATAGAGCGGGAGAAAGGCCATCAAGGCCCCGTTCGCAATCATCTTAGCTGCGTCGGTCGAGCTGGTAATGAGAACCTTGCGATTCTTGGCGACCACCCTGAAGCCCTTCCACATCTCCGCCATCAGCGAGGCCATCCCCTTCTCCTGAATACGCGGGGGAGGTGGTGTGAGGTGCAGACTATAGAAGATAGCAATGGCGATGCAGCCGAATATGCCGGCCGTCACGAAGGCAGCGGGAAATCCCGACGCGTAGATCAGATAGCCGCCGATGAACGGGCCGAGCAACGCACCGGATTGCGTTGAGGCCGTGTAGGTGCCGAGCGCGGCGCCTCGCCGTTGTCGATAGAGATCGGCCACGGTCGCCAGCGCACTCGGCGCGAAGATGGCGGTGGCCAGCCCATGGAAGAAGCGTAAGGCGGTCAGTACATCGAGATCTGTCACCCAGGGGTACAGAAACGGCGGAAACCCGAACGCCACCACGCCGATTCGAAGCAGGAACCGCCGACCGTAGATGTCGGACAGCGCGCCGGACGGCAACTTGAGGAACACCCCGGTAAGAGTGGAAACCGACACAATCAGCCCGATCCGTTCGGGACTGGCCCCCAGGGATTCTGCGAACAGCGCCAACACCGGCATCCGGACCATGTTGTAGCTGATAAAGCAGAACACGCCGACGGTGCAGAGCAACGTAAAGCTGCGCGACGTCGTCATGGTGAAGTTGTCCTGGATTGGGTCGCGCCGCTGGAATGCGACAGATTCTCCAGCGCATGTTTCAAGAAGGCCACGTCTTCATCCGGTAAGGCAGGCGGGTCTATGGCTTCAAACAGGACACGGTCGGGATGTCGCCGCATGAGATGGCTCAATCGATTGACGGTCTCCGCCCCTTTGCCCAACTTCCGTGTCACGGTCCCCCCGATAAGCGGCCGCATCCATTCCACAATCGGCGAATCCAGCAAGGGTCACAACAAGGACGCCTGAGAGAAGCCCGCGCGTCACAGATCTCCCTCCACGACCAAATCCTTCCCGATGCGGCGAACCGTGACGTGGCGCAATGTCAGTGCCTGTGCCAAGCGCTTCGGGCTACGGTCGCCGATCACAGCCTTGGCATCCTGCCCTCCCATAAGAGTAGGAGCAAGATAGAGCACGACGTGATTGACCAATTTTGCGCGTAACGCTGCGGCATTGACAGTGCTGCCTCCCTCGATGAGCACGGACGTGATCTCTCGCTTGCCCAGCATCGTCAGCAAGGCTGGGAACGAGACACGCCCGTTCTTCGTCGAGAGGGACACGACCTCCACCCCTGCCCGTTCAAATGGACGACGGCGTGACCGGGATGCACGACTTGTGGTCACGATCAACGTTTTCGCTCGGTCCTGCATGGCACAGACCGTCGCAGTCGGTGGCGTCCTGAGTCGGCTATCGAGCACGACACGCAACGGTTGCCGCGGTGCCAGTTTGAGTGGGCGATCGGACAGTCGAGCCGTCAGCGTGGGATTATCCTTGAGTACGGTGCCGACCCCGACGACCACGGCATCCACCCGACTCCGGAGTCGATGCGCGTCTTGTCGCGCGCGCGGACCCGTAATCCATCGAGACTCCCCCTTTGCCGTGGCCACCTTTCCATCCAATGTCATCCCGGCTTTCAGGATCACGTAGGGACGGCCGGTCCTCACCCAGTGGAGGTACGCACGATTCAACTGCGCAGCTTCCTCTTGTGCAATACCCGTCGTCACCGTGATCCCGCCTCGGCGCAAGGCAGCAATCCCTCGTCCTTTGACCACAATATTGGGATCAGCCATCGCCACCACCACCTGTCGCACGCCAGACTGAACCACTGCCGGTACGCAAGGTGGGGTTCGTTTGAGGAGGTGGCAACAGGGTTCGAGCGTGACGTAGAGAATCGCGCCCCGGGCGCGTGGCCCCGCTTGCTTGAGCGCAAGAATTTCAGCGTGAGGTTGCCCTGGACCGTGATGATACCCGCGGCCCACGATGCGGCCGTTCTTGACCACGAGGGCGCCGACCATGGGATTTGGGCTGGTCTTGCCCCGGCCCTTCGCTGCGAGACGGAGCGCCAGGGTCATGAAGTGGCGGTGCGGTGTGGTGGCAGTCACCGTTTCTTGCGCGTAACGCGCGATCGGCTGCGAGGCCGCTGAGCCGACTTCGTCTTCGTGGTCTTCATCGTCGCCTTCTTCGCCTTCGCACGAAACCCTGACACCTTGCGCGTGGGGAGGGAACTGCTCGATCCGGCTTCGGCCAAGGCCCCATGGGCCGCCGCAAGCCGCGCAATGGGGACACGATAGGGTGAGCAGCTCACGTAGTCCAGTCCGAGTTCATGGCAGAACTCAACGGAACTGGGATCGCCGCCGTGCTCACCGCAGATGCCGAGCTTAATCCCGGGACGGGTTTTCCGGCCGCCGGCGATGGCTTGCTTCATCAAGGCCCCCACCCCCTCTCGATCGAGCACCGCGAAGGGATCGGATTCCAGAATGTTCGCAGTTCGATAAAAATCGATGAACTTCGCGGCATCGTCGCGGGAGAAACCGAACGTGGTTTGGGTGAGGTCGTTCGTCCCGAATGAAAAGAACTCCGCTTCTGTCGCAATGCGATCAGCTGTCACGGCGGCACGCGGCAGTTCGATCATCGTGCCCACGAGGTAGGAGAGCTTCACGTTGTACCGCTTCATCGTCTCCTGCGCCGCCTCGCGGATCAAATCTTTCTGCGCCTTCATTTCCGAGACCATCCCCACCAGCGGGATCATGATCTCCGGGACGATCTTCTTCCCTTCCTTGGCCAGCTCGCACGCGGCCTCCATGATGGCCCGAGCCTGCATGCGGGTAATCTCCGGCATCGTAATCCCGAGTCGGCACCCGCGCAACCCGAGCATCGGATTGAACTCGTGGAGTTCCTCGACGCGGGTCAGCAACCGACGCGTTTCTTCGAGCCTGGCTCCGTCGCGCCCGGTCAGCTCCAGCTGCGCAATCTCCACCATCAGGTCTTCACGCTTCGGCAGAAATTCGTGCAACGGCGGATCGAGCAGACGAATGGTGACCGGATAGCCCGCCATCTCGCGATAGAGCCCGATGAAATCCTGCTTTTGGAGCGGCAGGAGCTGATCGAGAAACTTTTCCCGCTCCTCTTTGGTCCGCGCCAAGATCATCTTCTGCATAATCGGGATGCGATCCTCTGCGAAGAACATATGCTCCGTACGGCAGAGTCCAATCCCTTCCGCACCGAAGCCGCGCGCGATTTTCGCCTGATCCGGCACGTCCGCATTGGCGCGGACGTGAAGCTTCCGCACGCGGTCGGCCCATGACAGAATCAATGAGAAGCGCTGGTACTTGTCCGACTTCTTCGCATTCAGCTTGCCTTGGATGACCTGAATGATTTCAGATTCGACGACGGGCAGGTCCCCCTCATACACATTGCCGGTTGAACCGTTGATCGAAAGATAGTCCCCCTCGCGGAACACTTTGGCCCCGATGCGAACGGACTGGCCGTCCAGCACTTCCACCGCTTCGCAGCCGGCCACGCAGACCTTGCCCATTTGCCGGGCGACCACCGCTGCATGGGATGTCATCCCTCCACGCGCCGTCAAAAATCCTGCCGCGGCGTTCATCCCATGAATATCGTCCGGACTTGTCTCCTGGCGAACCAACACCACGCGGGTACCAGCCGCTTTCATCGTCACGGCCCGATCGGGAGTGAGGGCGATCTTCCCGGCTGCCGCACCAGGACCGGCTGGAAGTCCTTTCCCCAGGGGATTGGACTTCGCCTCTTCTTTCGTATCGAAAATCGGGTAGAGGTATTGAGACAATTGCTCCGGCCCGATCCGTTGCACCGCTTCCTGCTTCGAAATGAGGCCTTCTCTGACCATGTCGACCGCAATCTTCACGGCGGCGATACCGGTCCGTTTGCCAACCCGGGTTTGCAGCATGTAAAGTTTGCCCTCTTGGATCGTAAATTCCAAATCGAGCATGTCCCGGTAATGTTTTTCGAGCTTCTTGTAGGTATGCTCCAGTTCCTTGTAGGCCTCCGGCACATTCTTGGCGAGCGCATTGACCGGAAGCGGAGTTCTGATGCCGGCCACGACATCCTCGCCTTGGGCATTCATCAAGCACTCGCCGAAAAAGTTCTTGTCGCCTGAGGCCGGATCACGCGTGAACGCCACACCGGTGCCGCTCGTTTCCCCCATGTTGCCGAACACCATCGCCACCACATTGATGGCCGTGCCCCACGAGTCTGGAATCCCATAGAGGCGACGATAGGTGACAGCTCGCGCACCGAACCAGGAGGAAAAGACGGCGTTGACGGCCAAGCGAAGCTGTTCGAGCGGCTCATTGGGAAACTCTTTCTTTGTTTCTTCCTTGATGAGCGCCTTAAAGCTGGAAACTAATTCCCGGAGATGCCGTGCATCGAAATGGGTCTCGTGCGTTACGCCCACCTCGGCCTTCTTGTGCTTAAGGATCGCTTCGAAATGTTCGCGCGGCACGCCCATGACGATGCTGCCGTACATGGACACAAAGCGCCGATAGCTGTCCTGGGCAAACCGATCGTTGCGTGTTTTTGCCGCCAACCCCTCGACCGTCTTGGTCGTCAGACCGACATTCAGCACCGTGTCCATCATGCCCGGCATCGAGGCCCGGGCGCCGGACCGGACCGAGACCAGCAACGGCCGCTCAGGATCGCCGAACCCCATGCCCATCGACCGCTCGACCCGCTTAAGCGATTTCAGCGCGGCGTCCCACATGCCGGGAGGATACTGTTTCGCGTTCTTGTAATATTCGACGCAGGCCTCGGTGGAAATCGTGAAGCCGGGCGGAACGGAGATGCCGAGATTCGTCATTTCGGCAAGCCCGGCGCCCTTCCCGCCGAGGAGCTCTTTCATGTTGGAAGTCCCTTCGGCCGAGCCGTCACCAAAGTAGTACACGTATTTCTTTGCCACGCTGCCCTCTTCTTCGCGTTGACTTCAGTTCAATTCAATGGACGAGTGATGCCCCGTGGCCGGCGGCGGATTCGAGACGCAGCCGATACCGGCCGACCAGATACCATTTCGCCACCAGCCCGAACCCAATGACTGCCACGACAAACAGCATCAACATGAGCAACCGATAGTCGGCGTACCCTCCCCGATCCACATAATACTGCCCGTCCGGCCCGTGCCGAAGCTTGATCTCCCGTTGAATCTGGTGAGTCTTGCCGGACGGATCGGATAGATTGATCCACTCCGAGCAGAGAGATACCGGATCAACCGCTCCCGTAACGGACTGCCAGCCAAGCCGGAGACAAATATCCTGTTTGGAGTTGAATACATCGGGAGTCGTTACCAGTTCATCGAGGTTAATCCCACTGGCCCATAACCCAACCAACACGATCGCGTTGCAGAGAATGATCATGGCGAGAGACACGCCGATGGTGAACCGACGGACTTTCCTCGCCCGACGTTGATCGTCTGACAATGATTGATCCATGGCTTTCACCCGACTCGTCTCTCTGCCGAACAGGTGGTCAGGATGAGTCCCCAACTGCGCGCAACTTTTTCACCCGCCCACCCACTGGCACGCCGAGACGTGCCACTAGCCCGGGCGAGGCCCTTCTAATTCTCTCCTCACCTCTCTGATAAGGAGTGGTCAGGCTGCCCTTTACTGCGCGCATCGAACGAGCACATTCTGATCGTGCGCGTTCTGCGAGCAAGATGGGCACCTGGCCGCTCCGCCTTCTACCCCCCTTGTACCACAATCTGCGAAAAGTCCGCGAACGACGTGAATAATTTATCCACGCCCTGGAGCAATGACAGCCGGTTGCTCCGGATAACCGGATCCTCTGCATTGACCATGACCGCTGCGAAAAATGCATCGATGGCAGGTTTCAGACGCACCAGCCCGTCCAGGGCCTGGCCATAGTCCCCTTGGTTCATCGCGATCGCGGACAGCATCTTCTCCCGTTTCGTCGCCTGGTAGAGCGCCGACTCAGTCGGATGTTGGAACCGTGCCTCATCGACCGGCTTGCGATCCCACTGCTCTTTCTCGACAAGCCGGTGCGCACGCTTGAAGCCGACGATCAATGGATCGAATTCCGGCTTCGTTGTCACGGATTCCAGCGCCTTCATTCTCAGAACAAGATCAACGAGATCCAGCGCCTTGTCATGGGCCGGCTTGAGCACCGCTTCGATGACATCATCCCGCAATGCGTGGACGACCCTACCATAGTGTCGAACCCGCTCAAAAATGAATTCCGTCATCCTGCGCCGTCCCTGCTGCTCGGAATCTGGAACCCCTTTGAAGCCATCGCTGATGACCAGGTTTCTCGCATTATCAATGTAGCGCCCCAAGTTGATGCGCAGGTTTCCCTCAAGAATAATCCGGACGATGGCCGTGGTATTCCTGCGCAGAGCAAAGGGGTCTTCCGATCCGGTCGGCACGAGACCCACGTGGAAGAACGCCGCCACCGAATCCAGCCGGTCAGCCAACGACAGCACCTGCCCAGCGATGGTCCGTGGCAATTCACCTTCGATCGATCGCGGCAGATACTGCTCCCTGATGGCCTGACTGACTGCCTCAGATTCACCGTCATGTTTCGCGTACTCGCCCCCCATGATGCCCTGCAGTTCCGGAAACTCGCCGACCACACCAGTGAGAAGGTCGGCCTTGCACAGGTCCGCGGCCCTCTCGCAAGCTTGTTTAAGTTTGTCGTCCTGAGGCCGCACACTCGAGGCGATGAAGCCGGCCAGCTTTCTGACTCGTTGCTGTTTTTTCTCCATGGTTCCGAGCTTCTGGTGGAACGTGACACCAGCAAGTTTCGCCACACGTTCCCCGAGCTTGACCTTCCGGTCTTCGTCAAAAAAGAACTTCGCATCGGCTAGACGCGCAGCCAGGACCCGCTCGTTGCCTTCGCGAATCAATCCCATATCCTTGGCTCGATTGTTCGTCACCGCGATGAAATGGGGGACGAGCTTCCCGGTCTCTTTGTGCCTCAAAGAGAAGAACCCTTGATGTTCTTTCATGGAGGTAATCAAGATCTCTTGCGGCACCTCCAGATAGGCTTGCTTGAAGGATCCGATAATGGCATTGGGGCATTCGGTCGTATAGACCGCCTGATCCAACAAGTCTCCGTCCACATTCAACGTGAAGCCGGTTTTCTTGCACAGTGTGGCGATCTGTTCTTCGATCATGTGGCGGCGGCGCTGCTGATCCGGAATGACCCCTTGACGTTCAAGTCCCTTCAGATAGGACTCGGAGTCTCGAACGGCGATCCCCTTCGCGTTCCCCAGCACGCGATGTCCTTCCGTCCGGTTACCGGCGGTAATCCCCGCGGCTTCGATGGGAAGCGTGGCCCCTCCGTACAGCGCCACCAGCCACCGCACCGGTCGAGCAAACCGCACGCCGGTGCTATTCCACTTCATGGCTTTCGGAAATGAGAGTTTCGCGATCAACTGCGGGAGGAGTTCTTTCAGGACTACGTTCGCGGGCCGTCCCTGTACCTGCTTCACCGCAAAGAGATACTCCCCCTTCGGAGTCCGACGAATCTGCAGCTCTTGGACGGCGACTCCTTGCCCTGCGGCAAATCCCGTCGCCGCCTTGGTCGGCTGGCCGGCAAGATCAAACGCCACCGTCTTGGAAGGCCCCATCGCTTCCTTGACCATAGAGGTTTGCTGGATCGCGAGGCCCTCAACCACCAGAGTCAATCGTCGTGGAGTTCCCATCGTGCGGGCTGAGTGAAACGCGAGACGTTGGTCTTTCAACAGCTGCTCAGCCGAATTTTTGAGGACCGCCAGGGCAGGAGCGATGAACTGATAGGGAAGTTCTTCGACGCCGATCTCGAGCAACAACTCGGCAGCGGTCACAGGGGAAGGGCGCCTCCCCTTCTTCGCAGGAGGAACGGGACGATGAGGTTTCTGAGTCTTTGGCATGGATCCTTCCGCGGTTCTTATGAGCGGCGGGCCACAGCCTTGGAACGAATACGTGATGTCTTCGCTCCATCACGCCCCCTCCCGCGATTGAGCAGTGGATGCCCCATTGCCGCCCGCTCTTCGATGTAGCGTTCGGCACATTGACGGGCAAGGGCGCGGACCCTGGCGATATAACCCGTGCGCTCTGCCACGCTGATCGCCCCGCGGGCATCGAGCAGATTGAAGAGGTGCGATGATTTGATACAGAACTCGTAGGCCGGGAGCGTCAATCGTTTGTCGCGATTCGCCAGCAGCCGCTTGCATTCCCCTTCGAACGATTGAAATGTGGCCATGAGCATCGCCACATCGCCTTCTTCGAAATTATAGGTGGAGAATTGGACTTCGGTTTCGTGATGGATATCTCCATACGTGACTGAATTGTTCCAGGCGAGGTCAAAGACGTTATTCACGTGTTGCAGATACATTGCGATGCGTTCAGTCCCGTATGTGATTTCGACGGTAATGGGATTCAGCTCGATCCCGCCGATTTCTTGGAAGTAAGTGAACTGGGTGATCTCCATCCCATCAAGACGCACCTCCCAGCCCAGGCCCCAGGCGCCCAGCGTGGGGGACTCCCAGTCGTCTTGAATGAACCGGATGTCGTGCTGCTTCGGGTTAATCCCCAATTGAGCCAGACTCTCCAAGTACAACGATTGAATATTGTCCGGCGCCGGCTTTAGCACGACCTGATACTGATAGTAGTGCTGCATGCGATTCGGATTCTCGCCGTATCGTCCATCCGTGGGACGCCGGCATGGTTGGGGATAGGCCGCCCGCCAGGGCTCCGGACCAAGGGACCTGAGGAACGTGGCTGGATGAAAGGTGCCTGCCCCCATTTCCAGATCATAGGGCTGATGAATGACGCAGCCTTGCTCGGCCCAGTAGTGATGCAACGTGAGAATGAGATCCTGGAAGGTCACGAACAGTCCAGTCGTTTTTATGGAGGTCTGAATTTTTCCGCTAGACGCGTTGAAATGAGCGATGAAACTAGCAGGAATACGCAGAGACTGTCAAGGCACAACCCCTCTAGGATCAATGAGTTGCATCACATTATGTCTACACAATGGCCTGTCGTTGTGGGTTAGAGTCCTTGCATTAGTCGCTTAAACTTTTAGATCACCCCTTGACGGAAGCAGCGCGGTATTCTATTGTTTAAATTGTTGATTAACTCACTCGTGATTAGATCAATCTTACCATGAAGCTTTCGAAAAAAAGCGAGTACGGACTTCGTGCACTGCTTGAGCTCACTCTCGTGCATGGGAAGATGACACTACAGCGGCAGCAGATCGCGACCCGCCAACATATCCCGGTCGAATTTCTCGAACAGATCCTCCTGGCACTGAAACGAGCCGGCCTCCTCTCTAGTCGTCGAGGGATGAAGGGCGGCTACGCACTGATTAAGTCTCCTGGAGAGATCACCCTCGGCCAAGTGATCCGCATTTTGGATGGCCCCCTCGCTCCCATCGGATGTGTGAGTAAGACGGCCTATCAGAAATGCGGAGACTGCCCCTATGCCGAACATGCCCAATGTCCGGTGCAGCATGTGATGGGTTCGGTGCGTGATGCCATTGCCGGTATCCTGGACCACTACACACTCGACGACTTTGCCTCCGGCCATCGCAAAGGATAATCATGGATCAAGTCGTGCTCGTGCTGATCACGTTCGTGGCGGCCACTATCAACGGCGCCTTGGGGTACGGATTTTCTTCGATTACGGTTCCAGTCGCGCTGCTCTTTTACACCAATCGGATTCTGAATCCGGCGTTGGTGCTTGTGGAATTGGTGATCAATGGGTACGTCCTCTTCATCAACCGCAAGAGCATCCCGAACATTTGGTGGCGCGTGGCGCCCATTTTGATCGGCCTCCTGATCGGCGTCTCTATCGGCAGCTTTATTCTCTCCCTCGTTCATCCGGCGTGGGTAAAGTTTGTGACCTACTTCATGCTGTTGCCATTGATTCTGCTCCAAGCTGCCGGTATCAGAAAACCCATCCAAGCCGAAAAAGCCATCGCGATACCCTTCGGAATGGGAATCGGAACCCTCTATTCCGTCACCACCATCTCAGGCCCTCCCCTTGCGCTCCTTTTCAACAATCAAGGGTATGCCAAACAGGATTTCCGAGCCGCGCTTGGCGTCATTCGAGTGGGAGAAGCGGCATTGACGGGAATCGCCTACTATTTCATTGGACTCTACAGCACCAGCAGCATGGAGATCATTCCGTATATCGTCCCCAGCGTCCTTTTGGGAATTCCGCTCGGGAGCTATCTCATTCGTTGGATGGACCCTGAAACATTCAGGCGGATCTGCATGGCCTTCGATGCCTTGGTCGTCACATTCGGACTGTCTAGGGTGCTCATCGAATTGAACCTGGCCACTGAATTCACCACGTACAGCATCCTCACGATCATGACGATGCTCAATGCCTACTTACTGTTTCGATTTTTTCGGGACAGGACCGTCCCATAAGGGAGAAGGGTAGGCACTCACAGATGGATGAGCAGGGCGCGGGATGGGGCGACGCTCTTCGAGCGAGACAGGATCTGTAGGGTCTCTCCTTCAGGTTCTACAAATCCAACTTTTTCAAGCACCCTCACCAGCATTTAAGTACACAATAAATCAAATAGTTATAACACATGGCCATGGCACACCACTTGCTCATGCTTGCCCTTAAATGTGTTCTTCTTGCCCAGCAATACGCACGAAGCAGACCGAACCTAAATCAACGCAACCATACCCACTTCTCTGGAGCAGCACATGAGCGATTTGACCAAGCAACAATGCTTCTTACCGCGGACCAGAGTCACAGAGACCGGTTGCATACCGCTACGCCTGACCGCAATCGTTGCGGGCCTTCTTCTTACGACGATGCCCTTTCTGACCGGATGCGGAGGAGGAGAGACCGGCGGCGATCCAACCGTCACGGTGACTCCCGGTAGTAGCGCAAGCGCCACCGCCTCTCTCGCATGGAGCCCGGTTCCAGACCCATCAGTCTCTGCCTATTTCGTCCATTACGGCCGGCAATCACCAAATCAATCGGGTAGCTGCGCATACGAAAGTTCCATGTCCGTTGACTCCCCGTCAGCCACGGTCACAAACCTTGATTCTAATACCCTCTACTATTTTACTGTCAGTGCCTATAACGGTCTAGAGAGCGCCTGCTCCAATGAAGTATCGACCGTCACGCCTCTTCCTTCCGTCTAGACCGACCCGACGAAGCCCCCTCCCCTGCCCACCAATGCTGAACACTACCCCCGTCATCGGGCGCGCCTCGATAGCGCACCCGATGAGGGCCTGGAGTGTTGCGGTTGGAGTTAGAACCTAATCTGTCCTCCTTTGTTTTCCAGAGACTCACTGACTCGCATTGACC
>CAZPWD010000073.1:0-11834 GCA_964590025.1 uncultured Nitrospira sp.
GGGATAGTGAAGAGGTGACTCCGAGAAGTAGTTCGAACACGCCGGATCATTAGCAGGATGCTGAAAAAGTCCGTGAGCGCCACAGGCCGTGGCGCGTGAAGGGCGAGACATACGAGAAAGGCGCGACGTGGACAGATTGGATTCCCATTCCGTCTCGCCCGTCCCGCGAGTCTCGCTCGGCGATCCTGCTAGACATACAGACCAGTGATCGGTTTGCCACGTTTTATACCCCGTATCAAGATGTGAGTCGGTGAAAAGGAGCCATGTTGAAAGCCGGCCATGAACGATCGACCGTCGTGCTTGGAACGCGCGGTAGCAAGCTGGCGGTGCAGCAGGGCGAGTGGGTGCAGGGACAGTTGCACGCGCTGGCTCCGCATGTGACGGTGACGTTGCATAGGATCCAAACCTCGGGAGACAAGATTCTTGACGTTCCACTGGCCCAAATTGGTGGGAAGGGACTGTTCGTGAAGGAGATCGAGGAAGCGCTGTTGAGCGGCGAGATCGATCTCGCGGTGCATAGTATGAAAGATGTGCCCACGGTGTTGCCCGTGGGATTGGCCATTCTCTGTGTGCCGCCACGCGAAGATCCCCGGGATGCCCTGATTAGTCGTGACGGGCGGTCGTTCAAGGACCTTCCTCGTGGCGCCCGGATCGGGACCAGCAGCCTTCGCCGCCAATCACAGCTCCTGCACGCCAGGCCTGATCTCACGATTGCTATGTTGCGCGGGAACTTGGATACCCGTCTCAAGAAATTACGGGAGGGACAGTTCGACGCCATCGTACTTGCCGCAGCCGGGCTCCGGCGATTAGGCTGGGCGCATGAGATTACGGAGTATCTTGCGCCGCAGATTAGTTTGCCTGCTATTGGCCAGGGGGCGCTAGGCATCGAGGGCCGACGAGACGATCTCTTTATTCGTTCACTGTTGAGAGGCTTGGATCATGCGCCAAGTAAGACAGCCGTTCTTGCCGAACGTGCGTTGCTCCATCGGCTCCAAGGAGGCTGCCAGGTTCCGATCGCGGCGCATGCGACAGTGGTCGGGACGGGGGTGAGCTTGGAAGGATTGGTATCCAGTGTGGACGGCAAAGAGCTCATTCGCGATACCGTTGAAGGAACCATTGAGGATCCGGAGTCGATCGGTGTTCAACTCGCGGAACGACTGCTCGCACGCGGTGGCGATAGAATACTCCAAGCGATCTACGGGATCACATGATGAAACCGAGAAGACCGGGGAAGGTTTATTTGGTGGGGGCGGGACCAGGCGATCCTGGACTCTTGACGCTGAAGGGGAAGGAATGCCTTGAGGCGGCCGATGTCGTCCTCTACGATTATCTCGCCAATCCCGTCTTACTGCAGTATGCTCCGGCCACGGCACAGCGCATCTATGTCGGTCGGCGGGGACGCGGGCAGTATCAAGACCAAGCCTATATCAATCGACTGCTCATTGAACGCGCCAAGGAAGGGAACGTGGTGGTTCGGCTCAAAGGGGGCGACCCGTTTGTCTTCGGACGCGGTGGAGAAGAGGCGGAAGCGGTGGCTGCTGCAGGGGTCGACTTAGAGATTGTGCCTGGTGTGACGGCAGCGGTCGCGGTTCCTGCCTATGCAGGCATTCCGGTGACCCACCGAACGTTGGCTTCCACGGTCACGTTTGTGGCCGGTCAAGAAGATCCCACCAAGCCGGGAACTCAGTTGGAATGGCCCAAATTGGCCAGTACATCAGGGACGCTGGTGTTCATGATGGGCATGAAGAATCTTCCTTCGATCGTCAGACAGTTACTGTCGGAGGGACGGTCGCCCGACCAGCCGGTCGCGGCGATCCGTTGGGGAAGTAAAGCTGATCAACAGACCATCGTAGGGACATTGGTTGATATTGTCGCGAAAGCGGAAGCCGCGCATCTCGAACCGCCGACGGTGATCGTCGTGGGTGAGGTCGTGCGATTGCGAGGACAGCTAAATTGGTTTGAAACCAAACCGCTCTTTGGGAAACGGGTCGTGCTTACCCGCGCACAGGAGCAGGCGAGGGAATTTTCCCAGCTATTGGCAGCCTATGGCGCGGAGCCGGTTGAAGTTCCGACGATTCAGATCGTGCCTCCAGCCAGTTGGCAGGCGATCGATGACGCGGTGACTCGTCTCAATACCTATCAATGGCTCATTTTTACCAGTGTGAACGGGGTGAGGCCCTTCATGGACCGACTCCATGCGGCAGGAAAAGATGCGCGCGCGTTGGCGAGCCTTCGCCTGTGCGCGATTGGACCAAGAACTGCGCAGGAACTGGGAACCTATGGGCTGACTCCGGATGTCGTTCCAACCGAGTTTCAGGCAGAGGGGATGATCGCCGCATTGGCCCATGTGGGAATCCGTGGGAGCCGCATATTGATCCCACGCGCCGAAGTCGCTCGCGAAATCTTGCCGGAACAGTTGCGTGAGTTAGGGGCAACCGTCGATGTGATTCCTGTCTATCGCACGATCGCCCCGGCGGTGGACATCGCGTCCTTGACGCAACAGCTTCACGATGGGCAGGTGGCGGTGGTGACATTCACGAGTTCCTCCACCGTCCGCAATTTCATGGAACTCTTTGGAGGGCGGGACGCGGTGAGACCACTCGTCGCCCGGGTGGTCATTGCCTGCATCGGACCCATTACGGCACGCACGGCGGAAGAGTATGGGTTGACGGTCACGGTCATGCCGGTTGAGAATACTGTGCCGGCGCTGGCAGAAGCGATCGTGAGGCATTTCAAGGAAGGAGCTCGAGCCGCCGTTTCTACGCGCGGTTAGGCCAAAGTAGACGGGAGGGTGATGGACTGAGTTAGCCAAGGGAGGGCATTGTATGGTTCCAGTCAAGTCGTTCATGGTTCCGAGAGAGAAGTTTATTACGATTGAGCGGGATACGGATGCTCAGACGGCGGCACGAATCATGCGGGATCGCGGCATCGGCAGCCTGTTCGTGACGAACGGGAAGGAGATCATCGGCATCCTCACGGATACCGATATGGTCCGGCGCGTGGTCGCGGCTGGATCCGACACCCACAAGACGACGGCCGAACAGATTATGTCGGCCCCGATCTTGACGATCGAGCAGAATAAGACAGTGTTGGATGCCAACGATCTGATGGCTCAAACGCATATCCGCCATCTCGGCGTGACTCAGGATGGCAAATTGGTCGGCATGATTTCTGTGCGCGACCTCGTAGTGTTCTTGACGAACCTCCCGAGGAAGTAATCCGATGGCTTTCCCAATACAGCGGCTCAGGCGGCTGCGGCAGCATGAGGCATTTCGTCGCATGGTACGGGAGACGAGCCTGGCCCCGTCCGACTTTATTTATCCGCTGTTCGTCGTCGAAGGGCGGAATCGGCGGGAGGAGATTGGTTCGATGCCGGGCCAGTTCCGTTTCTCGGTCGATCTGTTGGTGAAAGAGGCAAGTGAGATTGCGGCCTTGGGGATTCCCGCCATCATCCTCTTTGGGATTCCTGACCGGAAAGATGAACGGGGGAGTTCGGGGTTCGCTCCGAATGGCATCGTGCAGCGGGCCGTCAAAGCGGTGAAGGACCAGGTCCCAGGGCTGATGGTCGTGACCGACGTCTGCATCGACGAATACACCGATCACGGCCATTGCGGAATCGTCAAGGACGGGCGCATTCTCAACGATGAAACATTGGAGTGTCTCCGTGCGATGGCAAGGACCCATGCGCAAGCCGGGGCCGACATGGTGGCGCCGTCCGATATGATGGATGGGCGGGTGGCAGCGATCCGGGCGGAACTGGATCAGGCTGGCTTTCCAGATCTGCCGATCATGGCCTATGCCGTCAAATTCGCGTCCTGCTTTTATGCACCGTTTCGGGAGGCGGCGTTTTCGAGTCCTCAATTCGGCGATCGGCAGTCTTATCAGATGGATCCCGCCAACCGCCGGGAAGCGCTTCGGGAGATCGCCCTCGATGTCGAAGAAGGGGCCGACATCATCATGGTGAAACCGGCACTGCCCTATCTCGATATCATTGCCGCGGCCAGAGCGCAGATGTTGTTGCCGGTGGCGGCCTATCAAGTGAGCGGGGAGTACAGCATGATCAAAGCGGCCGCCAACGCCGGCTGGCTCGACGAATCGCGGGCTATGATGGAATCGTTGCTCTCGATTAAGCGGGCCGGCGCAGATCTCATTCTGACCTACTTTGCCAAAGACGCAGCGCGTCTCCTCCGCTGACGACCATGCTGAAAGTGACGCGTGGGCGGTCCGGCGAGTGTCCACGTGCCTATCCGGTCGCCACGATCGGCAATTTCGACGGCCACCACCTGGGCCATCGAGCGCTGCTGCAGACGGTGGTCGAGACAGCCCGGAAAGCACAGGGGACGGCGCTCGTGCTGACCTTCGAACCGCATCCCGTAAGAATCCTCGCACCCCGCGTCGATCTTCGTTTTCTCACCAGTCCGGAGGAAAAGCTTGCGCACCTCGAAGCCGCGGGGATCGATGAAGTGGTCTTCCTGGACTTTACCCCCACCTTCGCGGCGATGAGCCCGGATCAATTTGCCGAAGACATCCTGCATCGGTCTCTCACTCTGTCTGAACTGTTCGTGGGCAATCATTTTGCGTTTGGGAAGGGCCGGGCAGGGCGTATCGATGACCTCGTGCGTCTCGGCGGGCAGTACGGGTTCCGCGTGCATCCCGTGACTCCCGTGATGATTGAGGGGGACGTGGTGAGTTCAAGCAGGATTCGCCAGCTAATTCAGGCAGGGAATATGGAGCGGGCTGCCACGTTGCTTGGACGCGTCTATGGGATTCGAGGTACCGTGGTGCAAGGGATGCAACAGGGGCAAGCGATGGGCTGGCCTACGGCTAATCTGCACGTCCCGGCTGATCGCGTCGTGCCGCCCGATGGAGTCTATGCCGCGCGGACGGTCCACGGTACTCAGACCTATGATGCGATCGCCTACATTGGGACCAGGCCGACCTTTGGAGCGGGCGAGCGGCTGATCGAAGTCAATCTTTTGGATCAGACCAGCGATCTCTATGGCCAGGAGATCACCGTGCAGTTTGTGGCACGGGTACGCGGCGATCACACCTTTGCATCTGCCGATGAGCTGTCGAAGCAAATTGCCCGTGATGTTGAGCAGGCGCGCATCAGCTTGCGGCGCATTCCGCAGGGAGTTTAGCCACCATGGCTGCTGAGACGACGATCTTGAGGCCGTCATCCAGATCCGCCGCACAACCGGCACTGTTGTCCCATCTTGTTCGAACGGTGCGTCAGCAACAGCTGTTTGTTCCTGGTCAGCATTTGCTCGTGGCGGTGTCGGGCGGGCCAGACTCGGTCGCGTTGTTGTCTCTCCTCCTTCGCCTGGCCCGGTCCTGGCGGCTCACGCTGACGGCGGTTCATTGTAACTATGGGTTGCGCGGAGCGGAGTCCGACGGTGACGAATCGTTTATCAAAACCTTCTGCCGGGAACGACAACTGTCTCTTGTCATCCATCGACCCACACTGGTCAAGCGACGACAGCGCTCATCGCTTCAAGCCGCGGCGCGCGACGCGCGCTATGACTTCATGAAGCAATTGGCGCACGAGGTAGGGGCTGATCACATTGCGGTCGGTCATACCGCCAATGACCAAGCGGAAACGGTGCTCATGTGGCTGTTGCGGGGGGCGGGCATGGCCGGGTTAGCGGGAATGCCGTACGCTCGTGAAGACAGGATTATTCGTCCTCTTCTCGCAGCCACCCGCGAGGAGGTGGTGGCATACTTGGATCATGAAGGGCTGACCTATCGTCGTGATTCGAGCAATGAGAAGCCGCTCTACCATCGCAATCGGATCAGGAAGGAACTCCTTCCTGTCATCACACGGTTGGTGCCGGCTGCCGTCCGTGTGTTGCAGCGGCAGGCAGACTTGCTACGCGAAGACGAACACTATCTGATGGGAATTACAAATGAGCTGATGCGCACACTTGTCAGCCATGATTCTAAAGGCGTGCAACGAGTCGATCGCCAGGCCTTCATCGAGTTGCCGGTTGCGCTTCAGCGGCGTCTCCTTCGGGCAATCCTACAGACCTACGACGAAGTGGGGCGCGCCAGCAGCCTTCGCGTAGTGGAGTCAGTTCGGCGTGTCTTCCTCAAGGGAAGGAGCGGGGCCCGGCTGTCTTTGAAGCAGACCCTCGTGATTCTGGATCAGGGATCGGTGCGATTTAGCCCAACGATAGGAAAAGATCATGTGCAGAAGACTGATTCAGGGCAAGGGAAGAGGGAGGCCCTGCCGCTTTCAGTACCTTCAACGGTTTATTGGGCTAGAACGAATCAGCAAATTCAGGTACAACTCATGACTCGTCGTGCTGCCGAGGAGATGGGCAGGGCTCCTTCGCAAGGACTCGTATTGTTCGATGCTGACCGTTTTTCGGAGCCCTTGTTGGTTCGGGCGTGGCAAGCCGGCGATCGATTCTCTCCCCATGGGATGAAGGGGAAGAGCAAGAAGCTACAAGACTTCTTTACCGATAGGAAGGTTGCTCGGCAGGAACGTGGGAAGGTTCCATTATTGGTGGCGCCAGAGGGAATTCTCTGGGTCGTGGGAATGCGGCAGGATGAGCGCTTCGTCGTTCGTGGTGGGACGACACATTGTTTAGTTGTCTCGGTGAGCAACCGGGCGTCAGAGAAGGAGTAAAGGAGTATGGAACGGATCTTCGGTCGGCCGATCGTGACGCAGGAACAAATGCGTGCCCGGATTCGTGAGCTGGGCAAGCAGATCACGACCGATTATGCAGGGAAGGATTTTGTCTTGGTGGGGGTGTTGAAGGGAGCCTATGCCTTCTATGCCGATTTGGCTCGCGCAATCAGAATTCCCATGCGGGTGGACTTCCTTATGGTGAGGAGTGACGGGTCTCGGGCAAAAACATCCGGCAAGATTACAATGGTGACTGAGCTGACCGAGGACATCAAGGGTAAAGACGTCTTGCTGGTGGAAGACATCGTCGATTCCGGACTGACGGCCCAATATTTGATCAAGACCTTGGCGAAAAAGAAGCCCCAGTCGATTAAAGTCTGTACCTTGCTGAGTAAGCCAGATCGTCGGACTATCAATGTCACCATCGACTATGTGGGGTTCAAGATTCCGAATAAGTATGTGGTCGGGTATGGGCTCGACTATCAGCAGAAGTACCGGAACCTTCCCTATCTGGCTGTCCTGGATATGGAGGGAGATCAAGAATAAGACTTTGGTCACACGGTTGTCAGTATGAATGTGCCTGTGGTAACATTACGCACGGTCTTGGTTTTTCTGACCGTTTGAGCGTGTCATCCACAAGGAGATCTGGATGAATTCCAGGACAAAGAATATACTTTTCTGGGTCGTAGTCGGCCTCTTCATGATTTTGCTGTTCAACCTGTTCAGCGTGCCGCACCATGAGCCTGAAGAAGATGTGATTTTTAGTGAGTTCATGACCAAACTCGACAAGGGAGAGGTCGAGCGGGTCATCATCAAATCCAGCCACATCAGCGCCGTCCTGAAAGACAAGACCCGTATCCGAACCTACTCGGTGGAATATCCTGAATTGGTGCAGGTCTTGCGGGATCGGGGCGTGCAGATTGAGGCGAAGCCACCGGATGAAAGCCCTTGGTACATTACGTTTCTTGTGACCTGGGGGCCGTTTGTACTGTTCCTGGGGTTGTGGTTCTTCTTGATGCGGCAAATGCAGATGGGAGGCAATAAGGCTCTCTCATTCGGGAAGAGCAAAGCTCGTCTGTTGACGGAGGAGCGCAAGAAGGTGATGTTCTCCGACGTTGCAGGTATCGATGAAGCCAAGGACGAAGTGCTGGAGATCATCGAGTTTCTCAAGGATCCTCGCAAGTTCCAAAAGCTCGGCGGCCGCATTCCCAAGGGCGTCTTGATCGTCGGTCCTCCCGGTACAGGGAAGACGTTGCTGGCCAAGGCCATTGCCGGTGAAGCCAGTGTGCCGTTCTTCAGTATCAGCGGATCGGATTTCGTGGAAATGTTTGTCGGTGTCGGAGCGTCCCGTGTTCGCGATCTCTTCGAGCAGGGGAAAAAACATGCTCCCTGCATTATCTTTATCGACGAAATCGATGCCGTCGGTCGGCTTCGTGGAGCAGGGTTGGGCGGAGGTCATGACGAACGTGAGCAGACGCTCAATCAATTGCTCGTCGAGATGGATGGATTTGATACGACCGAAGGTGTGATCTTGGTCGCTGCGACCAACAGACCGGATGTCCTCGACCCTGCCTTGCTCAGACCGGGACGTTTTGATCGGCAAGTCGTGGTCAATCGACCGGACATGCGTGGTCGTGTTGAAATTCTCAAGGTGCACACGAAGAAAGTTCCGATCGCGACGAACGTGGAGCTGGAAAAAATCGCGCGCGGCACGCCGGGATTTTCAGGGGCCGACCTAGAAAACTTGGTCAACGAAGCGGCACTCTGGGCCGCGCGACTCAACAAGAAAGAAGTGGAAATCGTCGACTTCGAGATGGCCAAAGACAAAGTGCTGATGGGGGCTGAACGGAAGAGTCTGATCTTGAGCGACGAGGAGAAACGGACGACGGCCTATCATGAAGCGGGGCATGCGCTGATTGCCAAGCTGATTCCTGGAACGGACCCCGTACACAAAGTAACCATTATTCCTAGAGGCCGTGCCTTGGGCGTGACGATGCAGCTCCCCACCGATGACCGGCACGGCTATTCGAAGGGTTATTTGTACAACCAGCTCGCTATCCTCATGGGAGGGCGTGTGGCGGAAGAGCTGGTTTTGAAGGAAATGACGACCGGAGCGGGGAACGACCTTGAGCGGGCGACGGATCTCGCGAGGAAGATGGTCTGTGAATGGGGCATGAGCGAAAAGATGGGCCCCCTGACGTTCGGCAAACAAAACGAACAGATTTTTCTTGGGCGAGAGCTCGGGAGTCAGCGCGACTTCAGCGAATCAATAGCCATGGAGATCGACCAGGAAGTCAAGCGGCTTGTGACGGAAAACTATGAGCGGGCAAAGCGCCTGCTCACAGAAAACATGGACAGTCTGAAGCGTTTGGCGGAAGCACTTTTGGAGAAAGAAGTGCTCGACGGGTCCGATATCGATAACATTCTCATGCAGTCCACATCCCAAGCGGTTCCTGCCTAAATTCCGCATCGCTGATCCCGGGACACCATTTCAGGGCATTGGAGTCCCGGGTAGTACATCTGAAAGACGATTGGTGGGAAGGGAGTCCTTCTCACGAGTGGTGTGGTGTGACCTGTACCCTGTACGGCCACGATAGGTGGCGGTCTTAGCCAGCATTATTCATGACGGTTCGTCGCGTGCCAGATTCCTTATACGGAGGCCCGTGGTTTGGTGTTAGAACTGAACACATTGACACGACAGGCGAAAGATCGGCTGATCGAATTCCCCGACCGACCGTTACTTATGGGCATCGTGAACGTGACGCCGGATTCGTTCTTCGACGGTGGCCGCTATTTGGATGCAGAAGCCGCCGTGGCCCATGCCGTTCAGTTGGTAGAAGAAGGGGCGGATCTGTTGGATGTCGGCGCAGAGTCGACGCGCCCTGGTGCCGATGTCGTGAATGAGGCAGAAGAGCGTCGTCGTGCAATTCCCGTTGTGACCGCAGTTGCAAAAGCTGTTACCGTTCCAATCTCCATCGATACCTCAAAGGCTGCTGTTGCACGTGCGGCCCTCGATGCAGGGGCGGTTCTGGTGAACGATGTCACGGCTTTACGAGGCGACCCCGCCATGGTCGATGTGGTCGCCCGAACGAGAGCCGGAATCGTCCTGATGCATATGTACGGTACGCCGCGTACAATGCAGCAGGCCCCCCGCTACGACGATGTGGTCGGCGAGATCTCCGATTTTTTCGAGGAACGAATCCGTTTCGCGATGGCACATGGCATTGTACGAAGACAAATCATTCTTGATCCAGGTATCGGATTTGGTAAGCTGCTGGCACATAACCTTACGCTGTTAGCCCAATTGCGCCGTTTCGTGCAGTTTGAGTGTCCATTGCTGGTCGGTGTCTCACAGAAGGCGTTCCTTGGGCAGCTCATGGATCGTCCGCTTCAGGAACGTCAGTGGGGTACGGCGGCGGCGGTGGCGATGGCAGTGGATCGTGGGGCTGGAATCCTTCGTGTCCACGACGTGAGGGCCATGAAAGATGTGGTCCAGGTAACAGCGGCGATTAATCGACAGACGACCGATTCCATGAAAGCACAACATGCGTAAATTGTTCGGTACCGATGGGGTCCGAGGGGTTGCCAATCTCGATCCAATGACCAGCGAAATGGCGATGCAGCTGGGGCGAGCTGCTGCACATTTGTTTATGCGCCGAGCTGGACGCCATCAGATCGTGATCGGTAAGGACACCCGCATCTCCGGCTATATGTTGGAATCGGCGTTGACCTCCGGGATTTGTTCGATGGGTGTTGATGTGCTGCTGGTCGGTCCGCTGCCGACGCCGGCGATTGCATTCTTGACGAGGAGCCTCCGTGCCGATGCGGGGGTGATGATCTCGGCCTCGCACAATCCCTACCAGGATAACGGCATCAAGTTTTTTTCCAACGATGGTTTCAAGCTGCCCGATGAGATGGAAGCTCGCATTGAGAGCCTCATCGTCTCGAACGAGATTGCCCATTTACGGCCGACGGCTGATGCCATCGGGAAAGCCTTTCGAATCGACGATGCCGAGGGGCGGTATATCGAGTTCGTCAAACGGTCTCTCCCGAAGGAGCTGGACTTCCAGGGGCTCAACGTGGTGGTCGATTGTGCCAACGGCGCAGCCTATAAAGTCGCGCCAACGGTGTTGCGCGAACTCGGGGCGAAGGTCGAAGTGATCGGCAATAAGCCGGACGGCATGAATATCAATGCCGGCTGTGGCGCGGTCCACCCCGAACTGCTGCAGAAGGCGGTTCGCGAGCAGGGGGCCCATCTCGGAGTGGCGCTGGACGGGGATGCCGATCGCGCCATCTTCGTCTGCGAACAGGGACGCGTCGTGGACGGCGATCATATTATGGCAATGTTGGCGCTCGATCTCCATCGCCAGGGGCGATTGGCTAAGCAGACAGTGGTGGGGACTGTCATGAGCAACTTTGGATTGGAGCTTGCCATGACGAAAGCGGGTATCGCCCTCGCGCGGACTGCCGTCGGTGACAGATATCTGCTCGAGCGGATGTCGGCCGAGGGTTATAACTTCGGAGGGGAGCAGTCTGGTCATTTCATTTTCCTAGATCATAATACGACCGGGGATGGTTTGATTTCGGCATTGCAAGTCTTGTCGCTGATGAAGCGCATGGAGAAGCCCTTGTCCGAGTTGGCCCAAGCCATGACGGCGGTGCCACAAGTATTACTCAACGTGAACGTGACGAAGAAACCGAACCTCGACACAGTCCCAGAACTGCAACGCGCGATCCATGAAAGTGAAGAGCGTCTCAACGGCAGCGGACGCGTGTTGGTGCGCTACTCCGGGACCGAACCGCTCTTGCGGGTGATGGTCGAGGGTGAGTGCGATGATACGATTCGCGAAGTGGCCAATCATCTTGTCGACGTCGTCAAAACTCATCTGGGTTAGCAGACTGCGGAAATATGATGTTGGCACCTTAGAGCTTTGATGGTCTGCATGTGTGCCTGCGACGAGCTCAGTCGAGCGGCACAGTAGGAGGGTACTTCTGCAGGATGCTCAAAAAGGCCGTCCAGCAAGGCCGCAGCGAGTGAAGATCCGAGGCGTACCCTCTGGGGTACGTTGAGGGTCTGAACGAAGAGAGAACGCCGCTGGAGGACTTTTTCAGCATCCTGTTAGGGTTGTCGACTCCCCATTGAGGGAAGCTCATGCTGCCGTCCCTCACCGTTGCCTTCATCGCCGGGCTCCTCGTCGGATCA
>CAZPWD010000074.1:0-11720 GCA_964590025.1 uncultured Nitrospira sp.
TGCTATCGACTTTTCATTGGAATCTGAATGCTGATCGCACCGGCAAGATCGCCTTCTTGGGCGCCCTCCCGTGGATAGCCCGAAATATCCAAGATGCCTTTCGGGTTGCCATGACAGGCCAGACAATCTTTCGAATAATATATCGGGGTCAAGGCTCTCAGGGTCGTTTCATTGTCAATCCATTCGGTGATGGAAGTGTCTGAGGCCGGTTGCGTAGCCAGCCGTTTCAACCCGTTTTCTTCGTATGCATCAGGCGTGTTTTTCAAATTCCTTGGATTGAGTGCGGTTTGCTTGATTTTCACGTGAGAGCGATTGGAGAACTTTCGAGCGGCTTGGCTGCCAAAGGTGGCCGGAATGAAATTCTTATACCCAATGCCTCGTTGATTGATCACGAGTTGCGCATCAGCCACCACCTCCTTGCTCGACTGAAGCAAGATCGGCAATAATTCTTTCGCAAGAGAGGGGAGATCCGTGGGGAGATGCTTCAGATCGATGTGTGCCTGACGGATAAACTCATCGAGAAGCTGCTGTTCAAATACCTCCGGCGTAAATCCTTTATCACCTATCCGGGGATCATCAATCAGTGTTTGATTGCGTTCGATGATGAGACGTCCCACCTTGAGCAGCGTGGCTAAATGTTGAGCGGTGTTTTCGGTTTCTTCACGAGGTGCCTGCGCCCAGGCAATACTTGGCCACGTAAGAAAGCACACAAGGCTCAGGGATATGAACAGGAACACGCGAGACTTCATCAGTATGTCTTTCTTGCTCACCTTCCGGTTGCGAGACGGCACTGTCCCTGGTCATAATGCTCCGGCACTTTTGAAACTTCAAACGGCAAGCCTTCTGTGGTTGCCCGTCGAGTAGGCGCATAGTCTTCTTCTAACCAACGTCTGCGCATATGCTCCAACCGCCCTGATTCTTCCAACCGATACAGCAGGTTGTTGAGGAACCACTGCAGACGCCTGTGTTCTTCAACCGTGACAATGGAGAAGTATTCCTGTGTCAGAATCAAGGGCGTTCCATCATTCCGTGTGAGGAGGTGCCAGTCCGGCCACACGTGCTTCGTCACATAATCGAGGATGGAATGTTTGGACAAAATCACATCGATGCGTGGGTCCTTCGTCTCTACGGCGGCTGGAAGCGAATCGCATATGAGCAACCGGATATTCTTAAGATTGGCTTCTGCATAGAGGTGAGAGGTTCTCCCCTTCTGAGCAGCAACGGTCAAGCCAGAAAGCCCTGCTTGGATCGCCGCAAGCGTGTCAGGATTTCCAGCTTGATCTTGAAACTGCGCCCGTACTCTCTCAGCGACCTCTGGCCTTTGAATCATAGCCCCGACGCCGCCGTTATGAAAATACGGAATTGAATACCACAGGCCCGCAGGTCTTGCTCCCGGAACATTCCCACCGATAGATGAGACAAAAAGATCGAGGTGCCCTTCATTCATCTCGATGAAGAGATCACGGAACCGGGTGAGGTGCAATGTAGGAACGATGGGTTTCTGTCCGCCACAATAGGTGGTCAGAGCGTCGGCCACTTCACGGATCAGCTCCACATCGAGGCCGGTGACACGAACCCCTTCATCGGTGTACACGGCTGGAAATACAAAGGGACGAAACGGTTCAACGGAAATTCCAACACGGAACTGTCCTCGCGAACAGATCGCAGACATTTCATCGCGTGCAAGAGGGTGCACCAGTTCCACAGCATCGAAGACAAGGCCGCATCCTTGCAGAAATAATCCGAACGCGAGCAGGAACGGGACGATGCCTTGTGAGCCCCATTCCTTCAGGCCGTACCGTAGGCTCCGTGTAATCGATCGTATGCTCATGATGGATCTACTCATACTGTTTAGAATCGAACTCCGATCGTAAAGAGCCATTGTTGCGACAAATCGGATTTGTTTTTGAAGTCAATTTCGAATCGTGTGTATTGGAGCCCCATATCGACCGAAAATCCTCGAGCCACAGGGAATCGGACTCCCACCTGGCCTCCATAGAGATAGCCTGGGGAATTAGAATCTCGACCCGGGATCGTTCCTCCAACGAGTGCTCCTAGATATGGCACCGCCCGGTCTTCCAGCGGCCCAAAGAGAATATGTCGAATCATCCGATTGATCGGTGTATCTTTTGGAAAATCCAAGAGATCTATAAAGTTGTTCCACCGAGGATTCACATACAAAGAATTTTGGTCTGTAATAAATGTCGGGGTATGATGACTATAGTATTGATAGACTGTTCTCACCTCAAGGTTGCCATAGCGAAAAGCAGTGAGTCCGGCCTGAGCAGCAATGACTCTGGTCTCTGGCGCAAATGTTCGCTGATTAAACGAAACGTCAAAATTAAATGGACGAAGTGGGAAAAAGTCTGGAACCGACTCTACGGCTACCGCGTGATAAGGAACCGCCGTCGTCAATATGATAATGCCAAATACCAAAGCAGCGTGGGTTGGAAATCGACGGATGTATGTTCGCAGCCATTCTCTGCTCTTGTTAAATAATCTCCTCATTGAATTCTTTTCAACGATATACCGCCGAGCGCCCCATCAGCAAGGTGCGTTACTAACAGGATGCTGAAAAAGTCCTCAGCGGCGTTCTCGCAACTCAGCCGCGACCCATTTCCTTGCGAATCGGGATAGGGGGTAGACGTGCGATTTCGTATTCTGTGGGACGGATTCAGCCGGAAGATTCTGTCCATTCGGAGGCGCTTCGTAGGGCGCCTGGACGGGGATCACCCACCGACAGGAACATCGCTGCGGCATGGTCATCCCCTTTCTCCCCCCTCGCTAGTACTCGCATCGCGCCGATGGATGATTTCGTACAACACCGGCAAGACGACCAAAATCAATACCGCTGCCGTCAGCATTCCTCCCACCACGACTAGTGCGAGCGGTTTCTGCGCCTGAGATCCAATGCCTGTCGCGAGCGCGGCCGGCAGCAAGCCAATGGCCGCGCCCAACGTCGCCATGAGAATCGGCCGCATCTGCACATCGGCCCCTTTCCGAACGGCCTCTCGAAGGGTCAGCCCCGTGCGCCGGAAATCTTCAATCTGGGAGATCAACAATACCCCACCAAGTATGGCCACCCCTAGCGTCGAAATGACGCCGACCGCTGCTGAGATACTGAAATTCGTCTGGGTGGCTGCGAGCGAGACCGCGCCTCCTACGAGCGCAAAGGGGACGGTACTCAAAACCAGGAGGGCATTCTTGATCGAATCGAAGGCGGTGTACAACAGAAACAAGATGATGACCAGAGTGATCGGCACCACCACCGCCATTCGTTTTTGCTCTGCCTTGAGCTGCTCGTATTGACCGGCCCATTCCATGCGATATCGATCGGGAAGGCTCATCTCCTTAGCCAAGCGAGCTTGGGCCTCTTCTACGGTACTTTGGAGGTCACGATCCCGCACGCTGAACTTGATCGGAATATAGCGTTCGTTGTTCTCGCGATAGATAATGAACGCACCGGTCTGCGTCGTGATCGAGGCCACCTGCTTCAAGGGAATGCGCGCCCCATCCGGGGTGCTGACCAAAATATTACCGATCGCGTCGACATCCTGTCGAAACTCCGGGAGAAACCGGACGACAAGATCGAACAACCGTTCGCCTTCATACACCTGGGTCACGGCCTGACCTCCGACGGCGGCCTGCACCACGGCATTCACGTCCGCCACTTGCAGCCCATAGCGCGCGCTCGCCTCACGATCGATCTGGATCAACAGATTCGGCTGCCCGACGAGGCGAAAGATCCCCAGATCCTTCACGCCTTTGATCTGCTGCATGACACGCTCGATCTCGGTGGCCTTCGCCTCCATGGTCTTCAGATCGGGCCCGAACAGTTTGATGGAGTTCTCTCCCTTCACCCCCGACATGGCTTCTTCCACATTGTCCTGAATCACCTGCGAAAAATTGAAGATGATCCCGGGGATATCTTTCAGCCGCCCATCAATTTCTTCGATCAATGCATCTTTACGTAGCCCGGGACGCCATTCCTTTTCCGGCTTGAGATTGGCCAAAAACTCGGCGCTGAAAAAACTCGTCGGGTCGGTGCCGTCGTCCGGGCGACCCAGCTGTGACACAACAGTCGTGACTTCGGGCGATTCGCGGAACAACCGGCGAATCTCGCTCGTCAATTTCGCCGCTTGGTCGAAGGAAATATCCACGGGCATCGTGGCGCGAACCCAGAGATTCCCCTCTTCCAGGGCCGGCATGAACTCGCCTCCGATCACCCGGAGCATCCCAAGGGTAAGCGCCAAAAGTCCGACGCAGGCGCCGACGACAACAGCCCGATGATCTAACGCCCACTCCAAAACGCCGTTGTAAACACGACGGATTCCCCGCACGATCGCCGTATCGTCCTCGCGAATCGTTCCCCTGAGAAAGAAGGAACACAACACAGGGGCCAGCGTAAAGGCCATCAAGAGCGCGCCTACCAAAGAAAATCCATAGGCGATGGACATGGGCGCGAAAATCTTTCCCGGCACACCCGTCATCGTAAAGAGCGGAATGAACGCCACCACGATAATCGCCGTGGAGTAGAAGATCGGCTGGCCCACCTGACGGGCGGCTCGCACGATTTGCTGGTGGACCGTCGAGACATGGGTCTTTTTTCCGTGTGCCAGATGAAAAAAGATGCTCTCCACCATGATCAGCGTGGCATCCACGATAATGCCAAAATCGATGGCTCCGAGCGATATCAAATTTGCCGACTGCCCAATCAAGACCATCATCGAAAAGGTAAAGAGCAACGAGAGCGGGATGGTCAAGGCCACGATCAGGGCGGCGCGCAAGTGCCCCAGGAACACAAACAAGATAACAAACACCAAGACCATACCGCTGATGAGAATCTCCGTGACGGTCTCCACCGTCGTATGAATCAAGGCCGTGCGATCGTAGAAGGTTTTGATCTTGACGCCGGCCGGCAACTTCCCGGTGTTGAGGTCCTCAACCTTTCCACGCACCTTCTCAAGGACATTGAGCGCCTTGTATCCTCGCTGGAGCAGAACGACGCCTTCGACGACATCGTCGCGATCATCGATGCCGACCTTTCCCAATCGAACCCGGGACCCCACCGCGACCTTCCCTAGAGTCCGGATGAAAATCGGTGTCCCGTCTTTTTCCGCCACCATCACGTTTTCGATATCTGCGATCCCGTTGATGAGGCCCAGTCCACGAATGTTGTAGTTCTGCGGGCCGATGGTCAGATAGCTGCCTCCGACATTGGCATTGCTATTGGTCAAGGCGGACATGACCTGCGACAGATTGACGCCGTAGCTGATCAATCGTCCCGGATCGATATCGACGTGATATTCTTTGGTCGTCCCTCCGAACGCGGTCACGTCGATAACACCGGGAATGCGTCGGAACTCGCGACGGACCTGCCAGTCCTGAATCGTTTTTAAATCCGTGAGCGTGGTCTCGCCGGCCCCCGTGAGTTCATACCGATAGATTTCGGCAATCGCCCACCAGGGAGACAGCGACGGCGCCGCCCCGGGAGGCAATTGCACCGATCTCAGCCGATTCAATACTTCCTGACGGTCGCGAAAGATTTCCGAATCAAAGTCAAAATAGATCTTGATGTCGCTCAGCCCAAAGATCGAGAGCGAGCGAATGTCCGTGAGGCCTGGCATGCCATTAAGTGCGACTTCAATGGGAATCGTGATTTGGCGTTCGACCTCTTCGGCCGACCACCCGGGCTGCTGGGTGATCAGCTCGACCATCGGCGCCGAGGGATCGGGATAGGCGACGACATCGAGCGTATGAAAGGCGTAGAGTCCGCCGAAAAAGAGAAGAAAGCCCAGGATGCAGACCATGACCCGCTGGATCAGGGAGAGTTCAACAATTCTGGCTATCATAGGGTGCGATTAGAATCCAATTCGAAGGAGAGAAACTCCACGTGCGGACGCTATCCTTTCGCGCTGCCGGACCCGGGAGGACAGGCTCTCGATTTGGTCGGTCGACAGCTGCCTTCCTGCCCCTTGATCAAGACCACGCCTTTGGTCACGATGCGTTGGCCCGACGCCAGGCCTTCCAATACGCGCACCTGATCCGGTGAAATCGTGCTCACTTTGACTTCTCGTTTGACATATTGGTTGTTGCCTTCGACGACGTACACAAACTGCTTCCCATCCTCTTCGAGCACCGCCTCACGAGGAATCGACAAGAGCGGCGTAGACTCTCCGACCTGGATATGGAGGCGCGCGAACATTTCCGGCTTCAGTCGATGATCCTTATTAATGACCAAGGCATGCAGCTTAATGGTTCTCGACGTCGGGTCTACCACGTCGCCGATGGTGGTCACGGTCGCGGGAAAACTCACGTCGGGGTACGCTTCCACGCTGACCTTCGCAAGCTGCCCCTCCTTCACCAAGGCGAGATAGGCGAGATCCCGTTCATACACATCCGCCACCACCTGCAGCATATCGAGGTCGGCCACCGTGAATAGTACCTGGCCGGACTCTCCCCCGATGGACTGTCCGGGCGTTACGTTCCGCTCCACGACAATCCCGGTCAAGGGACTCTTCATTTCGAATCGCGACGTGATTTTTTGCCGTTCGAGTGGTTTTTCCAATTCCTGCGCAGGAACCCGCAACGACAACAATCGTTCTTTCGCGCGGCGGAATTCCGCGCGCGCCTTGATCAATTCATTCTCCGCTTGCTTGAGGTCCTTCAACGCCAGCGCCTTATTCTCGTATAAGTCCTTGGCCAATTCGTGGGCGCGTGTCGCATAGTGTAGATCCGAGTCTTCCTTGGCGTATTCCGCATAGGCTTGGGCAATTTCCTGGCTGTCCAACACCAACAGCACACTCCCTGCCTGCACATGCTCGCCCAAATGCGCCCGCACCTCGAGGACTCGCCCTTGGAGTGGAGAGGACACTCTGGAATAGTGATCTTCCCCGTAGGCGACCTTTCCGGCCAAACTGAGGTCATGAGCCTCCGATCCGAGCTCGACGAGAGCCGTTTCCACCCGGGGATGCGATTCTTCCACGGCCGGTCCGGCCTTCTGGGGTGCAGTCGTGGCGGCATGGGAGACGGCAGGTTGCTCTCCTCTCCCGCAGGCAGAGAGAACCAGGCAGACTAAGGCCAAGGCTAGAAAGTTTGCCTCACCCTTGACATGGCTCGTCACGACCTGATCTCCTGCCCCACGGCACTTTCCAACTGGAAGAGGTGATGCTGATAGTCAAACAAAGCTTCGATATAGTTTTGCTGAATCGTCCGCGAGGTGCGCGCGGCATCGAGCAAATCGAGAATCGTTGCGCCGCCTCGCTCATAGGCCCGTTCGACAATCGTCAATGATGAACGGGCGTCTTCCAACACTTCACCGACGTAGGCTTCGACCAAACGCCGGCTGTGCAGCAAGTTGCGATAGGCGACCTCCACTTCATTCTCAACTAGATTAACGGTCTTATCCAAGTCGGCTTCCGCCGACTGGAGGGCGACCTCCGCCTGGAGAATCCCACCTTGGTTCCGGTTGAACAGGGGCAAGGGAATGCCGGCGTTGAGCGCAACTTGGCCTGGATTATCAGGCCCTCGCGCTCCCTGAATCGCGTATCCAGCCCCGATCGTCACATCGGGAATCCGGTAGGCCTTCGCCAGCTTCAGATCGGATCCCCGCTGGGAAAAGGTATAGCGTTTGGCACGGATGTCCGGACGCACATCGAGGGCGGTCACGCGCAACTTTTCTATATCGGGATCGATCCGTCGGAAACCCAACTCCGTGGTCAATTCCAGCACCGTCTTGGGAGATAACCGCAGTAACTGACGAAGATCGCCTCTCGCCGATTCTGCCTCCTGAAATGATCGGATCACCTGCGAGTGAAAGTCCACCATCTGCAAGCGAATCCGTATGAGATCGACTTCCGCGATGTACCCTTTATTGAATCGGATGGTATTGACCGCGAGGATACGGGAAAAACGGTCGCGATTCTCTTCTGCCAACACCAGCCTGCGCTGAGCCAACTGAATCCGGTAATAGGTATCCTTTACGGTAAACCCGAGTTGTCGTACCGCGTCTTCGAAGGCCGCTTCTGCCGATTGCGTGCCGAACCCAGCACTTTCGATTCGATAGCCCCGTTTCCCTGCCAACTCGAACAACTGTGCCACTTGCGTAAACAGCTGCCCGCTATTGGACAGGGTCCTCCCTTGCGTATAGGAACTGAGTGTCCCGACCGCCACCAACGGATTCGGGAAGAGCCGCGCAGTGACTTCCTGCCCTTTTCTATACTCAATCCCGTACTTGGCGATGAGCACATCAAGGTTTTGACTGACGAACAGTGCCAGCGCGTCGTTCACGCTGAGACGAAGCGCCTTCGATGCCACGGTGGCCTGTTCAGGAGCCGGAGATGGCGAGGCCGCGCTGGAGGGATACGCAGAAACGCTCAGAACGCTAAAAATAATGATGTAGCAGATGGGACGCAATTGTCGATCCACAAACACAGACAGTCCTCGGTATAAACCACTGTATGGGTGAGGGGGTGAGTACAGTTGACCGCATCATCCTCTCAAACGAATTTGTATTATACAGCGTGCGTGGGACGAAGCAAGGAACCTCTTGAAAAATAAGCACTTAGCAGGTCTCAGAACGTAGACCCTCTGAGTGAAGAGGGAACGCCGCCCAGGAAAATGCTCGTCTCTGGGCAAAGAAGCTGTCTTGGCAAACTCAGGGCGGGCGGGTGAAGTAGCCGCAGGGCGGGGCTAGTGAAAGAGCGACTTTTTCAGCATCCTGTTAGAAAAGAGAATGCGTATTGGAGACCATTTCGTGGTGCGAGCGCGAAGCGCGGAAGAGGATCATCTCGCCCACTGTGATAAGTTTCACGACTCGTTACTAACTCGAAGGAGGAGGCGTTGGCCCATGGTGTCGCAACGAACGACAATTTTGCAAACGGGTTAGCCCTGGCACTCAGAGAACGGTGGCCTGCGATGTATAAGGATTTCCGGCTTTATTCTCAGACGTTTACCCCCAAGACCGGCGAGTTGTGGCTATTGACTGGGTTGACACAAATCCGAGGGGATCGTAGCCCGTCCAAAAATTATCAACGCAACCAACTGTAAGGTAGAATATCTCCATTTCTCTTGCTCAATCTGATGAATCATCGAGGCGTCATGGCAGGATGCGCAGCGGAGGAGGGTCGCCATTCTAAAAAACGAGCGACGACGGAGCACAGCGGGCGGGTCTGACTTCTCAAATTACCGTGATGATTTGCTGGAACACACGATAAATAATAAGGAGGTATGTATGATGCGTTGCAGACTTCCCATAGGGCGCCTTCGTTTCTGGTTGGTTGCCTGCCTGGTACTGACCGTTTGGATGGGAACTCCCCGGCTTCTCGCGGCTGCCTTGGTCACGCCGGAAGAAATCAACAGCGTGCGGGTCTACAAGAAGCTGGCGAACGCCACCGTCATGATCGCCTCCGCCTATGTCAGCGCCCATCACATCGCGCAGGCATCCGGGAAGGGACTCGGATCGGGGGTGCTGATCGATGAGCAGGGCTCAATCGTGACCAATGCCCATGTCGTGGAAGGGGCAGCCAACATCACGGTGACGTTCCATGATGGGACTCGTCTCCCGGCAGAGCTGATCGGAAGCGATCCGCAATCGGATGTCGCGCTGCTCCATGTGACGCTCCCGCAGGGGCCGCATGCCCCTGCTCAACTGGGCGATTCCGATAAATTGGAAATCGGTCAGAAAGTCCTGGCAATCGGACACCCCTTTGGGTTGGGCTACGCGTTTTCGACGGGTATCGTAAGCGGATTCGGGAAACTGCTGGAGACCAAACAGGAAGTGTTCCAAGAGCGAGTGATTCAAACCACGACCCCGATCAATCCCGGCAATAGCGGCGGACCGCTGGTCGATTCCGAGGATCGCGTGGTCGGGATCAACTCAGCAATCTTGATGGGAGCGCAGAACATCGGGTTCGCCATTCCGATCAATACCGTCAAATCCATCGTGGCTGAACTGCGGGCGAATGGCCGAGTGATCAGGCCCTGGTTGGGCATCAAAGGGAAATTTGTAACCGACGAAGTGCGGAATCTGATTGCGCTTCCCCTCGTGAGTGGGTTGCTCATCATCGATGTGGAAGATGGGAGCCCGGCCCAAACGATCGGGCTCCGTGCCGGCAACCTGGATGTGACCATCGAGGGAGAGCCGTGGATCTTGGGAGGAGATATCCTCGTCGCGGTGAATGGGCAGGACGTGAAGACCAGCGAGCAATATGCCAAGGTGTTCCCGCAACTGAAGGTCAAGCAATCCATTGAGCTGACACTGTTTCGAGACGGCACAAGGCACACCCTCACTGTCACGCTGGGGGAACGCCCGACGCCGCCCAGTCCCCCACAACATCCCAAGATCGAGGTGCCTCCCGTGGTTCCACAGGGGCTGGACTTTGTGCCATTCTAACGCGGTCTGAGGAACGCGAGGGCGGATCGCGATCGCGAGACATCAGTATGTGCTTCACCTTCGAATTCGCCCGCCCTCACATAAGACCTGGAGCCTTTTAAAGGAGGCCGGTCACAGTACGTAAAGTGTAATTGGAGCAGGGTCAATTCCTGGTCAACAGGTAGAGGGAAATCATGAGCCCGTTGGGAATCGGTTCGATCGTGTTTGTGTGTATCTCCGGCAGCGCGATGTTCGGCTTTTTTCTTCGCACGCGCTGCCCGAGCATCACCTGAGCGATGATTCAATGCGTGTCGTCACGCTGAGCACTGCCCTGATCGCGACATTGGCTGCGGTAGTGCTGGGCCTGCTGATCTCCTCTGCAAAGACCTCCTTCGACAGTATCAGCGACGAGATCACCGCATTGCGCGGAGTCTTGGAAGCCGTCACCCGGCTTAACGCAATAGGCATGTTGCCCTCGCGGGCCATGGAGTACACAATGCGCGACGTGTATTGCACCACGGATGCCCCGCAAGCAAGGAACGCAACCATGACGATCGCCAGAAAAGGTTTCTCAGCCCAGGCTCCGAAGCTACTGGCTATCACGGGTGTGATGGGATCAGACGAGACGCTCGTCTGCACCAGTGTGTCGCGGTTGAAGCTTAACGTCAGGGCGGCGGAGTTGAAGAGCACCACCGTTCCCACCATGCAGGGGGATAAAACGATCACGCGTGGGACCATCCGCTTGGGCTCATGGGTTTCTTCGGCGATGGTGGAGCAGGCATCAAAACCGATGAAGGCCCAGCCCGCAATGGCGAGCGCTGCCAGAAACGCAGCCGTCTGGCTAGGTGCGGTCCCCGTGCCCAGATGCTGAAACAATTCGGGAAATGAACGCAGCCGGAAAAAGAGAAACAGCAACGGCGCCACGCCACCCGAACCGACCATTTCCGCATAGACACCCAGGGTAATGACCAGCTTGAACACATTGACGTGAGCCAGGTTGAGCACCGTACAGATCGATAAAAACACGGCGCCCCACATCACTAATGTGGGCCCTCCCCCACCCGACGCGCCAAAAAAATGGCAAGCCAGACGCCCCCGGTATAGGCGGTGGTGGTCAGCATGGAGATCGTGGAACTGATATAGATGATTCCGGCGAATTGTCCGGTGGAGCCCCCACCAGGTTGTCGCGCCCACTTGTAAGCCCCCCCCGCGATCGGAAATTGCGAAGTAAGCTCGGCGTAAACAGTCGCCACTAACAATTGCATCACCAGACAGATGGCCAGCGCGGCAAACCAGCCGCCCCCGTCACCGCCGTCTGCACGCCAATGATGGCGTAGAGGCCCACCAC
>CAZPWD010000075.1:0-11648 GCA_964590025.1 uncultured Nitrospira sp.
CGTTTTCAGCCCGCATTGCTGCAAGAGGTCATTGACTCGTTCGTCGAAAAGACGGAACGGGAGGGCGACCCCACCTATTATAAAGAGTTCCACGAACTAGCCGACCCGATCTACGAGAAGTTTACGCTCGATGATCGTGAGAGTGAGTTCAAGAAGCTCTACCAGTATATGTTCGGGACCTGGGGGTTTTCCGATATCATCCGCGATGCCTTCAACGAATATCCTTTGGTGAAGGAGCGAGTCGGAATCGTGCTCGTCAAGGGGGTGCTCAAGGAAGATCAGGAAGGCGTCGATATTCTCAGGAAGTGGGGATCCGTCGAACACGGGCTGGCTCGAGAGTTCGAAGAAAAAGGGTTGAAAGGCGTCGGGATAAAGCTTATCCCACGTCGATTTTACGATCCTGCGCTCACGCGCTATTGCCGCCATGAGTTGTTGCATATCTCGGACATGCTGGATCCGGTCTTTGGGTACGATCCGGATACCAAGGTCGGGCAAAATCCAGGCGAGGAAACCCTTATTCTCCAACGCTATCGCATCTTGTGGAGTCTCACCGTGGATAGTCGGCTGACAGTAGCCGGCAAAGAGCCGATGCTAAGGAAGGAAGACCGATTCAAAGAGTTTCGTTCCTGGTATCGCAAGATTCCCGCGCCGCAATTGAAATCGGTGTTCGAAGGGTTGTGGCAGACGAGTTTCTTTACCCACTCGGAATTGATCGAGATGGCGTCGGACACCTTGCGCGTGATGGACCGTGCCGTGGATGTCGAGGGGGGCGAGGTTCCGGAGACGGAAAATAAGGTCATGTTGATGCCGGGATTTCCCTGTCCTCTGTGCCGGTTCCCGACCTATTCATGGGTCGAGGATATGGGCAACAAGATCGAGACCTATGTACTCGATTTCATCCGCGAGAATCACCCTGGCTGGGATATCGAATTCGGGGCCTGCGACCGCTGCGTCGAGGTCTACAAGCTGCGCGCTGACGGCGTCATGTAACGGTGCACCACTGTGGCTACTGATTCACCATACAGACGTCGCGACTTCCTCAAGGATTCTGTCGTTTCCGTTGCCAAAGCGGCACAGGAATTTGCCAAACACCAAGAGGTTGTGCCGGAACAACCGGCTCCAGCACCGGTGCGGACGGATTGGTTGCGTCCTCCCGGTGCCGCTGACGAGTCGCTGTTTTTGGAGCGATGCACAAAGTGCGGCGACTGCGCCAAGGTCTGTCCGTACGGGTCGATTACGTCACATCCGCAGAACGGAACACCGGTGATTTTTGCGGATCGAATGCCGTGCTATCTCTGCGAGGATGTACCCTGCATTGCGGCCTGTGCCACCGAGGCGTTGCTCCCTGTCGCAGGACGTGAGCAGATACGAATGGGGCTCGCGGTTGTCTCGCACCGAGTCTGCACGGCAGGGCAGGGGTGCCATGCCTGCGCATCGAAATGTCCCACGGATGCCCTATCGATGGATTTTGGCACACAACGTCTTGTTGTGACGACTGAGCGTTGCGTCGGATGCGGGCTGTGCGAACAAGTGTGCCAGACAGTGAACGATCACGTGGCCATTCGGGTCACACCGTTTAGATTGTTGGCGCAGTCGCTCTCGTGATTCAGAAGTACAGGTCTGAATGCAAGTAAGGAATTGAAGAGAAGTGGTGCGCATCGCGAGGGAGAATAATTTGAGAAATCATCGACTTAGATTATCTCTTGCGAAGGGGAAGATCGCGCTTGACAACCCCTGGGTCGGTACCTACCATACAAAATCCTGTGCCAAAGATTTGACCTCAAATACCCTGAAAATTCATGTGGGCAACCGGGTAAACCGAGGAGCTGATTCTCATGACGAGTAAACAGCCGGTGCAAACAAATTCTCCGGCCGTGGCCGCGGTCATTCCGACTTCGCCGGCCATTCAAGATTCACCCGCAGTCGAACGTGCCCTCAGTCGCAGTAAGCTCTATCTCCTTGTGTCGTGGAGCCTGCTCTATCCTGAAGACGATGAGTTTCTTGATTATGTGCAATGCGGAGAGTTCGTCGAGGATGGGCGAGCGGCGATCGACGCCTTGGACCAGGCACTCGACGGCATCGGCGGTGAGCGGGCCAAACAACAGCTGGTGCTGCTGCGCAAGCAGTTCGATCAGATCGAGAAAGTTGTCGCGTCAGAATGTGTCAACTGGCAACTCAGCGATCTGCAGGCCGAGCATCGCCGAGTGTTCAGTAATGTCATCACGCTCGATTGCCCTCCCTACGAAACGCTTTTCGGAAACGACCACGTGTTTGCTCAATCGCAAGTCATGGGCGATATCGCCGGATTCTATCGTGCGTTCGGAGTGGAATTGTCCAAGGATATCCATGAGCGACTGGATCATTTGAGCGTCGAATTCGAGTTCATGCATTTCCTGGCTTACAAAGAGTCCTATTCCCGCTGTCACGATGGAGCGGACAAGACTCAGATCGTCCTGGACGCGCAGAAAAAGTTTGTCAAGAATCATATCGGCCGGTGGGTCCCGCTGTTTTGCAGGATGTTGGTCAAGAAAGCTGCATCCGGTTTGTACAAACACGTGGCGGACGTGATGGCGGAGTGGATGGATTTCGAGGCCGTGTTCCTAGGCGTCGTTCCCCAGCCCTACTCGGAAACCGATTACCGCCCGGCGACGTTCAATTCACCGGAAGGCCAGACGTATGAGTGCGGTGCGCAGGATCAGGGAAATGAACTGAGTCTGTTGCTGAACGAAGTTGGGGCAGAATCATTTTTGGACAAGAAAGATCAAGGCAAAGACAAGGAGGAGGGGCCGGTCGGAACCGCCTAACCTTTGTCCGTATCCGTGAAGGTCTCTATGTGTTGTTCGTCAGCAGTTATCTTGGGCCATCGCTCTTGTTTTTTTTCAGAGAAGAGGAGTATCCTGTGAAAAATGTTGAGCAGCCTAAAGAAGTAAAGCAGTCACAGAGCAAGCTGATGATGATTGGCATTCTTCTCGCTTCATTGATCGTTGGCGTGATTTTGGCCCTCTTCACTATGCTCTCTCCGCCTTGATCGTTGGCACGATATTGATCTTACTTTTTTTAATCGAGAGGAGGAGTATCCTATGAGAGTAGTGCAGACACACAGCAAGCGTGTGGTGTTTGGCATTCTTCTCTCTGCGTTGATCGTCGGCGTGATGCTGACGATCGGGCGGGTTCCGCTGGCTGTCAGCCAGCCGGTGACGATTCCGGCGAAGGTGGTCAAGGGAGCGATCCCGATGGACGGCGCGAACCCAGTTTGGGAGAGTGTGCCCGGGGTGATTGTCCCGTTGAGCGGGCAGCTGATCACTACGCCGATGCACCCGAATATTTCGGTGAAGTCGGTGTTCGTGAAAGCCATGACCAACGGCAAAGAGCTCGGTTTGCGCATAGAGTGGAGCGATCAGACCAAGAACGATACGACCATTGGTCCCCAGGACTTCCGGGATCAGGCGGCGGTCATGTTCCCAGTCAACACGGCTGGAGCGCCACCCTTCCAGTGCATGGGTCAGTCAGGCGGCACCACCAACATTTGGCGGTGGAACGCCGAGTGGCAGAAGGACCTCGGCAAGGATAGCGCGGGCATCTGGGATGTGGACGACCAATACCCCGGCATTTTCTGGGACTACTATTTCGAGGAGCCGGCGGGCGGCGTGACCTATCCGGACCGGATCGGCCGGAGCCTGGGGCCCTTCAATCCTGGCATCTGGTCGGGCAACATCATGTCCGATCCGACGTTGCGCGTGAGCTCGGTTGAAGATCTGAATGCCAACGGCTTCAGCACCCTCACGACGCAAGCGCATCAGGATGTCATCGGAAACGGTGTGTGGGAACCTGCTGGTTCCGTCAAGGGTGGTGGATACTCTGGCCCAACCTGGCGTGTGGTGGTGAAGCGCACGTTGGAAACCGGTGATGCCAACGATACCCAGTTCAAGGCGGGAATGTCTGTGCCTATCGCGTTTGCGGTGTGGGATGGTAACAACATTGAACGTAACGGCATGAAGGCGCTCTCCACCTGGTTTACCCTGAAGCTGTAGCAGGGGAGCCCCTCTGGAAAAGACCATCTCCTCCCTCTAGGGGTAAGAGTGATAGCGTAACGAGAAAACCCCAGTCCGGCGTCAGGCCGGGCTGGGGTTTCTCATTTGTGCGCCGAACTACTTCTGCGCGCGGAGTCCCTGCACCACCTTCTTCTCGAGGTCGGCCCGGTGAGCGAAGGTCTCGAGCGGCGTCACCTTCCACTGCATGATGCCCCAGGCGGGAAGCGCACGAACGAGTTCAGTCACCTCATCATTCGACGTGGCTCCAACCACGAAGGCCCCGGCGCGGGCACCGGCGACGATGCCTCCTGCACGGACCTTGCCGTCCTTCCCCAGACTCTCGAGGGTTGGGATGACGAGTTTGTCGAGCAGCTCGATCGTCTGCTCGCGGCTCGTCGGAGCTCCTGCTTGGGTCGCCTCGAACTCGACCAGATAGAGCATATCCATGACCGTGGCGTTGCGCTCAAGTTCATGAAGCACAACGTCCCGCCGCGCGCCACCTTCGCCAAATACCGGTAGAAGAGGCAGTGCGACGGCTACAGCTGTAACCAGAACCCCTGTCAGCACCACGGCTATTGATTTCCTGAATAGTGTCATAGGCATCAATCCTTTCCCAAAGTGACGGCAAAACCGAATCATTTTTTATTCTAGGTGCCAAGATATATGGAAGTCCAATTGAAAATGGGAGGGAGAAAAGCGGACAGAATGTCTCCGTTTTCGTGGCCCGTTTGAGGAGCGGGACAGGCACCGCCGGGTTCGACTGAGCTCGCCCAAGTCAGACGGCTGAGCCAGTCCCCTGAGCTCCGCCAGGATAAAGTGAGAGTCTCCGAGGGTTGCATTTGGCCGATACCGGAGTGTATAAAAAAGTCGGATTTATTGAGAAATTATCTTAGTTCCCATCCAATTGGTGGTGAATTAGCATGAAGGTTTCACTGCTCTTTCCTCCAACGTGGCATCCGTCACAGCCCTATCTGAGCCTTCCCTCGTTGGCGGGGTTTTTGGCTCAGGGCGGCGTACCTGACGTCTCCCAGCGCGATCTTGGGATCGAGCTCTTAGACCGGGTGGTCACCCAATCCTATGGGGCGGGGCTCTATCAGGAGTTGGTCGATAAAAAGCGCACGCTTGAGCGGGAACGAACTGGAGAAACTGGACCTGGAAGTGCCGAGCATTTGGCGAGAGTTGTGGAATCGCTGGACCGCTTTCCTTATCTCATCGATCGGATTGAGCCGGCCAAGGAGACCCTCCGCGGGGAGGGCTTCTACGATCTCGAATCCTATAAGGAAAGTCTCTTTCTCATCGACAAATGGCTGGAGGTGCTCTCCACGCTCTATTTCCCGACCCGACTGACGGTCGTCGACAATCAGTTCAGCAGCTATTCCATCTATTCATCCAAAGACCTGATGAAGATCATCAGGGATGAATCCCAGAACCCCTACATCCGGCTCTTTCGTGAGCACTTCATTCAGTCGATTGTCGGTGACCAGCCGGACTTGATCGGCGTCTCGATTACGGCGACCTCGCAGATTATCCCTGGTCTGACACTTTGTCGTTTGATCAAGGAAGCCGCTCCCAACGTCCATCTGACCATTGGCGGCAGCATCTTCACCAGATTGGTCGACAACGTGCGTCGCTGCCCGAGTCTATTCGATCTGACCGACGATATCATCGTGTTCGAGGGCGAAACCGCGTTGCTCGAACTCGTCAATCAATTGGCCGGGAAAAAAGATTTCAGCAAAGTCCCGAATCTGATCTATCGCCAGAACGGGAAGATTACGGTCAACCAGCCGTTTTATTCTGAAAATATTAACCAGCTGCCGGCCCCCAACTACGACGGCTTCCCGCTCGGGCTGTATTTGTCGCCGGAGCCGGTACTGCCTGTGCAGTTTTCACGAGGCTGCTACTACAAGGATTGTGCGTTCTGTGCCCTCACGCTGGATCACCAGAACTTCAGGCAGAAAGAACCGGGACGAACCGTCGAGGATTTGAAATGGCTCAAGCAGCGGTATGGGGCCCAACGCTTCTTCTTTACCGACGAGTGCTTTGCCCTCTCGCCGACCAAACGATTGTGCCAGCAGATCATCGACAAGAAGCTGGATATCAAATGGACCTGTGAAATGCGATTCGAGAAGCATCTCACCCGTGAACTCCTGGCGTCGATGCGGGATGCCGGGTGCCTGAAGATCGTGTTCGGACTGGAGTCCTTCAATCAGCGCGTGATGGACTTCATGAAGAAAGGGATCAAGCAGGAATGGGTGCGGCGCATTGCCGACGATTGTATCGACCTGGGGATCGCGGTGCATTGCTACATCATTGTGGGGTTCCCGACCGAGAAGGAAGAAGAAGCCCGGGAGACCATGAATTTTATCGTGGAGAACAAGCGGCTTCACGGATCGTACGGGTTCTCTTGTCAGCCGTGCCTCTTCGATTTGGAAAAGGAAGCGCCGATCATGAGCGACCCTGGCGGCTATGGAATCAGACGCATCATGCGCCCGTCGGCAGAGGACTTGAGCCTGGGCTTCTTCTATGAAGTGTCGGAGGGCATGACGCCGGACGAAGCCGAGCGCATGTATCAGCATGTCTACGAAAAGGTCAGCGAAGTCGTGTGCGAGTTGCCGTTCAACTACTCGATGGCCGATGGATTGCTGTATATCGCACGGGCAAAGGCCCAGGAAGTGCGCGTGCCGCAGCCGGCGGGGTTGTGATGAGCCTGTCCCGCACGACGTTGACCCTGTCTTTTCTCGATCGGTATAATTTTCAGTTCCCTCAAGGGTGTACAAAGTGATTGCCACGAATCCCACCATCGACCGGATTACGGGGAAGCTTAGCGATCAATCCCTTCTGTTTCAGTACACGGTCAAGCTCGTCCTGATCGTCTCCTTCTCGGAATTGATCCTGTATCGGCTCGTGTCGCGGTTAGGGATGCATCTCAGCAAGCTGGCCCAGGCGCATGAGTGGATTATCCCGACCTTCACAGCACTGACGCAGATCGGGCAGTGGCTGCTCAATGTTGTGGCAATTCTGCTGTTTCTTGCCCTGGGTGTGGGGGGCATCAATCGGATGGCCGGTCGTGGGTTTGTGGGATCGAACATAATCGTCATTCCCTGTGTCGCGCTCCTGTTGCTCCTCACGGTGGGCTTCTTGTTGATCCCGCCCGCCTTCCTGGGGTCTGCAATTTATAACTTCGTGGCGCTGGTCGTGTTGATCTGTCTGATGGTGGAATACCTCTCCACCCACACCGAGTGGTCGCATCGCGCCATGGGCATCACCTATCTCCTGGGGGTCGGGGGCTGGTTGTATTATCAGATCATGTCCACCATCTATAGTTTTATCGGAACCGTGGCGGCCCCGCCCTTCGTGTACGAGGCCCATCGCGGGGGTGAAGGGCTATTGGTCTTGTCCAGCATCCTGGTGATGGGGGCCTATGGGCGGGGCGTCTCATTTCGGACGCGCAATCAGCGGCAACGCCGCCGCGCCATCTGGTTTTGGGCGACCGCCGGGTCCGTTTTTACTCTGATGCTGTTCTTAGATTATCTGCTCAATCGGTATGACCCTGGAATGGCCAATAACATTCGTAAGGCGGCAGACGGCATTGGGTGGATTTTTCAGTTCGGCATGGGCTACACGTTTTTTCTCCCGTTTGCGTTCTACATGACGGGCTTGTTGTGCTGGTCGTACACGGTCATTAAGTTACTCAGCATGGGGCGACTTGCCGGGTATGGTCTGGGATTGATGTTTATTGCGGGGTATGCGCTCCTGTATTCGAACCTGACGCTCATGGTGGTGCTCGGCGCCATGCTCTTGACCATGGACCGGCATCGGCGTGATGCGACGGATTCGGCGCCGGCAACGAACGCTCCCATGGTCGGCACGCGGGATTCATTGGCGGGCGGACATATATAGCCCGCATTATTCATGAACACTTCTGCTACAATCTCCGATCCGCTGCTACGACGAGCCTTCGGCCGGTGGGTTCGCCCCTCGGACCCTCCACGTACTGTTGGGGACTGGCGCCCTACTTTTTGGCGCCTGTCCCCGTCCGAGGAACAGCGGGACAGGCACCGCCGCAGACGGCGGAGCCAGTCCCCTGGGCTCCGCACGCCGATCTCGCGACGCGGCTTAGCGATTTAGCGACGAACCGTCATGAATAATGCGGGCCAACAGACTTTTTTACGACAGGAAATCGTATGAACGAACCAACCGCTTCTGCGCCTGAACAAAGCCAGACCATCGTCGATCCCGGCGATCAGCCGCTGAGCCCCGACGAAGAAATCGCCGAGATTGAAAAGCTCTTGGCGGCCGAGCCCGACGATTTCCAGGCCCGCTGCCGATTAGGCGAGCTGTATTTCAGCAAAGGCCGGATGGATGACGCGCTCGTTGAGGTCAAGAAGTCGATTGAGATGGCGGAGGGGCTCCGCGCAGAGATGAATCGGTCGCTCGCGATGTACTATTCGAATTTGGGCACGATCTACGCGACGAAGGCCATGACGGACGAAGCGGAAACCGAGTTCAAGCATGCGCTCGACGTGTTCCCCCACGATGTCCTGGCGCTCTTCAATCTTGGACGGGTCTATGCCGACAAAAAGAAATTCATGGAAGCCAAGGATTACTACGAGCGCCTCGTAGAAATTACGCCGGACGATCCCATGGCTTGGTACAATTTAGCAGGAGTCTATGTCGAACTCGATAATCCCCAGGTCTCGGACTACAACACCATCGATATGGCCATCCAATGCTATATCCGCACGCTCGAATTGGACCCGAAGCATCTGGAGGGCAGTTTCAAGCTGATGGAGTTGGCACTGAATCACAAGAAGACAGATCTCGCCATTAAGGTCATGGAAGAGGCCGTTGAACAGAATCCCGAGGAGCCGTTGGCCTACTACAACTTGATCAGCGTCTACGATAAGGCGAAGATGTTCGAACAGGCGGAGCAGGCGCGGAAGCGGTTGAAGGAACGATTTTCCAAACGGGCGAAAGAGAGCAGCGCATCCTGATTCACCCATTCATACGGAGGAACACACCATGTTTGGGAGTCTTGGTATTACAGAGTTGATCCTGATCCTCGCCATCGTGCTGATCATCTTCGGCGCGGGAAAATTGCCGCAGCTGGGGGAAGGGATCGGCAAGGCGATCAAAGGCTTCAAGAAGTCCGCGCATGAAGCGGACGGGATTGAAGCCGAAGCCCAAGCGGCCCAGCAGAATATGGCAGCCGCTCCGCAGCAAGCGATTCCGCAACCCACGGTGCAAGCACCGGCTTCCGTGGAACAGCCAGCCGCGACGGTTCATTCAGCTTCTCGCGGCTAACCAGCCGGGATAGGGCCACAGCCAGATGGAAACCGAGCTTCAGCTCGCGACCGGCTATATCGAGACCTTCGCAGGCAATGGCAAGGCCCGGAGCACCGGCGACGGAAAACGGGCGGTCAAGTGCGGGATTCCACTGCCCCATCACGCCGCGCTCGACAAGGACGAGACCTGGTTCTACTTTGCCGAGTCCGGGTCCGATCGTATCCGGCGGGTCAATCTCCGGGAAGGCACACTCCATAATTTTGCCGGCATTGGCGAAACCTGCTATAGCGGCGACGAAGGCCCCTGTGGAGAAGCCGGGCTCTATTTACCGCTCGACGTCGCGTTTGACTCCCGCAACGACCTCTATACCTGCGATTCCGGCAGTAACCGCATCCGGAAAGTGGACCATGAGACCGGCATCATCACCACGATCATCGGCACCGGGCAGCATGGGTTCAACGGAGATGGTCCGGCCCGCGAGGTCAATCTTACCTGGCCGGCCGCAATCGCCTTTGACCCCAACGACGTGATGTACATCGCCGACACCCAGGCGCACCGAATCCGTCGCTACGATCCCAGGACGGGCATGGTCACGACCGTGGCCGGGACCTGGACGGCCGAAGACGAGGCCCGTGAGCAGCCCCTCGTTGCGAGGAATTTGGTTGTACTCTCCGGCGATGCCATCGGTATCGATTTCAGCGATGACCATGGCTGGCTCATGCCGGTCTGTTCAGACGGACTGGACATGTCCATGTATCTTGACGATGGAAAGCCCGCGCTCGAGGCCCGCCTCTATGATGCCGTCGGGCTCACGGTGAACGGGAAAGGCGATATTATTTTCGTCGACAAGGGCAGTAACCGCGTCCGCAGCATCAATCACCGCAGCGGCATTATCTCGACAGTGGCCGGCGTGTGCCGGTACGGCTACGACGGTGACGACAAGCCGGCGATCAGAGCCATGCTCCATGCGCCGGAAGCCGTGGTGGTCGATCAACAGGACAATCTCTACATCTCCGACACGATGAACCATCGCGTGCGCAAGGTGGACGTCGCGACCGGCCTGATCACGACGGTGGCGGGCAACGGCGACAGCGGCTACGACGACAAGAATATGGGTGGCTGCGGCGCCGCGCGCTTCGTGGCGAAAGAGTCGGCAGGGAAGGTGAAACATGGAGACGGACTCCTCGGAGTGGAGGCCGTCGTCAACTCTCCAGTCGGACTCTCACTGGACTCCCAGGGGTATCTCTACATCTGCGAACGGGGCGAAAACAAAATTCGCCGCGTGAAACTCTGGTAGCAATTCACTTGCAGTCCCGCTCTGGCCGTGTGGTAGTCTGAGCCCATCACGATATGCTCGCGCCGGTCACCCGAGGACCTTGCATAGTGCGTACGACGACGAAGATTTATTCCCGCCCGTTACTTCTCCTGTTCCTCTTCATTCTGGTTGTGGCCGGCGTCTTGGTAGGCTTTGGCGTGCCCCTCGTCAGTTCCGAGGGGATGATTATTCGCGCGCGCCTTGTCGAGGGGGAACTGCCGACGGGGCCCGAGGATGTCTCCTGGGCCAAGGTCTCGCCGATGACAGTTCCGTTGAGCGGTCAGGTCATTACAAGGCCGGTCTGGCCGGAGCCGACCGCGCGAGCCTTGACCGTGCGGTCGCTCCACAATGGGACCGAGATCGCGTTTCTGCTCGAATGGCAGGACAACACGAAGAACGACCGTCTGACGCCGGGGACCTTTCGGGACGGAGTCGCGATCGGACTGCCGCTCGGCGATGCTCCCGCATTTTTCTGTATGGGCCAACTCGATCACTACATCAATATCTGGCATTGGAAAGCCGATTGGCAGAGCGATATCGATCGCCGTGCCGCCAAGACTTCCGAGAAAGCTCGCGACGGCGTCAGGACGTTTGAAGTCATTCCGCGCCGGGTCTCTTCTGTCGAGGACCTCATCGGTGGGGGCTTTAGTACCCTGACGACCAAAGAGAAGCAGGGCCGAGTTCAGGGGAAAGCTGCGTGGAAAGACGGGGTGTGGCATGTCGTCATGCGCAGACCCTTGGTGAGTGAAGAGCAAGAGAACGAAGCCAAGCTGATTCCCGGCCGGGTGCAAACCGTGTCGTTTGCCGTGTGGAACGGTGAGAACAAAGAGCGGAATGGGCAGAAAGCCGTCGCGCCCTGGTTTCAGCTTGTCATCGACCCAGTTGCGAAGCTGTAGCAGGATGCTGAAAAAGGAGGCGGGGTAACTGGGACAATCCCCGTGCTCGCGCAACGCGCGGCTTAAGAAAGCCCTCGTTGGACGCGCGCAGTTGGGATCATCCCAGCCACCCCTTATAAA
>CAZPWD010000076.1:0-11558 GCA_964590025.1 uncultured Nitrospira sp.
GGTGATTCCCTTCAGCCTTGTTGATACAATGGATTCCAAGTCGGCGAGGGAATTGGAGAACGAGTCGATGCGTCGTGCCGTCATGATCATTGGTGTCCTGGCCGTCGGATTAACGATCGGAGGCTACGTCTTCTTCAATGGGGAGCGCAAAGTCCCGGTTCGATATCGGAGCGCCACGGTCGAGCGAGGTCCCGTCATTTCGCTCGTGACTGCGACGGGAACAATCAATCCTGTCGTCTCGGTTCAGGTCGGGACGCAGGTGTCCGGCATGATCAAGAGCCTGCATGCCGATTTCAATTCGGTGGTCAAAGCCGGCGATATCGTGGCCGCGATCGATCCCGAGCCGTTCAAAGCCCGTCGAGATCAAGCTGCCAGCAATCTTGAAATGTCGAAAGCGAATGTCGCAAGAGCCAAAACCGATCTGGCTCAACGCAAGCGCGAACTGGATCGGGTGAAATCACTGGTGGCCCAGCAGTTCGTCTCTCAGAACGACGTCGACGTCGCAGCGACAAATTTCCAGGCGGCTGAGGCGCAGGTGAACGTGGCTGGGGCGCAAGTAAAACAGGCTGAGGCAGCGCTGAGTGCCGCAGAGTTGGACTTGAAGTACACCGTCATTCGCTCGCCGGTAAACGGGATTGTGGTCGCCAGAAACGTGGAGGTCGGTCAAACGATCGCGGCCAGTTTCGCCACACCGAACCTCTTCTTGATCGCGCTCGATCTGACGAAGATGCAAGTCGACACCAACGTCAGTGAGTCAGATATCGGGGGGATCACCGAAGGGAAAGAGGCGACCTTCACGGTCGATGCGTACCCAGGGTATCAATTTGCCGGCACGATTCGTCAGGTTCGCCTTGCACCGATCAATGTGCAGAATGTGGTGACCTATAACGTCGTGGTCAACGTCGATAATCAGGATCTCCGCCTGAAGCCGGGGATGACCGCCAACGTCTCCATCGTCGTGGCTCAAAGAGACGCCGTGCTCAAAGTGCCGAATGCCGCGTTGCGATTCACACCTCCGACGGCGGGCCAGGCAGATCGCTCCACGCTCGTCAGCAAGCCGACCAAAGAGAAGGAACCAGAGCAGGCTGCAGGGGCAGGCAGGGGGGCCACGGCGGTTAGTCGAACCATTTGGAAGCAGGGACCGTCGGGAGAACTGGAATCTATGCAGGTCCAAACGGGTATTTCTGATGGTTTGGCAACGGAGATCGTGTCGGAGGGGTTGTCTGAAGGCGCGCTGGTGGTCGTGGGGATCGAGCGACCCAAAGGCGACCGGAGTGGAAGCGAGTTGCCTCCAGGTTTTGGGAGCGGCGGACAGCGGAGCTCCTCGCGTAATCGTGGGATGTAGGGGGCGTGGGCAGGGTGCGGGAGCTTTCTGTGCTCGCGCAGCGCGCACGATCGGAATGTGCTCGCTGGACGCGCGCAGGAGAAAGCACCCAGACCCTGCCAGTTTCTTTTGAGGTGGTGAAGAAGAAACTAGGTCAGATCGAGGAATGTATATGGACTCGCTGATCGAATGCGAAGATGTGTGGAAGGTCTATCGGGTCGGCGACATGGATGTCCAAGCCTTGCGCGGCCTGAGCCTCACGATTGAACAGGGTGAGTTCGTCGCCGTCATGGGGCCTTCCGGTTCCGGCAAGTCCACCCTGATGAATATTCTGGGCTGCCTCGACCAACCGACGAAGGGGCGCTATCGGTTGAATGGGAGAGAGGTGGGAAACCTGAAGCCCGATCAGTTGGCGAGTATCCGCAATCAGCAGATCGGGTTCGTCTTTCAGAGCTTCAATCTCATTCCCAGAACCAGCGCGCTCGAAAATGCGCAGCTTCCGCTGTTCTATCGAGGGCTCTCGCTCAAAGAGCAACGGGCACAGGCCGCAGCGGCGTTGGGGCGGGTGGGGCTGCAGGGCAGAGAGCACCATTATCCAACCCAGTTGTCCGGAGGCCAGCAGCAGCGCGTGGCGATTGCTCGGGCACTGGTCACGTCGACCTCGTTGCTCCTTGCCGATGAGCCGACCGGCAACCTCGACACCCAGTCGAGCCAGGAAATTATGAGAATCCTGGAATCGCTCAACCGCGATGAAGGGATTACGATTATTTTGGTGACGCACGAATTGGATGTCGCGGCCTATGCCGCGCGCGCGATCGTGATCACAGACGGACAAGTGTTAAGCGACCGCGCGACCAAAGCGCGGCCACCGTCCAGCCCAGTGGGGGTCTAGCCCGCATTATTCATGAACGCTTCTGCTACAATCCCCGATCCGCTGCTACGACGAGCCTCCGGCCAGCGGGCTCGCCCCTCGGACCCTCACCGTACTGCACGAGTACGCATCGGGTCCTCACGGCTCCGCGCGCTGGTCTCGCGACGCGGCTCCGCGATTTCGCAACGAACCGTCATGAATAATGAGGGCTAGATGTCGGCGTTTGTGTGGCTCACGATTCTCACCGCGCTGCGGATCTTGGCGCGAAATCGGCTGCGTGCCGGTCTCACGATGTTGGGGATTGTCATCGGCGTGGCGGCGGTCATTGCAATGGTGAGTATCGGTGAGGGCGCCAAGCGGGCCGTGCAAGCGCAGATCGCGACAATGGGCACAAACGTCATCATCATCTTTCCCGGGGTGACCTCTGCGAGCGGCGTACGAGGAAGTCAGGGGAGCGCCGTGACGCTGAATGTGTCCGACGCCGTGGACCTGAAAAAGCGCATCCCCTTGCTGGCCGATACCGGATGGGCCAGGCGCGATGTCATGCAAATCGTCTATGGAAACCGAAACTGGAACGGACCGATTAACGGCATCTCACCGAGTTACCTTACTATTCGGGACTGGTCCTTTACGAGTGGAGGCCCCTTCACTCAGACGGATTTGGATAGTGCCGCCCGAGTTGCACTCATCGGCCAAACGATCGTGGGGAATCTGTTTGAACCAGGCGAAGAGCCGGTGGGGGCGGTGATTCGCATCAAGAACGTGCCGTTCCGTGTCATTGGAGTCCTTGCGCCTAAAGGCCAGTCGGCGCAAGGGTCCGATCAAGACGATGTGATTTTCATCCCCTTCAGCACGGCGGAACGGAAGGTGTTCGGGACGTCATTCATCGGGTCCGTCGGGGCGATGTTCGGCTCGACCGATCAGGTCGAGGATTTGCCGATGGCTGCTGAGCAGATTCGAGAGGTGTTGCGGGCGCGGCACCGGCTTCAGACGGAGCAGGACGACGATTTTACGATCCGGACGCAGGTCGATATTGGGAAGGTCCAAGAAGGCACCAGTGAGACCTTGACAATGATGTTGTTCGCCATTGCGTCCGTGTCCCTGTTAGTCGGTGGGATCGGCATCATGAATATCTTGCTCGTGTCCGTGACGGAACGGACGAGAGAGATTGGGGTGCGCATGGCGGTGGGAGCGAAACGCCACCACATCGTGATGCAGTTCCTGATCGAGGCCATGACGCTGAGCCTGGTGGGAGGCGCGTTAGGTATCGTACTGGGGATTACCGGGGCGAAGTTGACGACGCTGATTGCCGGCTGGCCGACCATCATCTCCGGCGACGTCATCATGCTCGCGTTCTTCTTCTCACTCGTGGTCGGCCTGTTCTTCGGATTGTACCCTGCCAACAAGGCCGCTCGCCTCAATCCTATCGAAGCGCTTCGGTACGAATAAGCGCAGATCTTAGCCCGCATTATTCATGATGGTTCGTCGCGAAAATGAGGAGTCTTGTGGATCCGCCGAGGATCGAGGCGCCCTAGCAGGCTGCGGAAAAATTATGTAGGCAGGCCAGAACGTCGATGGTTCGCACGTGTGGCACAACAGAAGAATATTTCCGCAGGATGCTCAAAAAGGCCGTTCAGCAAGGCCGCAGCGAGCGAAGAGGCGAGGCGTACGCTTCGGTACGTTGAGCCTCTGAGCGATGCGAGAACGATGCTGGCGGACTTTTTCAGCATCCTGCTAGGAACTGGACGCAGGCGTCAAACGCACTTCGATGCGAGGGTTGTCCTTATCGATGTGTTTGTAGAGGTGGGTTTCGACGATGCGGTTGTCGTTGATGCCGAGTCCCTCACAGAGGGCATCTTGCGCGATCTTGAGCCCGCCATCGACGTCTCGTCGTAGGGCCGAGGTAAAATAGAACCGGATGGACAGGGCGAGCCAGTCCGACTGGAGTCGTGCAAGTAGGGCAGCCCGGTGAGCGGACTGCGCCAACTTCAGCCACACGAGTTGTCCCACCTGGGCCTTATAGGCACGACCAGCCGAAGAGATTAATCGTCGGCCATTCACTGTGGCATATTGATGGTTCACGCTGGGAGGCACAGGAAGGGTCAAGGCTACCGCATGACTCTCGGTCGGTGGGTGCGATGATGGGGATGCAGGCATGCGGGAGCTAGGAGCCGTTCTCGTGGCGATACGTGGCACCGCGACTTTCTTGTCAGGGTTCCGGTAGGAGATCATGCGAACGGCCCGTGGAGAGGAGGGAAGCCGGGTCGGGCGCCGAAACGTAGGCATGCGCGCCAGCTTACAGGAGATTGAGGATCTTGGACATGTTCTGCTCGTACCGCTCTTCAGATTGGGCGATATAACGACGCCATTTGCTCGGATTCCAGATCTCCATGCGATGGTACAAGCCGACCAGAATGATTTCCTGGTCCTCATCCAACGGAATAATTTTTCTGAGCCGACTCGGAATCAGGATGCGTCCGGCTTTGTCGATCTCTGATGTGCCGGCTTCTGACACGACGAAGTGCATGAACAGTCGACTCTGGTCTTCATCGAGCGTGGCTTTCGTCCGTTCGAGGACTTTTTCCCACTCTTTCATGGAGTAGATGAGCGTCGACTCCTCGGGGCCTTTGAGGAAGACGACGGCCTGCCCCTCCGACTCGACCTGCTCACGGATCGGCGAGGGAACGATAAACCGCCCCTTCTCATCCACTTTGCACAGGTATTCACCGGCGAACATCAATGTAGCCTGTCCTTTACGATGCTAGCGTGGCTCTGGTGCGATCGCGTATCCACTGTTCCAGATCCGAACGTACGAAGCGCCATTCTTTCCCAAGCTTGAAGGCGGGAATCTGGCGACTCCGTAGGTAACGATAGAGCGTACGCGGGGTGATCTTGAGATAGCGGCAGGTCTCCTCCGCCGTCATCAGCTCGCTCTTGGGCTCTTTGGCCATTGAAAAACCTGGTTCGATAGGAATCCATATGCCTCACGAGGCTTCGGATACTGTTGCCAGGGTAGGGAAACTGGAGCGATCTGTCAAGTGAAAATGTATGACATTGCCTGTCACAGCCTGTCAGTATTATCCGATTCCATGGAGCCGGTCTCGTCTGACTCCATCGCCTCTGAGAGATCGTCACCGAGGTCCTCACCCAACCCGTCGCCCATTGTTTTCATGAATCGAGCCATGCTCTGTGGATCATTTTCATCGAGCCCGGCCAGATTGCTTGGATCAGCCAAAGCTTCAAGGCGAGCTTCCTCGGATTTCGGCGAGGCAAATCGAGACAGGATTCGTTCAACCCGAGCGCTCGTGCAATGGGAGCAGGCTGCCGGTGCCTGATTGGCCAGGCTCAATACAAGAACTGTGCTGCGCTTCTTACAGTCGAGGCAGCGATATTCGTACAACGGCATCGATCATATTCCTATGGTCGTCAGGGGCTGTGCAGCCTGTTCGGCAAAGAAGCGATCCGGCACCAGCCCAGTATCGACAGTCCTGGCCAGCGTCAGGGCAAAGACGGGCCCGGCACCGGCTTTTCGTAGGGTCTTCGCGCATTCGTTCAGCGTCGTACCGGTGGTGAAGACATCATCCACAAGGAGGATGCGTTTCTCCGCGAGGTCCTGTGGAGTGCGGATTTCAAATGCTTTCCGTAGATTTTGTAACCGTGCCTGTCGCGTTAATGTGGTTTGGGGATCGGTGGCGGCGATCCTGACGAGGTTTGTGGCTGAAACGGGGCGAGCCAGATGACGGCTGAGCTGATCGGCCAGCAGCAACGATTGGTTAAATTCACGCGCTCGTAAGCGGGCCGGGTGTAAGGGCACAGGGATAATTACGTCGACATCGATCCCGCTTGGCAGGGCGCTGATCATAAGGCGAGCGAGTGGCCGTGCCAGTGTATGTTTGCCTCGATATTTGAATGAGCAGATGGCTTCCCGCAGTGGCGGAAGGTAGGGGAAAAGGGTCCAGGCTCGTTGAAAATCCGGTGGCCGTTCCTGACACTGTTGGCATTGATGATTCGGTGTATAGGCCGTGGCCGCTGGCGAGACAAACGGCTGATCGCAGCGGGCACAAACTGGCTGCTGGAGTGGGCGGATGGTTTGCCAGCACGCGCTACAGAAGAAGGGCACTGGGTCAGTGCTGAGAGAGGTACCACATGTAAGGCATTCGACCGGCAACACAAACCGGAGGGCCTGACGGCACCATCCGATGAGTCGATCCTGTGTGTCTTCACGTACCATCGTAGGGGAAGCGCTCCAATCACGTATGTGTGCGCTTCTTCTATGGGAATGTGCCGCGCCTGTCAAGGTTGTTGCTCTGTAAATGGTTGTGATATACGAAGGCAGCAGGATGAGGCGCGAGCGATGCGCGACGGGCACGACGCGCGAGAAAAGCAGGACGGGCAAGATTCAAAGTTCGAAGTTCAGAGTTCGAAGTTCTGAATGCCGCGGACTTCGGACCTCGAACCGTCGCCTGTCTCGCCTTTCCCGCCAGTCTCGCGTGTCTCGCGCGGTGATCCTGCGGGTCAGGGTACGGATGGAGAAGCAGATCACTATGGTGGCATTCGACCAGGTGTCGAAAATTTATGAGCGAGGTGGCGACACCATCACCGGGCTCGATCGGGTCACGGTCGAAGTGGCGAAGGGAGACTTCTGTGCGTTTATCGGTCCCAGCGGCTGCGGGAAGAGTACGTTGCTCAACCTGGTTGGCGGATTGGATGTGCCGACCTCGGGGGATATCCTCCTCGAAGGGCGGTCGACCAGTCGATTCACGAGCGACGACTGGACGAGGATCAGGCGGGAAACAGTCGGGATTGTCTTCCAAGCATTCCATTTGATTCCCGGGTTGACGGCAGCGGAGAATGTCGCGTTTCCCTTGTTGCTGCGCGGGGAGCGAGGGGCATCGGTCCAAGCCCGCGTCGAAGAGGTGATTGAGTTGGTCTCGATGACCGCACGACGACACCATCGCCCAAGCGAACTCTCGGGTGGGGAGCAGCAGCGTGTAGCGATTGCGCGAGCGATCGTGCATCAGCCCCAGATCATTCTCGCCGACGAGCCGACCGGCAATTTAGATTCCCAGCATGGGGCCGAGATCATCGTCCTCCTTCGGTCGCTCGTTCAGCGGTTTCGCATAACCGTACTGTTGGTCACCCACAGCACCGTGGCCGCGGAGGCTGCCGATTATGTCTGGGCCATGAAGGATGGGCAGCTCGTGACGAGAACGCAGCACCAGCCTGTCACGGTAGTAGCGTGATAGATCTTTCGATCTCCATTGCCGGCGTGCGATTTCCCAGTTGCTTCATGAATGCCTCAGGGGCCCTCTGTGTCACCCGTGAAGAACTGCTGGCCCTCGGCCGATCTCGTGCCGGTGCCATCGTCACCAAGTCGATGACGGTTGAGCCTCGCGACGGCAATCCGACACCCCGGTACTATGGATTTCCCGGCGGGTCCATCAACTCCATGGGCTTGCCGAATCTCGGGTACAAGGCGTACGCCGCGCTCATTCCTGAACTGAAGACACTCGGAAAGCCGGTAATCGCCAGTGTGGCGGGTCTCTGTGAAGACGATTTCCCGACGATTGCGGCCACGATCAATGCGGCGAAGCCCGACTTGATCGAGGTCAATCTCTCTTGTCCCAACATTCCAGGCAAACCTCAGATCGGATATGACGCCGAAGCCTCCGAGCGATTGCTGAAGCGGGTTCGCAAGGTGATCACGGTTCCGATGGGGGTCAAGTTGCCTCCGTATTTCGATCCGGCCCATCATACGGTGATGGGAGAGGTGATCGGCCGTTGCGGGGTCGATTTTCTCAACCTGATTAACTCGGTCGGCAACGGGCTCGTCGTCGATCCGGAGCGCGAGGTGGTCGTCATCAAGCCCAAGGGTGGGTTCGGCGGACTGGGTGGTACGATCATCAAGCCGGTCGCGCTGGCCAACGTGCGGGCTTTTTGGAAGATCTTCGAAGGGCGGATGCCGATCATCGGGACCGGCGGCGTAGTCAATGGCGTGGATGCCTTCGAACATGTGCTCTGTGGCGCGTCGGCCGTGCAGATCGGGACGGTTTTGGTCGAGGAGGGGGTCGACGCGTTCGGACGATTAGAAACGGAGCTGGCGGCACAGCTCAGCAAGAAGGGCTATACGCGGTTGGCGGACTGCCGGGGAAAACTAAAAGAACTGTAGGCCTACTTGGCCCCGAACGTCTTGGCAAGGAGACCCAGCTGCAGGGCCCGTCGGAGCAATTGTGCCACGTTTCTCACATTCAACCGTCGCATCAAGTTGAATCGGTGCACTTCGACCGTGCGCACGCTGATCTCTAGCACCTCCGCAATCTCACGGTTCGTGTGCCCGATCGACACCAGGCGAAGGATGTCACGCTGCCGAGGCGTGAGGAGATCGGCGTCGATCTCTTCCTGTAGCGGCTGGACTTTTCGGCTCAGAGCAGTTCGCGCGCCCATCAATAACCTCTTATCATTAACTCACGCGAGTTTAACAAAGGTGTGTATCGCTGTAAACGAAACTACTGATTTGTGCAGGGCTCCGTTACTGGCCCGATTGATTTGATTCATCCCTACTCCCTCATCCATTATGATTTGTCCCCTGAGCTTCGCGCCGGCAGGATAGCCGCGCGAGACTGGATCCTGCTAGGCCCTAGATGACTATACCACTCATGCTTCATATCGCCCTGATCCGTGCTCATGCGCTCCAGCGACCATTTCGCGCCCTGCTCAGCATCGCCGGAGTGGCACTGGGTGTTCTGGCCTCCGTGGGCATCGGGACGGCGAACATTCAAGTACTGCGATCCTTCGAGCAAGCCGTCACGACGGTGGCCGGTCCCGCCACATTGGAAATTGCGGGCCGTGATCTCGGAGTGGATGAATCGGCGATCACAGCTGTCCGTGCGGTCGAGGGGGTGGTGAGCGCCGCTCCGGTCATTGAAGAATCGGTAGTGGTCGCCCAAGGGGAGCCGCGTGGCCAGGCGCTTCAGATATTGGGACTGGATCTACTCGCGGAGGTCGGGACGCGTGGATTTCAGATACCGCAGGCTGATGCCGGCGTGGAGCTGGAGGCGCTCCTGGCTCCGGACGCGCTGTACCTTGGTCGTCAGGTTGCTGCCGACTGGAACCTGGGAGTCGGTAGTGTCGTCGAGGTGATGGCGGGAGGGCGTCTCGTACGGCTGCGAGTCGCAGGGCTCATTCATAACCAGGCGGCGCGCTCGTCCCTCTGGGATCGGCTTGCCATCATGGATATTGCTGCGGCGCAGCTGTTGTTTCAATCAATCGGGCGGTTGGATCGGATCGAGCTGGTGACGACGCCTGATCGCCCGCTCGACGACATCGTTGCCTCCGTGCGTGCGGTTCTCCCTCCCCATCTTGTCGTGCAACGGCCGGCGCAACGGACGAAGCAGGTCGAAAACATGGTGTGGGCCTTCCAGCTCAATCTATCAGTCATGAGCTGGGTCGGGCTGCTCGTCGGGATGTTTTTGATCTACAACACGATAGCCTTTGCTGTGGCGCAACGGAGGCGCGAGATCGGCATCTATCGCGCACTCGGAATGACGGAGCGGCGAGTCGCCGGCCTGTTTCTCGTGGAAGCAGGGTTGCTCGGTCTTCTTGGCGGGCTATTGGGAGGTTTTGGTGGGGTCTGGCTGGCCGGGAGTTTGGTGTCGCTCGTAAGCCGAACGATCTCAGACCTCTATGCGCCGGTCGCGTCTGGCGGGTTGACCCTGTCGATGGACATGCTGACCTTCGTGGCAGTGGCGAAAGGGGTTCTGCTCGGGACACTGGTCTCGATGGTGGGAGCCTTGGGCCCCAGCGTGGAAGCCGGCAGGACTGTGACGGTCCGTGCCTTGGCACCGGGAGATTATGAATCCACACATCAACTGAGGGCAGGCCTGTGTGGGTGGATCAGCCTCGTGTTGTTGGTGCTGGCAGGCCTCTGCTCGCTGATGGGCCCGGTCGGAGACCTGCCGCTCTTTGGCTATCTCGCGACAATCTGTCTCTTGGGGGCACTCTCCTGTCTTGCGCCACTCTGTATCCAGGCGTTGGGCATGCGGCGCCCTCGCCAGGAGAGCAAGACGATGATGCTCGGGGGGAGCCTCAGGCTCATCGCGGCAGACCAGGCGGCGCGCCATCCTGGCCGGAATGCGGTGACGGTATCGGCGTTGATGGTGGGATTGTCGATCATGATCGGTGTGGCCGTCATGGTTCGCAGTTTTCGTGACACTGTCGAGGTCTGGGTGGACGAGACCGTGATGGCCGATCTCATCGTGGCCCCGCAATCCTGGCTCCAGGGGAAGCAGGCCGGGCAAGCGTCGCGTGCCTTGCCAGGGACGTGGGGTTCGACCCTGTCGGCGATCGACGGCATTGCCGCGGTCGATACCCTTCGTGATGTGTCTGTAGATGTCGCGGGTCAGCCAGTGGCGTTGGTGTCACGAGATCTTCGGCTCCATGCGCAGCGCAGCCGGTATCTGATGATTCATGGAGACTCAACCGAAATTCTGTTGAGGGCCGCCGAGACCGGAGGCGTGCTCCTGTCGGAAGTGCTGGCGAATCGACTACGGCTTCGCGAGGGGGACAAGGTCTCGATCACGACGCCGACGGGACCTGCTGCTGTGTCCGTCGAGGGGATTTTTTACGATTACGCGACCGACGGCGGGAAGATGGTGATGGATCGAACATGGTATCAGCGAGAATGGCACGACGACCGGGTGACAGTGTTTTCCATCTACCTGGCTGCCGGGGCCGATGCAGAGCACGTTCGGCAGTCGATTGTGACGCACGTCGCCGGGCTGGACGGGGTGACGGTTACACCGTTGGTGATCCGTAACCACGAGTTGAGGCAAGAGATTCTCGAGATCTTCGACCGCTCCTTCGTGTTGACCTATGTCCTTGAAGCCATTGCCGTACTGGTGGCCATGCTCGGCATCGTGAATACCTTGGTGACGGCCGTGTTGGAGCGACGACGTGAATTTGCCACGTTGCGGGCTATCGGCGCCAGCACGAGGCAAGTGGAGCGATTAGTTCTGTGGGAAGCGGCCTATCTCGGGTTGATCGGGGCCGTGCTGGGTGTCGTGGGAGGCCTGCTGCTCGCCCTGGTGCTCATCCACGTGATCAATAAACAATCCTTTGGCTGGACCATTCAGATGACGGTCCCAAGCGGAGTGATTCTGCAAGCCGTAGGACTCGCACTCACGGCTGCCCTGGTGGCCGGCTACTGGCCCGCTCGTTGGGCAGCAAGACAGCCGGTGGTGGAGGGATTAAGAGAAGAATAGGCAACCTAGTTCATTCCCTTGCTCGCGCAACGCGCGGCCTCAGAAGAATGAGGAGGGGAGCGGCCAGGTGCCCTTTTTGCTCGCAGAACGCGCACGGTAAGAC
>CAZPWD010000077.1:0-11520 GCA_964590025.1 uncultured Nitrospira sp.
GGAGTTCACGGATAGAGTCCACGATGGAGATGAGCTTGGGCGACTTTATCGATCCCGCTCATCAGGGCGGCCATACGCATGGAAGTGTTTTTGGAAACAGAAAACTGTAATGTTCGATGGAAGGCGGAGCTCAGAATATCTTGCAATCGTTCTTGAACGTCCGTAGCTTTCCAGAAAAAACGCTGCGCATCCTGCACCCATTCGAAGTATGACACGATCACGCCACCGGAGTTGGCCAGGATATCTGGAATGATAAAGACCCCCTGGTCCTGCAGTATACGATCGGCCCCCAGCGTCGTCGGACCGTTCGCCCCTTCGGTGAGAATCCGGCAGCGCAGTTTCGCGGCATTGCGTTCGGTGATCTGCTCGGATAGCGCGGCGGGGACCAGCACGGTGCAGTCGAGTTGCAGCAATTCGTCGTTGGAGAGCCAGTCTCCCAGCTTGGTGTCACGGAGGGATTGGCCCCTGGTCTTGTAGCGTGTGAGGAGCTCCGGAATGTCCATACCGCCCGAATTGTGGATACCTCCCTTCACGTCGCTCACTGCGATGACGCGTGCGCCACACTCCTGCATGATGCGAGCGGTATGGGCCCCGACGTTGCCGAACCCCTGTATGGCCACGGTTGTGTTCCGAATGTCGATCTTGAGGTGGCGAAGCGCTTCCATGGTGACATAGACCACTCCGCGGCCAGTGGCCTCCTCACGTCCGAGGCTTCCTCCAATCGATAAGGGCTTGCCTGTGACGACGCCTGGCACCGAATACCCCACTTGCTGACTGTATGTGTCCATGATCCAGGCCATCACCTGGGCGTCTGTGCCGACGTCTGGGGCAGGGACATCCTTTTCTGGCCCGATCAACGGGAAGATTTCCGCTGCATAGCGCCTGGTCAGTCGTTCTAATTCTGGTCGCGACAACTTTTTTGGGGCGATCGCTATGCCACCCTTTGCTCCGCCATAGGGCAGGTCGGCCAACGCGCATTTCCAGGTCATCCACATTGCAAGTGCCGCAACCTCCCCAAGATTCACATCCGGATGATAGCGAATGCCGCCCTTCGAGGGGCCGCGGGAAGAATCGTGCTGCACACGATAGCCGGTATAGACCTCGACCCGGCCATCATCCATTCGAACAGGGACGCTGACGATGAGCGACCGCTGTGGGAGTTTCAGCCGCTCGCGTAAATTGTGATCAAGCTCCATGGCCTCGGCCGCTTGATCAAACTGCGCAACCGCTAGTCGGAAAGTCGGTGTGTCGAGTTCGTGCATTGGGTATTCCTTTGGTCAGGTATGCAGCGGGGACGTTAATGTGAGGTGGTGATCATGGTACTCCTGCCCCATGATGTCGGGCGGGAGACTCATCCATTGAATGTTGAATATCCGCGCGAATTCCTGCGCCATCTGTTGCGCAACGACTGAGGACGACAGGGCGGACTGCCGCACCTCGGCCATGGATGTGATGTGGCACTGTGTCAGGCCACAGGGCATGATATGGGAAAAAGGGGATAGGTCCAGATCGACATTGAGCGCAAATCCGTGAATCGTGACCCCATGATCGATCCGGACTCCGATCGCGGCAATCTTCGCATCAGCATGATTCCAGCGCACCCAGACGCCAGGTTTCCTTTCGAGGCGATAACCTTCAATCCCCCATCGCAAGAGTGTATGGATCAAGACCTCCTCCAACTTCCGTACATACTGTTTCGGTCCTGAGCAATAATGTGACAGCTTGAGGATGGGATAGCCCACGATCTGCCCAGGTCCATGGTAGGTAATCGAGCCGCCACGATCTACGAACTGGAGGCTGGCGCCTGTCCGGCGGAGGACCTCTCCCCCGCAGTCCCAATGTGCTGGTTGGGTGGTACGGCCCAGGGTATAGACTGGCGAGTGCTCAAGGAGCAACAATACATCCCCTTGTCTCTCCGCAATCCGTTTTTCCTGTAGCTGTTTCTGAAGTGTCCATGCCTCGGCATAGGGGATCGGTTGCGAAAACCTGACGAGCGTACCCGCCTGTGGGGTAGGCGTCGGGAAAGGCTCACTCCCCTGCCCTGGGAAATCGTGACCTGGGTGTGATCCATTGGCGAGACTCATGTGACAGCCTTCGGCAGCGATGGATTCTGATGCGAGATCGTGGACTGGGCGTTCTTTCTCTGAATGGTCAGTTGCAGGGTCGGCTGGTCTCCGGAAGGTCGGAGGGAGTGCCAAAAGCCTCCGAAATTGTAAATTTGATGTTGGTCGACGGTGGTAATGATGTCGCAATTCTGGAAGCTTCCGACGGCGGGTGCCAAGGCGATGACAAGAAGGAGAAGGAATGGAATTGTGAAGAAGCGAAAGAGGAGGGAACTCTTCTGTGTTGTGTGTGCACTCGTCATGGGGCCTCGTTTACTCGAGTGGGCCTCATTGTCGCACAAGTGCTCTCAGGGTGAAAGTCGTAGAACAGAAAAGGGGCGAGGATCGGCCTCGCCCCTTCCTGCTTCATGAGTCTGTGGCTTACTGGATGGCGGCAAACATTTCCTTAATCTCGGGGGTCTTCAGTTTCTTGAGCGCTTTCGCTTCGATCTGGCGGATCCGCTCCCTCGTCACCGAGAGGCCTTGCCCCACCTGCTCCAGCGTGCAGGCCTGATCGTGGCCGATCCCGAAGCGCAGCCGGATGACGGTTTGCTCTCGGGGTGTGAGCGTGCCGAGAATACGTTCAAGCTGGTGCGACATTTCCGTCCGGTGCACATGGGCATCGGGTGGGACGGCTTGCAGGTCAGGGAGCAGTTCCCCGAATTCCGTACTTCCGTCACCTACCGGCTTCTCCAGGGCGACCGGCTCTTGAAAGGCCTGCACGGTTTCGTGGAGTCGCTCCGGTCTCATTCGTAGCACCTGCGCCACTTCTTCGAGTCGAGCCGGACGGCCCAGCTGTTGCCCGAGTCGTCTGGTCACGCGGAGGATGCGGTGTGAGGCTTCAGTCTGGTGAACCGGAATGCGAATGGTCCGCGATTGATCCGCCAGCGCGCGTGTGATGCCTTGACGGATCCACCAGGTTGCATAGGTGCTGAACTTGAACCCTTTGCGGTATTGATAGCGCTCGGCCGCTTTCATCAACCCGATATTTCCTTCTTGCACGAGATCCAGCAAAGTCAGGCCACGGCCCGTGTAATGTTTTGCGACATCCACAACAAGCCGCAGGTTGCAGCGCACCAATTCGTCCTTTGCCCGCTCGAGCACGATCCGAGCGGAGCGGAGGGTGGCCAACCCTTCCTTAAGCTGCTTGGCGATGGCAATCGGAAGCTTCTGCTGTCCCGTTCCCTGCTTGATCATCTCGGTGAGACAATGCTCAGCTTTATCGATCGCGGTGGCTGAGAGTCCGCTCAAACCTCTGACCATCTGGAGTGTGCGTTGCGCCTCGAGCACAGAGTCCGTACGCTTGAGCCGGGGGAAGACTCGTATGGCGTGGCGTAAAGCCTTCCGAATGGTGCTCGTTCCGTCATCGATCTTCTTCGCCAGCTCGACTTCTTCTTCTCTGGTCAATAGGGCGCGTTCGCCGAAGGAGCGAAAGTAGAGTGACTCCAACATGAATGGGCCGCCGCTTACGGCGGTACGAGTCACCGCCTTTGTCGGCTCCTCAGGTTGTTCCTCTTCGGATGTCTCTCGGCCGATCACATCCAGGAGGTCGCTCGCCTCGGGATCGTCTGCATCAACGTCCTTAGCAATCGTGACAAGCTCTTCCGGCTCAGGGGTTGAGAATCGATTGTTTTTCATGTCGTCGTCCCTCCTCTGACTATCTTATGTCTTACTCCGTATGGTCGTGACCTCAACAGACTCCCGTTCTTCCGTTCTACTTTATGAGAGACAGCGATCCGCCAAACGATTCATTCTGGCTCTGTACTGCTGGGCTGTTCTGTTATCTCTCTACGCAGCAAATCCTGTGCTGGATCGTTCATGAGAACGGCGGATCGCAATCACGAGGAAAAGACAGCACTATTAGAGTGTTTTAATGAGCAAGTCTGAGAGGGGGTGAGGCAACCTTGCTGCAGGTGTGTAGGGGTGGCCATAGGGCACCAAGCCCAATCGCCACATCTACTTCTGGATCAGCCCTTTCAGAAAGGGGGCGATCGTATCGATGGGAATGGGGAAAATCGTGGTGGAATTTTTTTCCGCCGCGATTTCGACGAGCGTCTGGAGATAGCGCAGTTGCAATGCGACGGGATTCCGGCCGATCACGTCGGCCGCATCGGCGAGGCGTTGGGAGGCTTCGAATTCGCCTTGAGCGTGAATGACCTTCGCGCGACGTTCGCGCTCCGCTTCCGCTTGACGCGCGATGGCCCGTTGCATCTCCTGCGGTAGGTCTACATTCTTGACTTCCACGGCGGTGACTTTGACGCCCCACGGTTCCGTCTGTTGATCGATGATCCGCTGGAGATCCGCATTGATCTGTTCCCGTTTCGATAGGAGGTCGTCGAGCTGGCTTTGTCCCAGCACGCTGCGGAGCGTGGTCTGAGACATCATGGATGTGGCATACAGGTAGTCTTCCACTTGGATGATCGCGCGTTCCTGGTCCACCACCCGAAAGTAGATAACGGCGTTCACCTTGACGGTGACGTTGTCCTTCGTAATGACATCCTGGGGCGGTACGTCCATTGTCACGGTACGTAGACTGACGCGGACCAATCGATCGATGAAGGGCACGATGATGACGAGTCCAGGACCGTTGCCGCCATAGAGGCCTCTCGCAATGCGACCGAGCCGGAAGATCACCCCCCGTTCGTACTCGCGGAGGATATTGAAGGTCAGCTTGATGGCTACGACCACAAGGATGGCGAACAGCAGGAGCCCGACAGGAATGAACATTATGATTAGGCCTCTCTTTTTTGGAGCACGGGTTTGACGTAGAGCGTGAGCCCTTCCATTCTCGTGACTTCGGCCTGATCCCCTGGTTGCAGCGGGTGCTCGCTGACGGCCTCCCACAATTCACCGTGGATCGCGAGCTGTCCCTGCGGGGCTAGCGCCGTCTTCGCCACACCGATCGATCCGACCATCCCCTCGCTGCCCGTCATGGGTTGCCGATGCATGGCGCGTACGGCCATCCCGACGATGAACATCGTACCAATCGCGGCGAACGCCACCACTGGCACGATCATGCCCCACGAGGGTTGAAGAAACTCCGCATCCGTTTTGATGAGCATGAGCGAGCCAAGAATCATCGAGGTCACGCCGCCGATGGCCAAGAGGCCGTAACTCGTGACCGTGGCTTCCAGAATGAAGAACACAATGCCCAGGACTACCAGCAGAACACCGGCATAGTTCACCGGCAACGATTGCAGGGAATAGAAAGCGAGTATGAGGCTGATTGCCCCGACGATTCCCGGTAGGATCGCACCAGGATTGTAGAGCTCAGCCATGATGCCGATGGTGCCGATCGTCATGAGCAGGTAGGCGATGTTCGGATCGCTCAACGCCTTGAGCAGTTCGAGCCGAAGACCCATCGGGAATTCACGAACAGCGACGCCTGCCGTTCGCAGCACCGTGGGGCCGGTTTGGAGCAGCACTGTGCGGCCGTCTAATTGCATCAGCAGCATCGGCACATCCTCCACCACGAGATCGATGATCTTCAATTTCAAGGCTTCTCGTTCGGTGACGGAGACGCTCTTGCGCACCGCATCTTCCGCCCAGGCGACGTTTCGTCCCCGTTGCTCGGCGATAGATTTGATGTAGGCCACGGAATCGTTCTCGACCTTTTCCTTCATTGTCTTGTCCATCTCGCCACCGCCCATCGCGACCGGATGCGCGGCGCCGATATTAGTCCCCGGTGTCATGGCGGCAACATGGGCCGCCAGCGTGATGAAGACCCCGGCCGAGGCGGCCCGTCCGCCAGAGGGCGACACGTAGACGATCACGGGAAATGTGGCCGCGGTGATGTCCTTGATGATCAGGCGCATCGAGGTATCCAAGCCGCCCGGCGTATCCAGCTTGATGACCAAGGCGCGGGCTCCCAGGGTGTGGGCTTCAGACAGAGCATCATGCAGATACTCTGCGGCAACGGGGTTGATGACCCCTTCATAGGTCGCAACGACTACGGGCCCCCCTGAAGCGGGTGCCTCTGCGTGGCCTGGAACTACGCACAGGGTTACTGCTATGGCGGTGATTGCGGCGAAGTGGTGGTAGAGATGTTGGAGAACAGGTCCACGCATTTGACACTCCATGCGCGGGAAGCAGCGCACGTTGCAACGGTGTGTGCAAGGGGATCATACGGCCCGCCCTACAGGCTGTCAAGGAACGAGCACAGAGGCTCTTCAAACAGTGCATGGGCTCCGGCATCCGGCCTGAGGCAGCCAGGCGCAGTGGATATGCCTGTCGAAAGAGAGTTCAATCAGCTCTCCAAGAAGACACATGGTAGAGGGCAAAAAAATCCGTCATCCTGGTCGGTTGCCTTGTTGAAAACCCGGCGCGGCACTTCTAGAATGGGTTCCGATGTCATATTTTCAATCAGGCGAGCGCATCCATCTGGTCGATAAGAAAGGGCGGCAATATGCCCTAACCCTGAAGGCCGGAGATCTCTACCAACTGAGCGGTCACAAAATTGCCCACGACGACCTCATCGGAAAGCCTGATGGTTCTTTGGCCACGCTCTCAGGCAACAAAACAATGTTGGCGATTAGGCCTACGTTCGGCGACTATGTGCTGAAGATGCCGCGTGGCGCGCAGGTGTTGTATCCGAAGGATCTTGCGCTCATTCCTATGTGGGCGGATGTCTATCCTGGCGCGCGCGTGTTCGAAGCGGGGACCGGCTCCGGGGCTTTGACGATGGCCCTCTTGCGCGCCGTCGGTCCGCGTGGCTTGGTGGTGACCTACGAAGCCCGTGAGGATTTCGCACGAATGGCGGCGACGAACATTGAACGCTACATGGGCCCGGTGCCGAACCTCATCCCGCTTCGTCGGAACGCGTACGAGGGGATCTGTCTGCTCGACGATGGTCTGCTCTTCGATCGTCTTGTCCTCGATCTTCCTGAGCCCTGGCAGGTGGTACCGCATGCCGCACAGGTCCTTCGTTCAGGCGGTATGTATGTGAGCTTTGTTCCCACCGTTCCTCAAGTGGTGCAGACGGTTGAGGCCCTTGAGCGAGCAACGGTCTTTGGTATGGTCGAAACATTTGAAACGCTCTTGAGGACCTGGTCGATTCAGGGACGCAGCGTACGACCGGATCACCGCATGGTCGCCCATTCAGGCTTCATTACGGTGGCCAGGAAAATTGAATCTGGCTTGTGGCCATCAGCCCAAGCTGTTGAGTCTATCTGTGAGGGCATTGAGGCTCACGAAGAGCGAGAGGATCACGCGCGATGAATCGGTTGAGGGGGAAGGTCGCGGTTATCACAGGAGGCAACGCGGGTATCGGTGAAGCGATCGCGAAGGCTTTTGCGCGCGAAGGGGCATCGGTCGTGATCACGGGGAGGCGGCAAGGGGAGCTGGACCGGGTCGTGAGCGACATTGCGAAGGAGCAGGGCAAGGCCTTCGCTGTTGCCGGATCGGTCACAGATGAACCTCATGTCCAGGAGATGGTGCGCCGGACTGTGCAGCAGTTCGGGCGGCTCGATATCCTTGTCAACAATGCTGGAGTAGGGGACTTTGGGAAACGCCTTCATGAGATCGATGATGCGACCTGGGCGCAGGTCCTCGACGTCAACCTGACCGGGGTGTTCCGCATGACGCGAGCCGTTTTGCCGCAGATGTTGAAGCAGGGGAAGGGAGCGATCGTCAACATCTCTTCCATCGCGAGCCTGGTCGGAATTCCCACATTGCCGGCCTATGCCGCCTCCAAGGGCGCGCTCGATGCCGTGACCAGAGCCCTCGCAGTCGACTACGCCAAGGAGGGTATTCGCTGCAACGTGGTGAACCCCGGACTCATTGATACGCCAATGGCCGCTCCGCTGATGAGCAACCCCGAACAACTGGACCCCATTCTGTCGCACTATCCTATCCGTCGAGCCGGGAAACCAGAAGAGGTGGCCAATATGGTCCTCTATTTGGCCTCCGACGAGGCAGCCTGGGTCACAGGCGGGACCTTTCCTATCGACGGAGGGATGACCATCTCATGAGCAGGCATCCCCTGCGAATGGTGAAGGTCACCGCCGCGGCGATGGGTATCTGTCAGTTGGTCCGAAGACGAAACAGCAGTCGCGATTTCTCGAGCCTATGGACATCAACGCACATACTCAGTTCTGCGGCGTAATCGGCAATCCCGTCGAGCATTCGCTCTCACCCGCGATTCACAATGCCGCGTTTCAGAAACTCAGGTTGAACTTCGTGTATCTGGCGTTCCGCGTGGAAGCGATCGGCGATGCGATCAAGGGTCTTCGGGCCCTGGGAAACTTTCGCGGCGCTAGCGTGACCATTCCCCACAAGATGGCGGCCGTTCCGTTTCTTGACTCTGTCGAGCCGACCGCACGTCATATCGGCGCGATCAATACCATTGTGGCTGCGGGCGGGGTCCTCACAGGGTATAACACCGATGCGACCGGCGCCTTACGCGCGCTTCGTGAGGGCGCGGTTGCCTTGAAAGGGCGTCAAGTAGTCATGCTCGGGTCCGGAGGCGCTGCTCGCGCGATTGCCTTCGCGCTCGGGAAAGAGGCTGGGATTGATCGCTTGACCATACTAGGAATCGATGACCAGGAACGTGTAGCCTTGGCCCGAGATCTCCAGTCGAAGACAGGGATGACCGTGCAGGAGTCGCCTCTTGATGAGAATGCGTTGCGAAAGGTTTTGCCGGATACTCATGTACTGATCCATTGCACACCGATGGGTATGTCGCCAAAAGTACGCGAGACCTCTGTGCCTGCGACGTTGCTCCATGCGGGATTGACGGTCATGGATATCGTCTACAACCCTCGGGACACCCGGTTGCTGAAGGATGCCAAGGCGGCAGGCTGTCGCACGATTCCAGGGCTTGAGATGTTCCTTCATCAAGCCGCGGCGCAGTTCGAGCTCTGGACCAATCAGGCTGCTCCAGCCGACGTCATGCGTGCCGTTCTGGAAAGCCGTTTCTCATGAACATCGTGCTGATCGGCTATCGGGGGACCGGCAAGAGCACGCTGGGCAGGATGCTTGCGGCGAGATTGGGACGGGAACTCGTGTCAACCGATGCGGAGATTGTCAAGCGTGCGGCACATACGATTCCGGAGATCGTCGCCCAACAGGGATGGGACTACTTTCGCGATCTGGAGTCCGATGTCTGCAGCGAACTTGCCGGCCGTGACCAGCTTGTCATCGATACCGGAGGTGGGGCCATACTTCGCCCGCAGAATGTCGAGGCGTTGAAGAAGAATGGCACCGTGTTTTGGCTGACGGCCTCTGTCGAGACGATCGCGAAACGAATCGGCGGTGACAATCAGCGCCCTTCGTTGACGGGGACCAAGTCGTTCGTCGATGAAATTCAAGATGTGTTGCGCGAGCGGACGCCAAAATATCAAGCGGCCGCCGACCATATCATCGTGACGGACGATCGATCGATCAATCAGCTGGTTGAGACGCTGCTCACGCTAGTGTGAGTAGCCTACTCGATCATTGTCCCTGTCATACATATCTGGTTGAGGCTGTGCCGTAGCCCCGTCCTTGACAGGGTCTTCTTCGAAGTGTTTGAAGTAGCCAAGTGCGCCCGTAGCTCAATTGGATAGAGCATCGGACTTCGGATCCGAGGGTTGGGGGTTCAAGTCCCTCCGGGCGCACCACTCCATCCCTGAAGCTTCAGGATGGAATCATTGAAGTATCAGTAGCTTATAACTGATCTGTCTGCCCTTTCGAACGGGTCACCCCCCCCCAAAGCTGCATAGATTTCTCGTGTCCCCAGCAGTACTTTTACTACAAGAAGCAGGATCCCTGGGGTTCTGAATGGTGCTATGCTATAGGCAGGGTCGCGTGGGGCTTTCTAGCGGGAGGTTTCTCGGGCGTAGGCAGCGGCAGGCCTGGACGAGGCATTGCCCCTGTTGTGGACGCTGGTTGACGAAGCAGGATCCCATGGCACCCTGGGTCTGTTCTTGCGGATGGCTGAGTGGATAAAAGCACAGTCACCAAGAGGAGGGGCTTATCATGAATCATGTAGTCCTCCATGATGTCCGGGCTGGTTTTTTTCTGATGGTGAGCTTGGCCATGTTGGCCTTCATTTGTGCTGTGGCCGCGTTAAGTACCGTGATGCGTCCGGCTCGGTGGGCTGATCGCAAGCCGGCCCAATTCTAAACCGTTTTCTCTCTGGTCCACTCTTTCTCGGTTGGTGACAGAGGGATACCTGCTTCCTCACCTACGGCGTCTATCCTCAAGAGCCGTCTCCAACGGCCTGACAATTCAAGCAAAACGGCTACGGGCCGCGGGTAAGCCCCACCTTATTATTATCCAGGTGCTATAGTTGATCTACGCGGGCGAAATATTATTCCTAGGATGGGGGAACAATCATGATCGGAAGTTCAATGAAAATAGGTGTCGTGGCAGCGATGGGGCTCGTCCTGTTGGTTGGTCAGGGCTGTAGCATGAAATGGCTGCAGTCCGATGGAGAGACGGGAGCAGGGTCTGCGCAAAAAGGTGGTTCAGGGGGAGGGCTAAGTGGTTTTTCTCAGAATCCCTCGGAAGAGCGTTTGGGGAAGGGCGGCGATATCGCATCGCTTTCCTCCTCTGGGATGAGCGCCCGTCAGCGTGCGGAAATAACCAAAGAGGAAAAGGCGGCCATCGAAGCTGGCTTACAGGACGTGTTCTTTGGATATGATGAGTGGACGCTTTCAGATGCTGGAATGGAGGCATTGAACCTCGACGCACAGTGGCTGAAGGACCATCCTGGAGCGGTGATGAAAGTCGAGGGGCATTGCGACGAACGGGGCACGGCCGACTACAACATCGTGTTGGGAGATAAGCGAGCCAAGGCTGCACGCAGCTATTTGATCGAGTCGGGTGTGGGCCCTAAGCAGGTGGCGATCGTGTCGTACGGCAAGGCGCGCCCTTTCTGCACGGACCCTGCTGAATCCTGCTATCAGCTGAATCGTCGTGGGCACGTATTGCTGAATGTGAAGAAGTAACCTAGAGACTCACGGCCTCCAAGGAACCCCGGCGCCTCTTAATACGAGCCCGGGGTTCATTGTTTAATTGGGATGAAGCAGCATGGTTCTCGTAAAGAATCAGCGGGATTCAAGTGCGAGGTAACCCCAGCCTCGCATGATCAAAAAGGAGCCTCAGATGGAGCAGCGCCGACAGGCACGGTTTACAGCACAGTTCAGAAGCACCTTTTCAGGCGGGCAACGAGAAGGCCAAGGTTGGACGCTGGACCTCTCTACCGGCGGCTGTAAGATCGGAACGGATTTGCCGGTTGTCGTGGGGGCGTCGTTTGAGTGCCGCATCTACGTCCCTGGGCTTGATTGGCCTTTGCGGATCGACGAAGGCCAAGTGCGGTGGGTCAAGGCCGGAACATTTGGGATCCAATTCACGAAGACTCAGCCCGATGAGGAGGTAAAACTCAAGCGGGTCATTGCCAGTCTCAACGAAGAACTTAACGCGTAGCCTTTCTCGT
>CAZPWD010000078.1:0-7320 GCA_964590025.1 uncultured Nitrospira sp.
TACCTGTGAGTTCAAAGTGCTCAGTGGTGCAGGGTATCGGTATGGTCTCTCCTCCTGGAGTTTCAAAAGAAACTGTCCTTCCTCGTTCCAGTGGTAGGTCGAAGTGGTACGCGCGGCAATCTCCCGCTGAGACGAATTCTGATGCACCGAAAGCGGCACCGGCAAGATCTTGACTCCAACTCCATGAATCTGGCACGACGACCAAGAAGCGCCCCGAAGTACTCTGTCGAACCGCGCGGCCGCGTGTGCCTTGGGCGCCGACTAGTTTGAAGAGCCGAAAACAGTTCGCAGGAATTTGCCAAGACTTGGGGTCAACATTTGCCTTCTCACCGAACGTGAATTCCACGCTTTCAAATGGCTTCTTGAGGCGCAAGCAGACGTATTGTGTTTCATCTTCTTCTAGAATCAAATCTGCGCCTTGGCGCGCTCGAATTGATTCTTGACATCCTTCCGGCATTTCTATTCCCAGCACCCAAGCCATGCCCTGGAGCCAACACACAAGTTCCGGTCGCTGGGGCCGGAGTCTTCGGCTGGGTTCGGTCGAAATCGGACGATCTGCTTCGGTCAATTCTCGTTGTTCGCGTGGTCTCCCTCCTCGCTCGATAGGTGCGATTCTATTGGGCATTTCGCCGTCTTGCGGCGCGCCAGACTTGTCTGTCTTTGCTTCCGGCAAAGACTTCGATTCATCCGCTGACTCATCCACTCGACCTACCAAGGTGCCATTCACCTGGCTATCGTCGATGACATCATGGGTACGTTCTATGTCGCGGTTTCGCGAAGGTTCCACGCCAATAACTGAAGGACTGCGAACCAGAACCTTCGGTCCTGCTCGAACCTCCGGGGGCATGACTGGAGCCGGGGTGTCTGATGTCTCTGGCCTTGCACGATTGGGATCTTCGTGGGAAGCGTTCTGCTCTACCTTAGTTGACTCTGCAACCTGATGGGGCGATGTCTGTTCCTCGATAGGGAGAGTCATCCCGCGGTCGGCGGGTTCCGACAATGGAGGTTCGGAAGCCCTGATGGAAATAGTTCGGGGGGCAGTCACTACGATCGGGGGTGCAGCTTGTTGATGCGACTGATCCCTAAGCGAAGAGGCATCGTGCAACAGCGATTCAACCTTCAGCTTGTCCTCTGGCTCGGTTGAGTGGTCCGCGGTTCTCGAAACAATTGCTCGCCACATCATCGAAATCGCTGACCAAATCCCAGCGAGCAATTGCCACAACTTGGAGCTACCTTTGCTGGTTGCCATGCCGAAAAACCTTAGCCGAGTCGGAACCTACCAGAAGTCCGGGGGACGATGTCCCGTGCAGAGATTAGCTCTTTATTGTCGGTACTCAAAATGAAAAAACACTGCAGATTATTCGTTACCTTGTTGGGGGTATTCGTCCCTCATAGGTGCTGCTGACCAGTGTCCCTTTTCGTAACAAGTGGAAATTTGTATATCTTATTGGAATAGCGTGGGTTGACGTCTTGAGGCGAAACGAGGCGCAGATGCCAAAAAGGTTTATGAGTCCGTTGCTTCTACAGCGGGTTTGACGCACGGGTGAACGATTAAGTGCTGCCCAAAAACCCTCTTTCTTCGCTGCCGATAAACTCATGATTCCGTGAGCCTGAATGTCCAATCTTGGACTGCCCACAATCAGATGTTTATTGATCGTTGTCAACCTCGGTGTCAAAGAGGGACTATTGGCGCCTACGTCAAGCTTACGTTCAAGGGCCGGAAGGTGTCAAGAAGGGTTTTGGCACAGTTAAACAGGTCTGGGCTCACGGATCATGCAGTGGAGAGCGAGTTCGTGCCGAAATGAAATAGTTCTGTCCCCCAGATTCCGCCGCAATCAGGACGTGATCGAGTGCTGAGCTGTTATTAGTTCGAGCTCTCCCCGAGTGCGGAGGCGACGACAATATCCGATCGGGTGCTGTTGACGATCGCATTCAGTTCGGCTTGCTCCTCGGCGGGTACGGCAAACTTATCCAGCGTCTGTTGAAAATCGTCCAGGAACGCCTCCCACTCTTCGCTGGTAATCTTCAAGTGGGTATGAGAGTCCACCATCGACCGGCCGGTGTATTTTTGTGGGCCACCCGTAGCCCAGCAGACCATTTCGGTCAGAAGGTACTTGAATCCCGCAGGCGGAACGCGATGATGGGCTTCATCCACCAGAGGATTGGCGTTTAGTCTCGCGTCTACCATGATTCGGTCGATGAGGTCGTCTACCACGGTGGCGATGCTGTACACGCCACCAAGTCTGTCGTACAGACAAGGCTTTTCTGCCGACTGCATAATCAACCTCCTCAGGGCTTGTTAGCCTACCAGAACGTGATTCAAACAAATGGATATTGAGAAGTCGAGCAGTATTTATGCCCGGCAGGAGGTGATTCCGTCTTAGCAACGTCCTTCTGTCAACCACCGTTCCGAAAACATGGATCGGCCCGCCGTGCCGAAAAGAAATGGTTGTGGTATGGGCCTTTCGGAGGAAGGAGCAATCTAGGTAATCCTCTGGGTCAATTTGGGTCAAGCCACTTAACTAGGACGGCGCGTCCGTGGGGTAGAATCCGAGATGCCAAATAGTTTGCGAGCTGGCAATGAGCTCCGTCACTACCAAACGCCGCAGCCCCAGGGTCCACGTCCACATTCCAGTCCTGCTCCTGTGGAAAGACGACAAAGGAGAACACAGGGAACCCACTTTCACGCTCACCGTCAGCTGGTTCGGTTGCGCGGTTCATAGTCGTAGCTTTTTCCGGCCGAAAAGCCGTGTGCGACTGCAGCGCGAGGCCCACACTTTGGAAGCGCAGGTCGTTTATTCCCTCAAGGACCACGCGACCAACATCGTCGAGGTAGGACTCAAGCTTGACCGAGATGGGCGAGAGTTCTGGGGGATCTGGATTTGGGGTGAGTGAAGTCTGAGGAGATACCACGGGTTCCGCACTCGGCTACCCCGGATTCAGAGTGTCCAGAAAGGGGGTAGCGGAGGTGCACCAGACCCTGACGCAGGGGCATTTAGGCTGGCGGGGATGTCCCGCCAGGATTGCTCTCGCTTAATCGAACGATGCAGGGGTAGGGAATCTTTGAATAGAAGGTCCGGACGCGGCCCTGTTCGTAGAGATGCTGTTCAAGAAGGATGAATTGCCCGGAGTCCGCAAACAGTATCCCGCTGACCAGCAAATTGACAAAGCCGAGGCGGTACACCACCTCCACTGGTTTCCCAACCAAAGATGGGTAGCAAGGCATCGTAAGCCATGAGCCCACCTTCCGCCAACGCCATCTGGTCTTAGGAGCATGCACAGGCCCTACAGCTAATGGGTTGTTTTTCCTAGCATTTGGCAGGCTAGGGCGAAGGGCACGAAAGAAACTCGGTTACAAACTGTAACAGGTCGAAGCATCCGTTGCCCGCCTCGAATTTGTGTGACTCTGTAAGCTCCGCTAAGGATGGTCCTTCGTCGCTAATTAACCTTCTTCGGTCAAAACGAAATTTTAGTGTCGCGGCCAGAGGGACGATTTGAGAACCCTCGCGACGGCTCGAGTGTGACCGAAATGCTACGTGTCACTTGGCTGGTTCCACTTGGATCTTATTCACAAGGCGAGCTTTACACGTATTACTAGCGGGTTGGGCCGATCCCTAGCCGCACTAAAGAGGACTGACCATAAGGCAAGCGGCGGGGGCGATTCGAGGGCCTTGTTGAGGGAAACCAAGTCCTTTTGGTTTAAAATGGCGCAGAGTAAACCTGTACCAGCGTCCAGTAGACACGGAGCAATCCCCAGCATACATTCTTATCATAGTCTCTGACAGAAACCAGAAGACGAGGCTCAGTTATGAAAAACCGTATCTGGACCGTTTGCTGCTCATTTCTTGTACTTCCCGTGGTCGCCGCGCTTGGGGCGCAGGCACAGGAACCCGAACTGCCGTTGCCCATCGACCGGAAGGCCATTTTCCGGACGCAGGTTGCGCACAGGAATTCGAAGATTGACACCGGTGGTGGCGGGGTCTCAGTTGCAGGGAAGGGGAAGCCGGGCGGCACGCCGATCTTTACTCAACCGCCGTACCAAGTGGGACCAACAGTGGCCGCGTCAACGACCGTCCCCGCCGCCGAACCGCACATCTTTGTGGACCCGAGCAACCCAATGGTGTTGCTTGGGGCGATCAGCGACTTCTCGCAGCGCGGCGGCTTCAACACGACCAAGTTCGTCTTCTCCGGCAACCAAGGCGCAACTTGGACAGAGGAGTTCCTTCCCTTTGATCAAGATGGCGTGCTGCACACCAGCGACGGCTTCTCCTGGGACGCCAACAGCGACCCGGTAGTGGCAATCGACAAACAGGGCTTTGCCTACCTGGCGAGCCTGTACTTTGACGCGCTGGGGCTCTCGAACGGATTTTATGTAGCTACCGGCTCGGCGACCGATTCCGGAGTCACTTTCTCCGCGATCCTACCAGTGGCAACGAACCCGGATTTGTTTTCTGAGTTCTTCGAGGACAAGCCGTGGCTGGGTGTGGACAACAGCGATAATGCGGCCACCACCGGCAACGTGTATGGTTGTTGGTCGCGGTTCGTGGGGAATGCGCTGTTCGGGGGCTTCACCTCTGACTTCATCGTGTTTTCACGTTCCGTGAACCATGGGCTGACCTGGACGGCGCCGCTGCGCATCAGCCCGGCGTCGCATGACGGCGCGGTGCAAGGATGCCAGGTGGCCGTGGGTCCTGGGGGCGAAGTGTACGTGACCTACGAATTGTTCTTCGTAGGCGGTAAGCGCCAACACTGGCTGGCCAAGTCCACCAATGGCGGGCAGACGTTTACGGCACCGTTGGCCATCACGCCGCTCTTCAACGAGCTGAGCTTCAACTCGACGTACCGCAAGAACAGCTTCACCTCGCTGGCGGTGAACCCCGTGTGGGGCTACCTGTACATGGTCTACGCCGACCAGGGGAGAGGTGGCGTGGGCGCTGAAATAGAGTTCATCCGTTCCACCACGCCCGGCGGCACCACGTTCACCGCTCCGATCCGAATAAACGACAGTTCACAGGGACAGCAGTTCTTTCCTGCCGTGACCGTCGACAGTCAAGAGCGCATCCACGTCATGTGGTTTGACACCCGCGATGGCGGCGGCAGCAATGCACTCTATGACGTCTATGCCACCTATTCGACCGACAACGGCGCCACGTTTGGACAAAACGTGCGGGTAACGGCGCTCACCATCGACGCGGCCGACGCGACCTTTATCGGAGACTATGCCGGCGTCGCTGCCGCGGCTGGCTTTGCCCACCCGGTGTGGACCAACGGCGGGTTCAACAACGGCAGCATGCAGACGGCAACGCTTGCACTGCCGTAGCCCCGATCCAAATGAGCCTACAGCACACTGCTGGACAGAAATACAACTACGAGGCCCGAGGGAAACGATCTATGGGCAATCCTCACCATGAACCCGGTTATGCGACCTAGCTTGCTGGCGGCTGGACTGCTATGGGTGGCATTGAATACCGGCGCTGGTGCTGCGCCCCAAACCACAGGACTGGGCACGGTAGGGGGCCAGGTCCTCGGGCCAGATGGCAAAGCCATCGAGGGTGCACGCGTCACTTTGCAATCGTCTGATGGCAGGCATCCGGAGACGACGGAAACGAATGCCCAAGGTCGTTTCTGGTTCCCAATGCTTCCCGCCGGGCTTTATGACCTCCGCGCGTACTCCAAAGGCCGCTTGTCTGAATGGCGTAAAAACGTGTGGGTGAACGCTGGCCGGCAGACCACCATCACTCTGCGCCTGCGGTCCAAAAAGCGTGCTCTAAGCAACCTCCCGCCATCTCTCGCAGAACCGTAACTACAAGACGAAAGGCAATCCTTTTTGCAGGCTCGAAGTGGGCGACTGCCATGGGTTTCCCCCACCTCCTACTGTGCCTCTCAGTGGACCAGCACAGGCAGGCGCGCCACAGCCGACATAGATTCTTCACGATCAAGGCCCGAAAACCGGGCTTGCTGTTACCGTGGTCAAGTTGCCCGACCCGTCCTGACAGATCACCGTGAGCAGGAACGACGGCGCCTTGATCTTCAGCACCCCTTTCTTGAAGGTCACCCTCTGCGCCCCAGCGCCCAGTTGCAGCTTCACCACCTGGCCGTTGGTCACCGCGACGCCGCCGGACAGCACCGCCCACGTCAACTTCACCGCGCTCGACCTTGCCGGCCGCCGCGCCGGGCTCGTTCGCGCCGGCCTTGTTTCCCAGTCGCACTTCCTGCTCGCCCTCGGCCGCGCCAACGACTTCGCCGACCTCTACGACGACGGACAGTCTGAAACCGACCGCCTCCGCGCCCGCCTCCTGCTGAAAAATCTCATCCATCCCGAAGGCCTCGGCGAAACTTTTCAGGTCCTCATCCAACAGAAGGGCTTTTCCAAAGCGTCCACGCTTACGGGCACCCCAGGCTGGCCTTGATGGCGTTGGCCGCCTGCAGGAGTTGGCTGGCCTGCATCGCCGTCAACTGCCCGCTCTGGACTTTGGCATTGACCTGGTTGATGAAGGCGTCCAGCTCGCCGCAGGCGGCGATGTCGTTGCCGGGGTTGTCGTCGATCAGCACCCTCGAAGCAGCGTTCAGGGGACCGATCAAGCTGTTAGTCACCCCGTCTGGCAGGCCCATGCTGATGATGAGAGCGATGAGGTTCTGGATGGCGTGGGCCGGGGTCACTACGGCCCAGGTGAAGCTGGCCGGCGAGGGGTCTATGTTGCCTGCCGTGTCGAGGGCACGCACTTGGAAGGTGTGACTACCCGTTGCTAGGGCGGCGAAGCTCTTGGGGCTTGTGCAAGCCGAGAACGCTCCACCGTCCAAACTACACTCGAACCCCATGACCCCGAACCCCACGAACCCGACGAGATCCGTACCCGTGAAGGTGAACCTGATTGCAGTGGCGACCGTTGAGCCGCCGTCCGCCACGGCCTGTCCGTTGCCATCGATGGCGGAGAGGATGGCCGTGTCCGGCGGGGCCGTATCGGGCACGTCCGCGATCTGCGCGATAAAGGCATCGCCGCCGCCACCGAAAGCGGGCTGGATCGGGTTCGCCGTGGGGAAGTTGGTCGACGTGGTGCGTCCCGTGACATAGGCGTTGCCGCTGCCGTCCACGGCGATGCCGTGGCCCTGGTCGGCACTGCTGCCGCCGAGGTAGGTCGAGTAGAGGAGGGCGGAGCCGGCCGGATTCACCTTCGTCACGAAGGCATCGACGAAGCCGCCGAACGCGGGCTGGATCGGGTTCACCGTGGGGAAGTTGTTCGAACCGGTCTCTCCGAAAACGGTGAGTCCCGTGACATAGGCGTTGCCGCTGCCGTCCACGGCGATGCCGTGGCCCTGGTC
>CAZPWD010000078.1:7420-11309 GCA_964590025.1 uncultured Nitrospira sp.
GTCGAGTAGAGGAGGGCGGAGCCGGCCGGATTCACCTTCGTCACGAAGGCATCGAGGTGGCCGCCGCGAGCGGGCTGGATCGGGTTCGACGTGGGGAAGTTGTTCGAAATGGTGACTCCCGTGACATAGGCGTTGCCGCTGCCGTCCACGGCGATGCCGTGGCCCTGGTCGGCACTGCTGCCGCCGAGGTAGGTCGAGTAGAGGAGGGCGGAGCCGGCCGGATTCACCTTCGTCACGAAGGCATCGCCGAAGGCGTCGATCGCGGGCTGGATCGGGTTCGCCGTGGGGAAGTTGGTCGAAAAGGTGCGTCCCGTGACATAGGCGTTGCCGCTGCCGTCCACGGCGATGCCGCCGATGGCCAAACTGAAGCCGCTGAAGCCGTCTTCGAGATCGCTGCCGCCGAGGTAGGTCGAGTAGAGGAGGGCGGAGCCGGCCGGATTCATCTTCGTCACGAAGGCATCGACCACGCCGCCGAACGCGGGCTGGATCGGGTTCACCGTGGGGAAGTTGGTCGACGTGGTGAATCCCGTGACATAGGCGTTGCCGCTGCCGTCCACGGCGATGCCGAGGCCCCTGTCTTCGGAGCTGCCGCCGAGGTAGGTCGAGTAGAGGAGGGCGGAGCCGGCCGGATTCACCTTCGTCACGAAGGCATCGAGGTGGCCGCCGCGAGCGGGCTGGATCGGGTTCGACGTGGGGAAGTTGTTCGAAATGGTGACTCCCGTGACATAGGCGTTGCCGCTGCCGTCCACCGCGATCCCGAGGGCCAAGTCGTCGCCGCTGCCGCCCAGGTACGTGGAGTAAACCAACACCGGGTCGATGATAAGGGGCTGGCTTCTGTCATACGTCCCGAGTTCGAAGGCCACTTCGTTCTTCCCGCTAAGGGCGAACTTGCCTTCGACGTTCGTTGTCCGTTGCCCGTGGTCAGCCGTCGTTTGATAAATGGAGGGCTTGTGGAACCGCATCTCTCCGAGAGGCGAATTTAAGACCAGATGGCCGCTTGCAATGTCGAGACGAATTTCTTTCGCACCGTCGAGATTGAGTCGGATTAGATTGGGGTCAGCACCTGGCGCGACCACGAAGTCATATTCCAGGCGCCCTTGGTTGCCGTAGTAGACGAGGTCGATGCCCGGGTAGGCGTTCCTGTAACGCACCTTCGCATAAGTCGGCACGTTGGTACGCCATTTCTTTGGGTCGTTGCCAATGAAGTAGTTGCTCTTCCCGGGGAGCTCTTCCAGCCCAGTTACTTTGGGCGCGGCGTTGCCGCCGACGAGCTTCATGCGCAGAATGGTGCTGCTCCCACCCTCCCGCGCTTCGGTACGCGAAACGGGCAGGCTGAAGCCTGCCCCTACAGCCCGCAGGGGCGCTGCTTGCTGCGCCCCGTTGGATGGGGCAACCCCCGCCGCTACAGGTGCTGCCCGCTGATCGCTGACCGCTGAAGGCTGCTTCAGCGCCAGCACCGCTTCGGTCGGTGTCAGGAACAGCGTGTAGCCGGGGCCGCGCGAGAGAAACTTCACTGACCTGTCGGTCTGGCCGACATTGACCTCGAAACTCAGGGGCAATTGTCCATAGGCCTTCACTTGTTGCGGCCCGTTTGTGGGCCACGAGGATCTGAGCCCGGAGTGCATCTCGCCTTGACGCGAAACTTGTACCAACACCGCAATCGCGAGAAAGATCGAACCCATCAGCCAGTAACCGCGCCTCATAGTGCCTCCTTACTGATCTTTCGCTTTCCTCCTGCCGAAAGCAAAGGATCGTTGCCTGCGTTCGACCAAAAGCGTTTCAAAGACACCTGTGTAGTGGAGGGGATTGCGGACGTGCACAGGGTAGAGGAATCCCTCTGTGGGGAGATTCCGACTGCACTCTCCAGCAAACGAGCGCATAGAGAGCCTCCGGTAAGAGACTGTCGGGCGCCGACGTACCTAGGAAGGGCCTCAACGTGAGATGAAGACTACTCGTACTTATCGGGCGTGCATGCTACCTGCCTATTTCCTCTACTCCGCAATACGCACCAAGTCAAGAGGAAAATTCTCTGGAACTCGTTCAGGTCTGACGGTTTTCTTGGGGTGGGTCGTTACGGGTTGGCCGATCTCTGCGCAATCTCTTCTTTGTAGGGTTCTCGGAGGTACTTGACAACCTCGGCTTGGGCGCCACCGGTGTCATCCGCCAATTGCTGTGCTTTATTGTATTCATTCACGGCGCGCTCGCGCTGCCCGCCGACATCGAAAATCTTGCCCAGGTAGATGTGCGACCACGTCTCCACCCACTTGTAGCCCAGGTCCAGGTCTCCGTCGATTGCTTCGCGGAACGCGTTGGCCGCCGCCTGGTAATTCTTCTGGTAGAAGAACGCCTCGCCGATTCGGAAGTGCGCCAGCGAGTTGTTTTTCTGCACCTCGAGCGCCTGCTGGTACTGCCGCACCGCGTCGTAGAAGCGCCCGCGCCAAGGGCAAGAAACTGGGACGCCCTAAGAAGGTGGTGAACAGTTCAGAAATAGCCCTCCTCCGGGCTCAGGTAGTCCTCTGGCGGCGCATAGTTACGCGGCTAGGGGTAAGCCCCGCGACGGCCTATGCCGCCCTGCAAGGGCGTGTAGAAAACCCTAACCGTGGGGCGGTGGCAAGTGATTGACCTGCCGAGTCGTGAGAAGGCTTGGCAGGGGTTTGCAAATCAAGTGGTTTCGCAACGCGGGGAGTTCTTGAAATTCTTGTGCAGAATGAGCAGCTTGCGAACAGGCTTGCAGAGATCCTTTTGGCACATTCAAGATAGGATTGCTGAGCAGCGCTCTTGGACTGCTCTCGTACCAAGACGTATAATACCGAAGAGTAGTTAGGCGGGGCGACCCAAGCATGTTCCCGGTCGCGAATAATTACCCCTCTCGGCATACATGACAACTACCAAGCCGGCGCCAACGCCCACGCGTCTCTACTTGGAATCACCACCGAACACCTATAGGCGTTTCATGTGGTTTCACAATCACAAGCCGAATGAGATGTTGATCGGGCTCTACGGGCTCGCAGGCAATCCGGCAGTACTGCGGTATATGTTTTCCGAGTACGTACTCGCTACGTCCGAGCTTGCTAAGGTTGAGTACAAGTACGCAAACGCAATCAAGGTGGATAAGCGCATTGATCACATTACCTGTCATTCTGACGGCCGATTCCATGTCAAAACACGGGACGAAGAGGAGATCTACATTCAGCGTATGCAACGCGTTGAACCGCTGGGGCCGAATACTCCGACGTTCCTACATCTAATGGTTATCAGTGACATCGCCGCTCGGTATGCTGCGATTCAGCGCCCGCTGAAACTGCCTTACGCATTTATCCAGGTAGGCGAAGACGAGATTATTTCACTTCGTGGGGAGTTTGCAGGGACCAACTATCCACTCGAAGGAAACGTACTTCGCACAATCTCTCAGGTCGCCGGGGGAAAACCAGTTGCTCAGCCGGGAATCCTGTTGCAGTCGGGCACTCTGAAAGGAATCTTGTGGGGGCATCCTAGCAGACTCATGCCTGAAGCCCTTGCCGCGAAGCCGAAAGGCACAATCCTTTCACTGAACTTTCCACTTGCTGATGGAAAATGGCTGATAAAGACCTTCATCTTCGAATGAGTCATCGAACCCCAGCACAGCGGGACTGAGTTCAACTACGCTTAAAGGGATTGCAGGGTTGTATGGGACTGGCTAATAGCGTCAAAAAGCTTCCCAATCTGTGTGTTCCGATAACCATTTGTCAGTCGGTTGGCCAACTCGTTGACTCTTTGGCCTTTGAGGGAACGTTTGGCTTGTGTCGAAAGCACATCTTTTGCACCCAATCCGGCCGGGCGGCGGTATTATACTTCGTAGGGGAGTAACAGATGCCGATCGACTGCTACACCGAAGATACTCAGGTGACCC
>CAZPWD010000079.1:0-11268 GCA_964590025.1 uncultured Nitrospira sp.
GACTTGTGATCGCGTCGGCTGTGGCGGCGGCCTCTGCTTCGCTCGTGCGGTAGCAGATGGCGACCGACCATTGTTGTGCCGCCAAGTCGAGTGCGATCCCCCGTCCAATTCCTTTGGCCCCGCCCGTGATGAGTGCCACTCGCTCTGCCATAGTTGATCCCTTCCGTGGTCGGTGTGGCCGATCGTGTAACTTATCGAGTCTTGAGTCTGGTTGCGAGCAGCTGCAATGTGCCGGCTGTTCGCATGGAGAAGGTCCGATCTTGTTTGGGCTTCTTATTGTCCTCTCGGCACTCTGTGATGAGCGCCTGCAAGTCTGCGATCGTATCCACGTCGCGCCATGCGGTGGTGAGCCCGACAGACAAACCCAGCGTCTTGGCCTGCTGTTGTGTGACGGCGAGGACTTGATCGGTGGACCAGGGCACCCCGGTAAAGAGTTTTTCTGCAGGCTGCTTGAGGCCGATGAGGTAGTACCCACCATCCAGGGCTGGCCCCAAGACCACGTCCGAGCGGCCCAGCATCGCGAACGCCTCTTGATACACCGGCAGAGGCAAGGTTGGGACATCGGTCCCCACGATGATCACCTGCTTGTAGCCTTTGGCGAATAAGTCGACGCAGGTGCGGTGCAACCGCTGGCCCAGATCCTCTCCTACTTGGTCCAACAGACGGACGCCCTGTCGTTCTTCCATAATTTTGAAGAACACCAGCTCAGAGGAAGGAGCACAGGCCAGGTACCGATGAAACGGGAGTTGAAGTGTTGCGACAGCGAGTTTGGTCCGTTCCAGCATGTCGAGGATGAAGCTGCCGTGCAGGGTGGCCGCCTCGTCTGGCGTCAGCGGCGGACAGAGCCGCGTATTCACTTCGCCCGGGATCGGAGCCTTGGCGAAGATCACGAGAGCAGCGTGAGGCGTCAGGCGTGAGGCGTCAGTCGATGGAGAGGAAGCCGGTCTTGCGAAATGTGATGGTCTACTTTTTACGCTCGCCACCCCTCACCTCTCACGCCTTACCCTGTACGACCTATCGGATGGCTTTGTACCATTCAACCAAATGCGATGGACTGATACCGATCCAATACAGGAACCGTAACGCCCACATCAAGAGGATTGTCCGCAACGGTCCATGCCGCTCCCAGCGACGGAAGGAGGTGGTCACAGTCGCGGTGAGGGCTGCGGTCGCTCCCTTTCGTTTGAGTCTGCGGGAGAAATCAATATCCTCCATCAACGGCATGTCGGCGAAGCCTCCCATCTGTTCGAAGATAGGGCGACGCACGAACAGGGCCTGGTCGCCGGTGGCGAGGCCGCTCAGTCTCGATCGCCAGTTCATCATCTTGCTGATGACGGTTCCCCACATCGATGGGGGATCGAATCGGACATCGAACCGTCCTCCCACCAACCGTTGATCGGCCAGTGTCGTGTCGATCAACGTTTTGGCTTCGCCTGGAAGCTGCGTGTCGGCATGGAGAAACAATAAGATTTCTCCGCCGCTGGCCTTTGCGCCTTCGTTCATCTGGCGGGCGCGTCCGCAAGGAGCGGTCACCAGTCGTACGGGACTCTGTGCCGGGGACTGAGTCCCTCGTCTGTATGACTCGACCAGCACAGGGGTCTGATCGAGGCTCCCTCCATCCACCACGATGAGTTCATCGAAGCCGAGCGAAGCGGTGTGCGCGAGCGTGGCTATGATTGTCCGTTCTTCGTTCAGTGTGGGGATGATAACGGAAATCGGCATTGCCATGATACGTTAAGTGGGTTTCTTCGGTTCGTTGAACATGAAATACATGACGACAACCACAGTGGACCAAAACAACACCTGCTTGTGCCAGAAGAGGACTTCCCCATAATGGTAGAAGACGGCTGCGAGTACGAGGGCGCCGCCGATGAGGCTGTAGCGGAGGGGCGTGTTTTCGACAACCGCATTTGCCCACACGGCGACTCCACCGAAATAAATCAAGAAGGGAATGACGTCGATCTCGAATCCTCCGCTGATCGAGAGAAACACGTCGAGAAAGCCGATGAAGATGAGGGCGGTGCCCACGATCATCCCGGCGACACGCATCTGGTTGTCGCCCCCGGAGCTGCCCCCGGAGTCGTCATCTGGCTCGCGGCGCACCGGCTCGTGTGGCGGTTCTGGCGGCATGGTTAGATGGTTCCTATCTGTTCGTGACACGTCCGGATCCTGAGCGAACAGAGTAGGCTGAGGTCGAGGTTGAGCGAAGAGCCGACGTTCTTCATCTCCGCCTCAACCTTAGCCTGAACCTCAGCCTTCGCCGTGCTGGAGGTCTATTTCAGCATCGGACTAGACCTTAAAATGTTTGCTCAGGGTAAGACCTTGGCGCTGATACGAGGATCCGAGGGCCGTGCCATAGAGCTGACTGGGGCGTGCGAGCATCCTGTCGTATACAACCTTAAAAAATGTTTGTCCATCATGGATCAGGAAGGGTACGTCGTGGGGGCGGACCTCCAGGACCACTTGGGTGCCGTGCAGCTCGCCGCGGCCGTACCCAAATCCCGGATCAAAAAACCCGGCGTAGTGGGTCCGTAACTCGCCACAGGCTGCTTCGAAGGCGACCATCTCGGCCGCGTAGCCGGCGGGAACGCGAATCCGTTCTTTCGACGCGAGAATGTAAAACTCCTCCGGTTCCAAGAGGAGACTGTCCTGGCGGTGGCGGTACAGGGGCTCCCAAAAATCGAGCGCCGCATAGTGGCCGACCTTTGACAGATCGATGACGTGACTATTTTTCTTCGCCCGATAGCCGATAATCGGCGAGCCACTTCGGTCGTCTCCCTTCAGATCGATGCGGAGAAACAGTCCGCGATCCGTACGGAGATCACGGGTGTCCAGCGCGTTCTTTGTGGGGAGATTGTGGTAGAGCAAGGGCTCTCGCTTGTGGAGCGTCTGAAGCGACCGGTCTGACACGGTGGCGTGGCCGCGTACGAAGCGAATTTGATTGAGGGAGTACCCGGTCTTCACCTTGATCGCGAACGAGCGTGGGACAATTTCCAGATAGAGGGGCCCGGAATAGCCGGCTCGGATCTCATCGAATCCGGTGTTGAGATCCGTCACAACGCGGGTAAAGACGTCCAGCCGTCCGGTCGTACTTTTGGGATTGGTTCGCGCCCGGAGAGTCTTGGGTAGCGCCAGACGTTCCAGCAGCGGCACTAAATAGACGTGGCCTTTTTCGAGCATGGCCCCCTCGATCAGGTCCATCTCGTACATCACGAGGTCGGACTGGTAGAAGTCCAGGACGTTGAGTCGGCTCGTGATCTCGGACAACTCCGGCAGGAAGCTGCTGATCAGCCGATAGGCCTTGCGCCCGAGCCGCAGGTCGAGACTGGCCGGCTGGATCTGCCGGTCTTCGATCGGCACGTCGGCGTGGATGGCACGGCTCGCGATCAGCTGCTTAATCTGTTGGTAGGGCAAAATGCCCTGCGTGGTGCGGGTGCTCACAGGTCGTCGTGCTTTCCATTACTGCACGATCCCAGTGCAGGCGCTGCGCTGACCATCGGCAGTTCTCGCGCAGATTCTTGTTGCGGTTGCGGATAGTGGAATGCCTTGTTCTCATAGTTCTTCAAGAGGACCCCCGCAGTATCCATGTGCACCATGTAGTCGCCGGGGAGCAAGGGAATCTTGCCGCCCCCGCCCGGCGTATCGATCACGAAGTGCGGGACCGCCATCCCGCTTGTGTGGCCCTGCAACGACTTAATGATATTCAGCCCCGTTTCGACCGTGGTGCGGAAGTGGTTCGTGCCTTTGGTCAGGTCCGCCTGGTAGAGATAGTAGGGTTTGATGCGTGCGAGCAGGAGCTGATGCATCAACCGTTTCATGATGTCCGGATCGTCGTTGACGCCTTTGAGCAGCACGGTCTGCGCGCCGAGCGGCACGCCGGCATCGGCCAACATTCCGCAAGCCGTTTTGACTTCAGACGTCAGCTCGTCCGGGTGATTGAAATGCAGGTTCATATACACAGGGTGGTACTTCTTCACGATCGCGCAGAGTTCCGGGGTGATCCGTTCCGGTAACGTGCCGGGCACCCGGGAGCCGAGGCGAATCAGTTCCAGATGCGGGATGGTACGCAGAGCCTTGAGGATCCGTTCTAATACATGATCCGGCAGGAGCAAGGGGTCGCCGCCGGAGAGAATGACGTCGCGCACTTCGGTATGCTCGCGCAAGTAGGCGATGGCTTGGTCGAGTTCGCCTTTCTTAAGGAATCCTGGTTTCCCGACCAGCCGTTTTCTCGTGCAGAACCGACAATAAATTGGGCACTGGTTCGTCACCATCAATAGGACGCGATCTGGATAGCGATGGACAAGATGTGGGACCGGACTCATGAGGTCTTCCTCAAGCGGATCATCTTCCGCTTCGAAGTCGTCCAACTCGGCGATGTCCGGGACCACCTGTTTCCAAATGGCGTCGCCCTTTTCTTTCATCGTCGCCAGCACCGTGGGGGTAATGCGCATCGGATAGTCGCCCACGATGGCTTCGATTTCCTTCGCGTCGACACCGAGCCGGTCCGCCAAGTCTTTTGGTTTCACAATGCTGTCAGCGAGTATGCGTCTCCATGCTTCCATGCGGTCTCCTTTACTGTCGAGTGGATCAGCAGGCCTGTTGGCGCGATTAGCTGCCGGCGATCCGTTCCTGACCGTACGTCTTGTCGAGATGATTGAGGATATCGTCGGTTTCCGTCAACACTATATCCCCATCCTTGAGGACAGGAACATAGTACTGGCCTGAGACTTCTTGGACCACTTTGCGCATCGGGCGAACGTCGGGCACGACGACGTGCTCGTATTCGACGTGGAGCTCCGCCAATTTCTGGCGCACCTCCTCACAGTCGGGACACCAGGCAACATGATAGAGAGTTAACGCCATGATAATTTCTAATGCTCAATGTTTAATGTTGAATGGCTGATTATCCGGAGGATCCTGCGCCGATCAATTCAACATTCATCATTTAACATTAAACATTAGTGCCGTGCGTGACTGCGCACGGCACCATGACGGCGTCCTTCATCCCGTGGATTACTTTCTTATCTGCCGGGCAGATGGTAGCTAGGATACCAGCCAGCTCGGTCTTTTCGCCACTCACGAAATAATAGGGAGAGAGCCTGGCGCGACCGGACATCCGGTTCATCTCACCGGTCACCGGATCGAAGTAGTCGAGTTCATACAGGTGGCCCTTGTGAAACTCCTGCAGGATATAGGGGGTTCGAGGGAAGGCGGCCAGGGCCTTGTCGATGGCACCGGCCCATTCGCTCTGCGGCATATCGTGTCCGACCGATACGCCTCGGCTGCCCCAGGCGAGTTCAGAAAATCCCGATGGCTTGATCACGAAGTGCCGTTCTTTCTGGGTTGCCGTGGCCAGATCGTGCCAGTTCATCACGGCCCGTCCGCCGATCGCCAAATCTGGAATTGTAGCGGACGGAGGGATCGGCGCAGGATCGAGAATCCACGTACGCGGCATGATGGTAGCCAGATGCAGGAAGACCTCGCAGCCCAATGCCTGTTCCCAGAAGGGTCGCAAGGCTGGGTGATGGAGGAGGGCAAAGGCGAGCTTTTCTTCCAGCGCCGGCTTGTACGGAGGCGTGACGGCGACCCAGTCCTTCTTGATCGCATATTGGACGAGTTCGGATTTCGGAATGTTCAGGAGATCGAATAATTCATAGAAGCGATAAATAAAGGCGATGGGCTGGTCCATTTCCTCATTGGCGATCCGGAGGCCTTCTTCGGTGAATCGAATGTGACGAGGTTCCACGCAGTAAGCGTCGAGACCAATAGCTCGCAGGCGGGCCGCGAGCCATGTCATTTCAGGCCGATAGTCTTTGGCTTCCTCCGACATCAGAATCGCGACGCATCCTGTATGCTGGGCGAGCTGGGCCTGCACCATGGCCGCAAATCCCCGTACCATCCCCTCGGGGCCTCCCACGATCTCCAGGGGGTGAGGGGTGAGGGGTAAGGGGTAAGGGGTTGGAGAAGCGGCACTGTATATCTCAGTCAACGCTCCGGTTAATCCGATTCCTCCGGGGACTGAGTCGAGCTCGGTGATCACCATGCCGTCCTGGGTGGGGATGATGTCCGGTCGGATGACCGCGGGAAGCTGGTCACGAAACCGTTTCATCCGGCTGTATGTGACTAATCCATCTGGCTTTCCTTGGTCAAGGTATCCCGCTACCCAGGCTGGTTGAAGGCCGCGTACACTGTCGAGATAGAGGCGGTTCAGGGCTCGATAAAAGGATAAGAGCTGCGGTCCGAGTTGGTGGAAAAAGTCTAGCTGGTCCTTCTTGAGAGGGAACGGTGTGGTGGCAATTCGCCAGGTCGTCGTGGCGGTGACTATTCCGGGAGTAGAAGCCTGCCCGGGCAGAGATGGAAAGAGCCCAGCTTGGCTCAGCTGGTCACGGATGATTGCGCAACGGTGAAGGAGGTCGGAGGTAGCCAAGTCAGACAGAGGCAGTTTCCGTGTCAATGAGAGCCCCTCATACGAGGCCTAAGGACTGTAACACGGGCCTTAGGACCGTACAAGGGGCGAGGGAACCGGTGAAAAAACTGACATCCCCTTGGGCACTCCTGCAAAATGGTGCTAGTATGGGCCGCACACTGATTGGAATCCTTCCATGTCTGCATACACCGATGAGCTGGTGGGTGCTTTCGTGACACCGCCGATCGCGCTGCCACAACTTGTGCCGAGTCGCGCCTGTCTCCAGTGCGATGTCTGTTGCCGATTCCCGGACCCCGATAGCGCCCTCCGTCCATATTTTACCGGAAACGAAATCGCCCGGGCTCTGGCTGGGGGCGTTGAGGAAACGGCCTTTCCCAATCGGCGAGGGGCACAGGTAATCCTGGTTCCCGCCCCCCATGGAGACGGGTATCTCTGCCCGGCATTCGACGCAGCGACCTCAACCTGCCGCATCTATGAGCAGCGTCCGCTCGATTGTCAGCTCTATCCACTGGCGCTGATGTGGGATCAGCCGCACGAGCAGGTATTGTTGGGGTGGGATACGAAATGCCCGTTCATGCGAGAGGAGATTCCAGCCGAGATTCAGCGTCATGCCGATCGGGTGATGGCCTTACTCGATCAACCGGGCATCCGTGACCAGGTAGTCGCGCATCCTTCCCTTATCGGGCGGTTTCAAGGGGACGTGGTCGTGCTCGCCCGCCTTCCGCGCCTCACCGGAGCCGTGGCTGGTCAGTGGGGGCCTGCGCCGCTGCATCGCCTTACGCTGGACGATATTCCGCGCATGAAGACAGCGTTGGATCGGTCGGGGTGGTGCCGCGATCAGTCGCTCGCAGCCTATTCGCCGGTCTATCACTACATGTGGAATGGATTACTGGCCTATTGGTGGATGGATCTTCAGGGGTTCTTTTACCTGTTCGCGCAATCGCCGGACGGCTGGTTCATGCCCCTGCCTCCGATCGGGGCCGGCGCGATCGACGCGCCCCTGTCGGACGCGATGGGGCTGCTGCGGCGCTGGAACGGTGACTCGCCAGTCAGCCGAGTTGAGAACGTGCCCTCCCAGTTGGTACCAGAGTTGGAGCGGCTGGGATATCGTTTGACGCCCAAGGAACCGGACTATCTGTATCACGCGACGGATCTCGCGGCCTTGGCGGGCGACCGGTATAAATCTCAACGCGCACTGTGCAATCGATTCGAACGAGAGCAGTCTTTTGAGATGGACTCCTATCAGGTCAGCGACCGTCAGGACTGTCGTGCCCTCCTAGGGGATTGGTCACGACAGAAGCAAGCGGAAGGGCTCGAATCGTTCGGGGCAATGCTGTTGGCTGATGCGGCACCGGCTCACGAAGTCATCTGGTCGCAGGCGGCGGCCCTTCGAGTCACGGGGAGGGTCGTTAGGACTCACGGTCGGCTGTGCGCGTATACCTTTGGCTATTGGTTGACGAGCGCAACATTCTGTGTGCTCTTAGAGGTGACGGATCGGACTCTTCCAGGTCTGGCGCAGTATCTATTTCGGGAGACCTGTCGGACGGCCGTGGCGGAAGGGGCCGAATACATGAATGCGATGGATGATGCAGGTCTTCCTGGATTACGCGCATCGAAACAGGCCTATCATCCCGCCATGCTGATTCCCAATTTCGTTGCCTTCCCGGCGCCTGAATCATGAAGACCTCAATGGCCGTATCATTTCTCGATCTTCGCCGCTATCGGTGGTTGCCCCATCTCCTTATCGGCATGACCGCATTCGCGGTCCTAGCCGGTATCGGTCTGATTCGGTTCGTCGAGTCTCGCTTTGTGGAGGCGACGGGGGGAGAACTCACGCTGGCAGCGGAAGAAGTTGCCGAGAAACTCGATCGGATGTTGTTTGAACGCCAAGGCGACGCCCTCATGATGGCCCGAGCCTTGGGGTCGCGAACTTCCGATCCGAGATATCTCTCCGAGTATCTGAGGTGGATGAAGAAGGAGTATTCCCCGGTCTATCTGTCGTTAGCGGTCATGGACATTCAGGGTACGGTCGTGGCGGCGACGGAGCCCTCGCTGTTAGGACGCGACTATAGCCGTGCCGCATCGTTTCTCGCTGCGCGTGCGACGCGACGAATCGACATTGCCGACGTCGCGGGGCAGGAAGCGGAGAGTGGCGTCGATACGATCGCGTTTACGGCCCCGATTCTCGACTCGCAAGGCACGTTCCTGGGCGTCGTGACCTCGCGGGTGGGGGTCCCGTTTTTGGAGGAAGTCACCACCAGAACCATTCGGTCACTTGAAGCTCGACCTGGAGCGGGCGGGCGAGTCGAGTACCAAATGTTAACCCGGCAGGGCAGGGTGTTTGTCGACTCGAGTCTGCCCCACAAGGGGGCCATCAATCTCAAAGAGCTCGGACTCCCTTCGGTGCTGCTGAGCGAGGCCGGTGTACCAGGGTTTATCGAGGAAGAGCATCCGCGCCGGCATGTCCAGGTGGTGACTGGCTACGCGCAGACCAGAGGCTTTGGAGAATTTGCTGGGCTGGGTTGGTCGGTTCTGGTGCGAATGGAGCGACAGGACATCCTGGCGCCTATTCATGCCTTCTTGTGGAAAGTCGGGATCGCAGGCGGGGTGGTCTGGATTCCCATGCTGGGGTTGTTGCTCTGGGCCACGGCACGATTGCGCGCAGAACATCGACAGGCACAACAGGAAAGTGCCTGGGCAAAAGCAGCTGAATCCGCGTTGCTCCAAAGTCAGGAACGAAATCGGGCCATCGTCGATACCGCGCTTGACGGGGTGATCACCATCGATTCGACCGGGATTGTGACCGATTGGAATGCGCAGGCCACGGCGATTTTCGGATGGTCCCGCGAGGAAGCGCTGGGACGGGCCCTTTCCGAGACTATCATTCCTGAGCGGGATCGTCAGGCGCACGAAGAGGGCCTCCGCGAATTTCTTCGAACAGGGGCTGGAGCGATCTTGAACCGCCGGATTGAAATTGTCGCCCAGCACAGGGATGGGCGGGAGCTTCCCGTTGAGCTTGCGGTGTCACCGGCAAAAATCGGGGATGCGTACATCTTCAGCGCCTTTATTAGGGACATCACCGATCGCCGCAGGACTGAACGGCGTCTCGCATCTCAGTATGCGGTGACCCGAGTCCTCTCCGAGGCGACGACCCTGGAAGAGGCTGTTCCGAAAATCATCCAGGCAATCGGGGAGAGCCTGGAATGGGATCTGGGCGTGTTCTGGCGGGTGGATAAGGCGACCGGGGTGCTGCGCTGTCTTGATCAGTGGAAGGCGCCGTCCGTGCAGGCCGATCCGTTTACCCAGGACACCTGGCAGCGTGTGTTTACACGCGGCGAGGGTTTGCCTGGACGTATTTGGGCCAGTGGCAAGTCGGCCTGGGTGACGGACGTCACGGTGGATGACAATTTCCCTCGTGGAGCGCAGGCTCGACACGTTGGGTTTCACGGGGCGTTTGGATTGCCTATTCTAGTTGGGAGTGAGATTGAGGGCGTCATCGAATTCTTCAGCCGCCAGGTGCGGCAGCCCGATGACGAGTTGTTGAGGATGGTGGAAGACATCGGTCTCAAGATCGGCCAATTTGGCGAGCGGGCTCGAACGGAAGGGGTGTTACGGGAAACCGAGGCGCAATTGCGACAGGCGCAGAAGATGGAGGCGGTGGGGCGATTGGCCGGCGGCATGGCGCACGATTTCAATAATCTCCTCACGGTGATTCAAGGGTACAGCGAGTTGCTCCTGGGCCGCCTGGGGTCCACCGATGACATGCGGAAGGACATGGAGGAGGTGAAGAAGGCGGCGGACCGGGCCTCCGGGCTGACCCGTCAATTGCTGGCGTTTAGCCGCCGTCAGTTCATCGCGGCGAAAGTCCTTGACCTCAATACCCTCGTCGCCAATATGGACGGCATGTTGCGGCGTCTCGTCGGGGAAGACCTCGTCGAACTCAATGCCGAACTCGATGCTTCGACCGGCTCCATCAAGGCGGATCCCGGACAGGTCGAGCAGGTCATCATGAACCTGGTAGTCAATGCGCGCGATGCGATGCCCAAGGGCGGGCGCCTGACGATCGAAACCACGAATGTGACGATTGGGAAAGAGGCAAGCCTGGACGCCGTGGGGATGGCACCGGGACCGTATGTGATGCTGGCGGTTCGTGATAACGGCCATGGGATGGATGCTGAGACCCAGTCACATCTGTTCGAGCCGTTCTTCACGACGAAGGAGAAAGGGAAAGGGACGGGATTGGGACTCTCGACCGTCTATGGCATCGTCAAGCAGAGCGGTGGAAGCATCATCGTGGAGAGTGCTCCTGGCCGAGGCACGACGTTCCGGATCTACTTCCCACGGGTCGAACAAGAGGTACCGGGGCCGGCGGGGGCGGTCGAAGCGATTGATCCGGCACGTGGCCGCGAGACGATCCTCTTGGTTGAGGACGAGCCAGCGGTCCGCGGTCTCGTGCACGAGACATTGCGGCTCCATGGCTATACGGTGCTGGAGGCGCGCCATGGCATCGAAGCCCTCCTCACCAGCGCAAAATACGTGGAGCCAATCCATCTGTTGTTGACGGATGTCGTCATGCCACAGATGAGCGGGCCTGAAGTCGCGGAAAAGATCCTGACCGTTCGACCAGGGATCAAAGTGCTCTACATGTCGGGATATCCGGACCATCCAGTGTTTGACCAAGGCGGCGTGAGCCGCCAGACCGGGTTCCTGCCGAAGCCCTTCTCACCCCACGTGCTGGCGCAAAAAGTGCGCGAAGTTCTGGACGACGTGAAAGCCGCGTAGCAGGGGGTGGGGAGGGAGCGGCCAGGTGCCCTTCTTGCTCGCAGAACGCGCACGGTGAA
>CAZPWD010000080.1:0-11198 GCA_964590025.1 uncultured Nitrospira sp.
CGGGCTAGACAAGAAGTGCGCCTCGCTGGGCCAGCCCAGCATCCCAGCAGCCGTTAAAGACGCCTTCTCATCCATCCGCCAGCGGGCCCGCGCGCGCTGGCCCCGCTGCCACCTCTTGGCCGTTCGCTGCATTTCGGCCCACCTTCTCGCTGACGGCACCCCCATGGTACCCCAGGTGTCCGGGAGATCAGGTTAACGGTTAGGATCTAGAGCCTCGTCACCTCCCCGTTACTCAAGGGGACACTTGCGCTGTCGCCATCGCCTCTTGCTTCCGGCCTAGCCATAAACTGTTCAGCACCCACGCGGCCGAGATCGGGATTGCCGCGATCGCGATCCCCGTCATGCCCAGACCCAGGAAGGACAACAGCCCGTACGACCAGGCGCCAATCTGATCACCGGCCCGATACACGACGGTGTCGATGAAACTTTTCGCCTTGTACTTGTCCTCGCGTGGAATGACCGTGAACAGCACCTCGCGCGTCGGCCGCGCGACCGCGAAATTGCCGGCGCGCCGTAGGACCTGGAACATGACGATGACCGCGATCGTCGGCACCAGAGCCAGCGCGACAAATCCAACCACGGTGAGACCCGGGAGGATGATGAGCGTCAGGGCGACACCAAGGACGCGAAGGAGGCGGCCCGTCAGGAACAGCTGGGTTCCGAGCGTAAGGACATTGACCGTGAGATCGACCTGCGCAAAGAACGCGGTGCGCGCCGGACGATCGGCGAAGCTGTGATTGACGATCGCGGCCTGCTGGAAGTAGAGGAGCGTGGAGGTGATCGCGAACAGCAGTATGTAGAGACTGATGCTCAGAAGGTACGGCGATTTGAAGACGTGCGTCATCCCAGAGAGTACGGCCCCCCCGATCGGGGCCTCCTCGGCACGCGCCGTAGGCCGGAGGCGCAACGCTTCCGACAAACGGGACAGATGGCGGACGCTGAACACCGCACCCTCAAGCAGTGCGGCCGACGCGAGGAGGAGGTGGGTGGGCTCCACATACGGGGCGAGCGTAGCCGTCAGGCTTGAGCCCACGATGCCCCCGAGCGTCGCCCCGGCCGCGATGAAGCCAAAGAGCCGCTTCCCCTGCTCGGCGTTAAAGACATCGACCATAAGCGCCCAAAACACGGACACGACGAACAGGTTGAAGATGGACGTCCAGATGAAGAAGGCGCGGCCGACCCAAATGTTCTGCGCTGCGGTCGATACCTTGAGCAACAGGACGAATACCAGGAGATTCGTGATGAAAAACCGGTAGGAGATGGAGATGAAGCGCTCCCGTGGCAGCTTCTTGACGAGAGCAGCGTACGGGGGGTTGACGGCCACCATTCCGACGAGGGTCCCCGTGAACAGCCACGGCAGGTTTTCGACACCGCCTGCAACCCCCATCTCATCGCGGATTGGTCGAATGATGTAGTAGGAGGACAAGACGGAGAAGATGTACAACCACGACCAAACGAGCGCCCGCACCTCCTCCGGTCGAACATCGATCATTCGGCGGAGCAGACGGTACGCCACGCCGCCGTCGCGCCGGACTCGGAGCCGATGGGCCCCCTGGTCACCCCGATCCTCTCCCTTCAAGTCGATTGGACACCCCCGAATTCCGACATGCCGCCCACGAATGCGGACTACAACTGATCGATGAAGCGCTCCATGCGGCGGCGCATCGCCGGTTCCGGTAGGCGCCCACGCGCGGCCCCGAGGTTGTCGACGAGGTACTCGACCGTCGCGGTCCCCGGGATGGCGCAGGTGACCGCCGGGTGCGACACGATGTACTTGAGGAAGAAGTGGGCCCAGCTCGCGCAGTCGAAATCGCTGGCCCATGGGGGCAGTTTCTGGCCCTGTACGGTCTTGAAGAGCTGGCCTCGTCCGAACGGAAGGTTGATCATCACCGCCATTCCGCGATCGGCCGCGAGCGGTAGGATCCGTTGCTCCGCGTTCCGGTTGTCGATCGCGTAGTCCACCTGAATGAAGTCGAGCGCCTCGGTCTTCATCGTCTGCTCGAACTCCTGGTATTGCCGATCGGACGACGTCGTGATCCCGACGTATCGGATGCGGCCGGCCTGCTTCCACTCGCGAAGCGTGCGGAGCTGTGTCTGCATGTCCCGCAGGTTATGCACTGCGATCAGATCGATCTTAGGCGTGCGCAGGCGCTTGAGCGACTGCTCCATCTGCTCGATCCCGGCATCGCGGCCCTGCGCCCCAACCTTCGTTGCGATAAACAGCGAGTCCCGAATCCCGAGCTCGGCCACGAGGTCACCTACTACCGTCTCGGCGTTTCCATACGCCGGCGCGGTGTCGATGACTTTCCCTCCCAGCCCCTTGAACCGACGCAGCACCTCTCTGAGCTGCGCACGTTCTGCCTCCGTCGTTCCCTGGTAGCGCCGCGATGTCCCGATCCCGATGATCGGCACGCTCTCACCGCTCGAAGGGATCTTGCGCTGAATCACGGCGCCTTCTTGGGCGAGCACGCTGCCAGAGGGGAGAGAAAGCGACGCTCCCATACCGATGCCAGCTTTGAGCAATTCTCGACGACTCAGTCGCATGATGACGCCTCCCTGTCCTGACTTACAACTCAAAGAACGGCACCCCAGCCAATGTACCCGATGGCCTTCAGAAGATACTATTGCGCGATGCCTTAGGCAAGCACTTGTCTCAGTCCATAGGCCGACGCAGATGGGACCAAGAGAAGGCTCGTCAGTGCCCGGATGGCCATCACCCCGAGAACGAGCAGCCTCTCGCATGCTTCTTTGCGCCAGCCCCCTTCATTGTTTTTGGTAGGCCTCGTGGGATGGTTTGGTAACACCCGAGCCGAGGGGAGTCCCTGAGGCCCGTGATGGCGATACCGATGCTGACAGCCTGTGATCATCGCGTGACGTACTCCAATAGGAGATCAGCGATCCGTGTCTGCTGATCATAATGGCCAAACAAATTTGCCCGATCTTTGCCTTGTTCATCCCTCGCGGCTTGTCTATTCAGCTCAACCATAGCAGGGCCGGTGCAGATTAGTGGTTGTAAATCTACACTCCTCCGATCCGAAGAGGGGGATGTAAGGTCGCGTCAGTGGAACTCGGTGACTATGGTCACGGAAAGAGCTTGACACCCCATGGAGGAGGTGACAGACTGCCACCCGCATAGGTGCATGTGATGGGTCCGCTGTGGTAGCAGGACCTCAGCCACTTTTCGCAGTGGTAGGTGGCGCACTATTCAGCTCAACGCCCTCTCGGGTGCAACTCAGCCTGAGAGGGCGTTGGTGTTTTTGGGCCAGGGTAGAGAGGGCACCGTTCAATAATCTTGTTTATCTGGAATCATCACCAAGGGAACCAACGAGAATACCGCCGTGGCTATCCCGAGGAAAAAGGAACAATGGCTGACGCGGTGCGGCCCCGCCAAGGGGGAAGCTGTGGCCGGCCCAAAAGCAAATTCCTATCAGCTTACAGTCATACGTGGGCTGACGAGACATATTACACTCGAATTCGTGTGGATCCTTTACCTTCCACAGGCGCGGACGAATTCCTGCAACGCTTTTTAGGAAACGGGGAAGAGCTTGTTCCCCTGAAGCAACACCTGATCAAACGCTGAGAGGAATCCTTTCGTTATAGAGGAGAGTGTTCGGTCTCTTGTAGAAACTGGCGTGTTGATTGGCGAGAAAGGGCCAGGATCAACCAAAGACAGCCGAGCGACTGATGGGAGTATCAACATGTCGCGCCTATTTAAAGCCGCCTTCTTAGGCTTTCTCATAGGGATTGTGGGGGTCGTGGTAAGTTTTTTCCATTTTGCACATGACATTGAGGAAAACGCGGGTCTGGGCTTACTGTTCAAACTGAGAGGAGTCAGAAAAGCACTATCGGATGTTGTTGTAGTTAGTATAGACAGGGAATCCTCTGAGCATCTTAATGTGTCTGATAACCCCGATAGATGGCCTCGTTCACTCTATGCACGGTTAGTTGAGAATCTGGCAAGAGAAGGCGCCCAGGTTATTACCTTTGACTTGTATTTTATAGAGCCCCATTCCGCTGAGGAGGACAATTCATTTGCTGAGGCGATAAAAAAAGCTCGCAATGTCGTGCTTGCTGAACCCCTTAAAGCAAAAGAGGTTCCCTCATCCGACATCGGTGGGTCTTATGCGAGAGAGCACAGGATCGTGAACATAGTGAAACCGATTGCTCCCCTTTCACAGTCTGCGGTAGCCACGGCACCTTTTGTTCTACCCAGAATGCCCGTCAAGGTAAACCAATATTGGACATTCCAGACGGGCGCCGGAGATTCGCCGACTTTCCCAGTCGTTGCATTCCAACTCTATGCGTTGCGGGCATACGATGAATTTGTCCGTTTGTTAGAAAAAGCAAGCCCGAATCAAGCCGGAAAACTGCCACGTGATGCCGGTACAGCGATTAAAGCAAGAGGCGCTGTAAGGCTCATTAGAGATATCAGGGCAATTTTTGAAAGCGACCCTTCGATTCCCAAAAAAATGGTTAAAGAGTTAGAGCACTCAAATCTCGTCACAAGCGATGGGAATAAGTATAGGTTGCTCAAATCTCTTGTAAACATGTACGGGGGTGCTAATCGCCAATATCTAAATTACTACGGTCCGCCTCGCACATTAAGCACCATACCATTTTATCAGGCATTGCGACTCCGTGAAAATTCAGGCAGCGACAACCCGATAGACCTCAAGGGTAAAGCCGTTTTTGTGGGACTTTCGGAAATATTGCTCAGAGAAAGAGATGACAGCTATCATACGGTTTTTTCACAAGCCAACGGTGTATTTATCAGTGGAGTGGAGATCGCTGCAACCGCATTCTCAAACCTCCTAGAGGATACACCGGTGACACCGATCAGCTCACACACTTACATGCTTATGATTCTCGCCTGGGGTATCCTCGTGGGGGTTATTTGCCGTATGGCTGCTACTGTAGTCGCAGCGCTGGGGACAGTAGGTTTGAGCATTCTTTATCTCATCGCTGCCGAGTATCAATTTAAAGCCGATGGCACCTGGTATCCTGTTGTTATACCGTTGTTTTTGCAGACTCCTCTCGGCTTTTTTGGTGCTGTCTTATGGAACTATTTTGAGACGAACAAGGAGCGTCAGAATATCAGACGGGCCCTTGGTTACTATGTCCCGAATGAGGTGGTGCATCAGTTAGCAAGAAACGTAGTTGATATGAAAAGCGGTGGCCAAACGGTATACGGGGCCTGTCTGTTCACGGATGCCGCGGGGTACACCGCCTTGTCGGAGACGATGGGTCCGGGGGAATTAAGTGATTTTATGCATAAGTATTTTGAGGCCATATTCGAGCCGGTAAAGCAAAACGGTGGCCTGGTTGTCGACCTGAAAGGAGATTCGATCTTGGCGATATGGAAGGCTGCGCGACCTGAGGCTGCCCTGCGGAAACAAGCCTGCCATGCTGCCCTGGGTGTCGCCAAAGCAGTGAGCCAGTTCAATCAGTCTTTCGAGCCTCTAAGACTTCCCACTCGCGTCGGTGTCCATGCCGGGCAGATTTTCCTAGGTAACATTGGCGCTGGGGATCATTATGAGTATGGTCCCACGGGAGATACGGTTAATACAGCGTCAAGGATGGACGGTCTCAATAAATATCTGGGAACTGAGATATTGGTATCCGAAGAGGTCATACATGAGCTCGATGGTTTCTTGACAAGAGAAGTGGGGAGATTTCGGCTGAAAGGAAAGGCTCAGGCGCTCGTGGTTCATGAATTGTTCTGTTGCATGGAAGAATCCGAGGAAAAACAGAAAAAGGCTTGTGCGATCTTTTCCGAGGCGCTCCGAGCTTTCAGGCGGCAGTCTTGGGATGAGGCGAAAGAAAAATTTCATCAGGCCATCCAAAATTCAGAAACAGATGGCCCCGCGCATTTTTACATAAACCTGTGTGAGCAGTACAAGAAGAATCCGCCCGAAGGGGCGTGGGAAGGGGTAATTCCGGTGGAGGAAAAATAGCAGATTATCTCGGTTTCACGTGTGGTGTACGGCGTGACCACGAAAGCAGGTGAGTCATGAAGGGGATTTATCCATCATTAGCTGTGATTCTTTGCACAAGCCTCTCGACAGTATTGCTCTGCCGCGATGTTTCGTCTGCAGCGACGACGTGTGATCCATGGGTTGCAAAAATGGTTTCAGTACAGGGGAACGTACAGGCCCGAAGGACGGGGCAGACTCAGTGGCAGCCGGCTCTGTTAAATGACACCTACTGTACCGGCGATAGGATTCAGGTTGGGGAGAGCAGCCGGGCAGACGTTGCCTTGGTTAACCAACCAGTCCTCCGTCTCGACCAGAACACTACGATCACCCTAGGAGGAGTGAAAGAAAAACGAACCTCTCTGATAGAGCTGATCAAGGGAGCTATCTACTTCTTCAGCCGGTTTCCCCGGAGCTTGGAAGTCAACACAGCCTTTGTCAATGCGGGCGTGGAGGGAACCGAGGGTGTGATACAAGTTGAGGCCGATAGGACCTTGATAACAACATTTGAAGGGAAGGTCTTGGCTTCAAATGAGGCTGGAAGCCTTATCCTAACCGATGGCCAGTCGGCAGTGGCCGAGAAAGGGCGGGCTCCCGTATTACGTACCGTCGTGCGTCCTCGGGATGCCGTCCAATGGGCATTATACTATCCACCGGTCACCTATTTTCGCGCTGATGAATTTCCAGCCGGACCAGACTGGCAAGGAATGGTTCGGAGTTCCATCGAGTCTTACATGAAGAGTGATTTTCAGGCAGCCTTCGAGAGCATCAAGGGAGTTCCAGATACTCTCGGCGAACCACGCTTTTTTACTTATCGTGCCTCGTTGCTGCTGGCTGTGGGACGCGTCGATGAAGCACGTAAGGACATCGAGCACGCGCTGAGTTTAGACCCGATATACGTCGATGCCTTTGCACTGCAATCTATCATCGCCGTGGTACAAAACGAAAAAGAGAAAGCACTTGATATCGCAAAAAAGGCCGTCGAGTCTGACCCAAAATCCGCTTCAGCACTGATTGCTCTGTCATACGCTCAGCAGGCGAGTTTCGACCTTGAAGGCGCGCGGAACAGCCTGAAACAAGCGGCCCGATCAAGCCCGGACAATGCCCTGGCCTGGGCCAGGTTGGCTGAGCTTCATATGTCATTTGCTGAGCTGGATGAAGCCCTCGAAGCGGCACAAAAGGCCGTCGCCCTTGATCCAAATCTGTCACGCACGCAGACAGTTCTGGGTTTCGCCTTCCTGACGCAGGTCGATACGAAGGAGGCCAAGGCTTCCTTCGAAAAAGCGATTGAGTTCGATCAGGCCGATTACCTCCCGAGGCTGGGTTTGGGTCTGGCGAAGATCCGGGAGGGTGATTTGCAGGAGGGAAGAAGGGACATTGAGATTGCCGCAAGCCTTGACCCCAACAACTCCATTGTGCGGAGCTATCTGGGCAAAGCCTACTACGAAGAGAAACGCACGACGTTGGATGAGCGTGAGTATGCCATTGCCAAGGAACTGGACCCTAAAGATCCCACACCCTGGTTCTACGATGCGATTGCGAAACAGACCACAAACCGGCCGGTTGAGGCGTTACAGGACATGCAGCAAGCGATCGCACTGAACGACAACCGGGCCGTCTACCGGTCGCGCCTGTTGCTCGATTCAGACCTGGCTGCGCGCAGCGCGGCCCTTGCCCAAATCTATAACGATCTGGGCTTCCAGCAGCTTGGCCTGGTAGAAGGATGGAAATCCGTCAACAGCGATCCGAGCAATTTTTCCGCCCACCGATTTCTTGCCGATACTTACTCCGCTTTGCCGCGCCACGAGATCGCCAGGGTCAGCGAACTGCTGCAGTCCCAACTGCTTCAGCCCATCAACATCACCCCCATCCAGCCCCGTCTCGCCGAGAGCAACCTCTTCCTCATCAGCTCGGCGGGACCTGCGCGTCTCTCCTTCAACGAGTTCAATCCGCTGTTTACCCGCAATGGAATTTCGTTCCAGACGACCGGCCTTGCCGGTGAAAATAGCACGTATGGCGGCGAAGGTGTCCTCTCGGGGATTTACAAAAATGCTTCCTTCAGCCTTGGTGGATCTCACTTTCAAACAGACGGGTTTCGAAAAAACAGCGATCAGCATGATGACATTGCCAACGCCTTCTTGCAACTGGAACTCTCTCCCCAAACCAGTTTTCAATTTGAATACAGGTTCAGAAATACTACAAAGGGAGATCTTCAACTCAACTTCTTCCGAGATGACGTTCTACCTAAGTTGAGAGTATCAGCAGAAACAGAGAGCTGGCGCGTCGGCCTGCGTCACGCCTTTTCGCCAAATTCTACTATCCTCGGCTCATTTATGTATCAACGTCTAGATGCGCTCGACCATGACGAACCTCCGGGCCTTATTTCCCTGGATTTCAAGGCGCCTGATCAACGAGGGATCAGCATAGAGCTTCAGCATCTTTTCCGGTCGCACTACGTCAATATTACCAGCGGTGTAGGGTACTTCGACCTTAAGAGAGAACAAATAACTACTTTAGAGTTTCTCCCACCTTTTGACATCTTCAACTTCAGGGACCGCGCGGATCTCGATGTCAAGCACATCAATGTTTACCTATATTCCTACATCAACGTGGTCAAGGACGTGACGTTCACGCTTGGCGCCAGTGGAGATTTCTTCAAGACGGACAGTACGCTTTCAGAATCGAGAGACCAGTTCAACCCGAAATTCGGGATCACCTGGAATGCGCTTCCGGACACGACGCTTCGCGCGGCCGTATTCAGAGCCTTCAAAAGGACCTTGCTCACGAATCAGACCCTCGAACTGACTCAGGTGGCCGGCTTTAATCAGTTTTACGACGACATCGAATCAACGGATTCATGGCGCTATGGCATAGCTGTCGATCAGAAATTCTCGCGGACGGTATTCGGGGGGGCGGAATTGTCGAGGCGGGATCTGAAGGTTCCGGCTTCAGTCACAAACCCCTTCACAGATGTCACTGAAGTCGAACGTACGGACTGGCATGAGGATCTGGCACGCGCCTATCTCTTCTGGACGCCTCATGAATGGCTGGCGCTCAGTGCCGAATATCAGTATGAACGTGTGAGACGGGTGCCGGATTTCGGTCTTGGATTAGTGGAAGCAACGACACATAGAGTTCCTCTGGGGCTTCGATTTTTCCACCCTTCTGGATTGGGTTTCGCGGTAAAGGCGACCTATTTTCATCAAGACGGCGACTTTCAGCGGAAAGCAGTTCCCTGTTGTGAGTCCGACACGAGCGACTTTTGGGTCGTCGATACGACAATCGACTACCGTCTCCCGAAGCGTTATGGTTTCTTGACGATCGGAGCGAAAAATCTCTTCGACCGGAAGTTCAATTATCAGGAAACGGACTTTAATAACCCGACAATACAACCAGATAGAACGTTCTTCGCCAGACTCACGTTATCGTTTTAGTGACGCGCCGTTACAAGACTAACAATGGGATTGACTTCTTCCGACAGCTTTCATATGCTGACTGAGCGTTAAGAGTGGTCACTAACATCAAAAAAGGAGGCAGGGTATGAAATGCAAGCTGTCGCTTCTGGTGGTGTTCACAGCTATTGTGTCCTTTGCTTGTGCCAGCACTTCACAGATGGCCCGCCAGGAACCACCCATGAAAACGCGGGCTACTGGTTCATACAAACCGATTACGGTCCAACAGACTGAACTGGTCTTGGGCGGGAAATGTGTAGCTAAGTTGACATATGACCAGAAGAGCGGCGACCTGATAAAGGTAGAAACTGATTCTCCCTGCCGTGTGACAGAAGACCACCTGCTCGTGAATGGCCAGGAGGTTCTGGATCTCTCCGGCTCAATAACATTTGGCAGTGGCACGAAGTATTGTCGTCCAGTCGGCGGGGTCCTACGATGTGTTTGCCTGGACCAGGCGTGCTGATGGCCCGCTGAGGATGACCGCCTGCAGCTTGGTGAACGCCCGCTCCTTCGCCGCCTGCTGTGAGTCGGCAAGAGGTGGTGCCCCTTTTTCGTCTGTCTTTGTTGCGCTCACTGGGTGGTCGTAAGCTGGTGTCATGTCCAAGATGACCAGTTGTTATGGCCACCCAGCCCTCAGAGCCGATCGGCGTGAACCGAATGACACTGTTATCTAGATTCCCCAAATCGGATTCAGACCAGGCAGGTTTGGTTTCATGTACGCAACGCAATTCCCCCTGATGAGATGGCAGTGGCCGTTGGACAGAGAGCGCAGGTCTTCGAGATCTTCTCCGTCCTGGACTGGCTGACCGCCCTGACCGCCCATATCCCGGTGTCTCTTCCATGGGCGTGGCACTTCCTGAGTGCAGATTACACCCCCGTAATGTGGACTCCCCCGAGGGCAGAGTAGTGGTTGAAATCTACACGGGTCTCCCCGCCGGTACGGCTCTCAAAAAGCTTGACAGGCGATGGAGGCGGTGACAGACTGCCACCCGCATAGGTGAATGTGATGGGTCCGCTGTGGTAGCAGGACCTCAGCCACGTTTCGCAGTGGTAGTTGGCGCACTATTCAGCTCAACGCCCTCTTGGGTGCAACTCAGCCTGAGAGGGCGTTGGTGTTTTTGGGGCGCGGGGGTGAAGGTGCAGCCCCCTACTCTGTAGAAAGCGAAAGACTCGAACCCAGAAGGGAAGGAACTGAGCATCAACCCAAGCCAGCCATGAAGGTCCTGTTAGAGAAAGTGGTGGAGGTTCCCTCGAAGATCAAGGTGCTGGTCAGACATGTGACGTATCCCCAAGGGTACAAGACGCCTGAGCATACCCACAAGGGGCCTGGGCCTCGCTATATACTGCAAGGGAAGGGTGAAAGTGATAGAAGGTGGAGAGATGGGTACCTATTCTGCAGGAGAGGTCTTCTGGGAGTCAGGCATTGCAATGACGGCAGAGAATATCGGGGATGGGGAGTACAAGGCGGTGATCGTTGAGCTGCTGCCAGTAGAGTAAGTAGCAAAGATGAGGTGATAAGAATTTGCTTTTCGGGCTTGTCGCGACCCCGCTCTGACGGCGCGGCCGAGCGACCCCACCGGCAGTGTCCCAATTTGATGCCTGAGTTCAACTTTCTAGCGCAACACCTGTATCCTGGGAAGGCCCGGGAGAAAGGAGTTGCGCTGGATGAAGAGGTACACACGATTGACCCTCGCCGAGCGCGAGGAGATCAGCCGCCACGTGGCGGGAAGATGAGCGGTTCCTTGCCTTTCGATTCTCGGTCGCGCTGGCTGAA
>CAZPWD010000081.1:0-11063 GCA_964590025.1 uncultured Nitrospira sp.
TCACGGCAGCCTCAAGATGAGCGATCGCTCGATCGAGGCGATCCGATTGAATCGCTGAAGCACTGATGGCGCGGCGGATCTTTGCGTGCGGCGTGGGCTCGACTTGTTCCGTCTCTTCGAAGAGTTCCTCGTACAGTTTTTCTCCTGGACGCAAGCCGCTGTACACAATTTGAATATCCTGGTCAGGGACAAGACCGGACAGAACAATCATGTTCCTGGCCAGATCGACCACTTTGACCTGCTCCCCCATATCCAGCACGAACACCTCGCCGCCCCGCCCCAAGAAGCTGGCCTGCAACACCAACTGCACCGCCTCAGGAATCGTCATGAAGAACCGTTTGATCTGGGGGTGAGTCACCGTGAGCGGCCCTCCCCTTCGAATCTGCTCCGCAAACAACGGGACGACACTCCCATTACTGCCCAGCACGTTCCCAAATCGGACGACCGTAAATTTCGTCTGTCCTCTATGACTCAGGCTCTGCATCAGGTCTTCGGCCACTCGTTTCGTGGCGCCCATGACACTCGTGGGATTCACAGCCTTGTCGGTGGAAATGAGCACAAAGCGATCGACACCGCTCGCCAACGACGCCTCCGCCACAGTCTTCGTTCCAAGCACGTTATTGCGAACGGCCTCCTTCGGATTCAGCTCCATCAAGGGCACATGCTTGTGCGCAGCGGCATGAAAGACAAGGTCCGGAACCGTCTGTTGCAGCACCTCCGCCACTCGCTCATGAACCGTCACATCTCCCACCGCCGGGATGATCGTGAGCTTTGGGTACTGCGCCCGCAGTTCAAGGTCGAGTGCAAACAGGCCGTTCTCATAGCGCTCAAAGAGGATCAACGTGGCCGGATGGTATAGGGCGATCTGCCGGCAGAGCTCAGACCCGATCGATCCCCCGGCACCGGTCACGAGCACTCGCTTCCCTTCGAGCAACGGATGCAACTCCTGCCGATCCATCTGAATAGGTTCACGCTGCAGAAGATCCTCCAGGCTCATCGGCCTGACCTGTCTCAGTGCCTCCGGGTTCGCCAGCAGTTGTTTCACGCTCGGCAAGATCTTGATGGGAACTTTGCACCCCTCCGACGCGGCGAGAATTCGCTGCTTCAATGATGTTGACGCAGAAGGAATCGCCACAATAATCTCGTGGGCCGCGAGACTACGCGTCAGCGCGGCAATGTCCTCAATCTTCCCCACCACCAATACGCCATGAATCTTCATCTTCCGCTTGATGGGATCGTCGTCCACCAAGCCGACCGGTCGGTAGTGAGAGCTCCCATCGCTCAGCATATCCCTGATCAGCAACTCGCCGGCATGGCCCGCTCCAACCACCAACACTCTTCGAGCCGTAGGGCTCAGCACGTGAAGCCATTCACGGAACCAGCGAACCGACAAACGAATGCCAGCCAGGTACAGGCCACTCAGCACACCTGTGAGAATAATGACCGAGCGGGGATAGGCGACCCACCCAAGGAGACCATGCACCACACCATAGAACACCGCAGAACTGATGACGGAGGCCCAGAGGATACGGCCTAAATCATGGAGGCCGACATAACGCCAGAGCCCGCGCTGAATGCCAAATGCAACAAGACCAACAGCATAGATCACCAATGTGATGGGGAGGCCCTGTAGGAACAGTCGTGCATAGTCGGGGGGAATGTCCCCTTCGAATCGAAGGGCAAAAGCCGTCACATTCGCCGCCGCAATAAGTCCGAGCTGTGTGCAGACCACAAGGAGGGATCGATGGTCGAGCAACAGTTGCCCGTACCGTCCCGCAAAGGTGTGGAAGAGCTTGGCCGCGATTTGTCTCATGCCTTACCGTGCATACGGGACGACAAGTGAAGGCATCGACACGAACTCATCAAATTGCGCATACACCTCTTCTGGCTATCCTACCTGGTCATTCAAGACCACAGAACCTGAGAGCACGACAGGGATTCCCGTCTTATAAGCCGGAGCCCTCTGCTCTGCAAGCATAACTTCGGCAGCCCGAATCACACGACTTACAGGTAACTTCTGAAGGCAGTCGCTCAAACTGTTGATGTGGCGATCACACCCTTCGTGCAGACAAGGCACACAATCCGCTTCACCCTGAACGAGAAAGACATTTCCCTGTCGTTGCGACCCATGTGTTCTCCATGGGCTGGGAACGGTTGCGGGAAAGTCTTTCGGCCATGGCCCCCACTTGACTGGATTCGATGGCCCGAACAATACAATAGTCGGCGCGCCAACAGCTGCTGCCATGTGGCTCACGGCCGTATCCGTCCCAACATAGAGGGCGGCTCGGCTCAAAAGATAGCCAAGTGAGGGCAACCTGACTTGACCAACAAGATTCACTGATGAGCCTGGCAATCCTTGGATCACATTCTCACAGTAGGCCAGTTCGTCCGCCGAGGCGCCTCCTGTCACCACCACGGTCAGACCCTGGTCGGTCAACCACTGTCCGAGCGCAACCCATCCGGCCACAGTCCAGGTCTTATACGTAAACTTCGGCGACACGTGCAGTAAGGCATATCGCTGAAGACCATTCATGCCTGGGAACACCCGGCGGACAGATTCTTCATCCTCACGCTTCCAACTGACGACAGGAGTTGGACGAGGCTTTACCTCCAAAGATTCAAGGAGGCGGAGATTCATCGCCACCGTATGGGTATGTAAATTATCAAACGGAACCCACTCATTGAGCAAGCTCCGTTTCCATCGCGATTTATTGTCCGTCAACAGAGTTCCCACACGATGCCGCCCCGCAACCCAGGCGTAAAAGGTTGGACGATCGCCGGCCAACAGCGACAACGAGAGATCATATTGTCGCCAAAGCGACCAGAGCAGGGCGAGATGCGGTCGGACTCCTGGCCGCTCTGGAATCGTCCATATCCGACGGATCTCGGGCCACGACGAGACCACATCTTGCGTCCCATCAAAGACCAGCATGTCTACGGCGACCTCGGGATACGCGGCCTTGAGGGATCGCACCACAGGGGTGGCCAACAGCACATCCCCGATACGGCGAGTACACACCACCAACGCGCTGTGAATTTCTCGCTTCACTCACACCTTTCTTAGAAACGCGAGCATGTCATGACCTCTGTTCAGCAGCCTGGCCGGGACGTTCAGAACCTCACCGAGCACCTTCAAGCTCCGATAGACAACCGGCGTTGCCTGGTACGATTCAATAAACCGGACATGACAGGTTTCAAGACGTTCGATGCGGAACCCACAACGTGCAGCCAGACGGCTGAGCGAGTGCGGGGTGAAGAAACTGATGTGCCCTCCATGCCGATTCACTTGAAAGTAATCCCACCCACCCTTCATAAATGTCACGGTCCAACTGGCGGCATTTCCTGTTCCAACGATGAGCACCCCGTTCGATTCCAGTATTCGCCACACCTCTCTCAGCACATCACCGGGCTCGCGGAGATGCTCGATGACTTCGATCAATGTCGCAGCCTGAAAACTCGCCGAAGGAAATCCCGCTTCTGCCAGCATGCCGGGGAATACCCTGAGCCCTGACGCTTGGGCGGCCAGGGCAGCACGTGTTGCCGGCTCCACTCCCTCGGCGTCAATCCCACAGCGTCGGGCACTCAGGATCAATGCACCGGTCGAACAACCGATATCCAGCAGCCGTATACGCTCTTCGTCTCGAACCTGCAAGAGGCGGCGGAGCGTCCTAAACATCCGGGCAGCCCGATGATCGTGCCGTCGTTGAGATGTCGGGCTGGGCAATGTTCCCGTTGAGGTATCGAACTCCGCCATAGACGCGATGTATGCGGATTCGCGGATCTGACTGATCAGTTGCCCGCAGGCCACACAGCCGAGGAGATTACCTTCCGAGAGTGTCACATCCGTTTCAACCAGTTCCTTCTCACATCCGACCGGACAACTGGTGATCAGACGATCAGTCATTATCAATTCTCGGGTGCCTCTGCCGATGCACTTCCAATATCACGCTGAGCCATACTGATCGAGTCCAACACCAGCCCTGACATTCGTTGACTGCAACAAATCGTCCAGGCGATGCTGATTCTTTGGGAGACGCCGACGATCCTGCTCCTGGTGCCACAAATGGAATACCGGGGCAGCGAATCGTGCATTCTTATGTTTGACCCCAGCATGGAGGAGACGGATGACCAGATCGGAATCTTCCAGTCCCCATCCCTCGTAGGACTCATCCAGGCCGTTCACGCGGATCAAGTCCGTTCGCCACACCGAGAGATTGCAGGTCTTGATTCCCTCCCAACGATCCGGCGTCCACTTGCGAAACGATCCATCGGGCAACACCATAAGCGGCAGAAGGCGATTCACCTCGCGCCGCAACCAAGATTGTGCCCAATTGGTCCAACTCCAGGTATGAATCGGAAGCCGTTCGCTCAACACTTTCTTCGTGAATCCTGAGGCGAGTAACACACGGTTGGATCCGAGGAAGAATCCTGGCTCCGCAAGCTGTTTGTGGGCTTTCACGAAATTACAGGAAGGGACACAGTCACCATCGGTAAAAATAATTAGTCGGGCGCTCGTCGATGCGACTGCCCGATTACGGATAGCAGCGGCCCGGAATCCTTGATCCTCCTGCCACACATGCGTCAGCGGAAACAAACCGCGATGCTCAAACTCTTTCACGACCTCTGCCGTCTCCCTCGTCGACCCGTCATCTGCAACCACGAGCTCAAAATTGTGATCGCTCTGGCCACAATACCCTTCTAGCACAGCCACTAGTGCATCCGGCCTGTTATAGGTCGTCACAATCACCGCGGTCTTCATTTCTATTGCAACCCAGGCTTGCGAAGCGCAGGCTGCTTAGGAATCGGCCAACCCTCCTGAGCTTCGTACCGTTTTGCGTAGCGGTAAAACGTTCCTTCAAAGTTTCCAAAGGCAATGACAAACCCGGCCCAGCCGTCTAGAAAACCTCGCTTCGCCACATAATGTTTGAGAAACGACCAGATCCCATGAAACAAGGCCATGCCCATCGACACCCGCTTGTCCACAAGCTTCAACGCCCCGAGCGTGGAATACCGATTTGCCTTTTTAACGACTTCTTCGAAGTTCCTGAACGGAATCTGCCAGATCGCATGCTCGAGACGACCGACCGCCTTCGGAGTCAACATTTCATATCCTTCATGCACGGGCGATTCCACATACTTCATCGCGCCCTTGCGAAACAGCTGGGGTTGGCGGAAATTCGGATACCAGCCGGAGTGGGTCACCCAGCGCCCCATGAAATAATTCCGCCTCGGCACAAGGTAAGCATCATGAGCGGGCGTTCCAGCCAGCAACCGGAGCACTTCATCACGGACGTCCGGCGTGCACACCTCGTCGGTATCGATGCTCAAGATCCATTCGTGCGTGCAGGCTTCGATCGCTCTGTTTCGCAGATGGCCGAATCCTTGAAACGGAATCTGGACAATTTTGGCTCCCAACTCCTGCGCAATACGATCGGTCCCGTCGGTACTGGCAGAATCAGCCACGATAATCTCATCCGCCCACAAGACACTATTGACCGCATCGGCGATTATTTCGGCCTCGTTGTAGGCGATGATGTAAGCGGAGAGCTTCAGCATCCTTCCCCTATCAACCCACGGTTCTCTGCGGCCAAGGCCGCACTGATCATCCAGGAAAAAAAGAGTCCCTCTGTATGATCTACAAGCAATGAGCTGAACACGCTGCCGATCGCCATCACAATCACGATTCCTTGGCCCAGCTCTCCATACAGATTTCCACCTGCCCGCCGCAATTTCCACCAGAGAATCCCAAACAGAGCCAGCAATAACCCCGTTCCGGCAACCCCCAATTCGGCGGCAGTCAGCAGATATTGATTATGCGGATGAGCCGGTTTGACAGCAGCCGGCTCCGTGACGAACTCGGCGTAGGCGCGAGGAAAGCTGCCGGTCCCCACCCCTATCAGCGGGTGCGTTGCGATTAGACTCATCGTATTCCTGTACCATTCCATTCGGACTCCCACAGAAGAGGTGACCGGGGCCACCGTCTCAACCTGCGCCCGATCTATTTCTGCCATGGTCTTCTCCACACGCTCGTGAAACACGGGTGACACCGCATACGAGACTGCGACCAGCGCGCTGACCGCGGCCATTCCCACAAACAGACCGCGAACGCCAAGACGGCGTTCGCACCAGAACAGGATGAGCGTGCTCAAAATGATCTGCCCGGTTCGACCCTGTACGAACATAAACACATCGACCACGGCCCACAAAGCCAACATGCCTAGTCCATACCGCTGCCAAGGAACCTTCTGCCTCACAGCGACCACTGCAAAGAGCAGCGCCGCGAAGGCCATGAGAACATTATGGGTAATCTCATGCCTGAATACCGTTGCATTCGCCTGATTGCCATGGAACCAGGATATCGGGGGGGTCCAGCCTGCAGCCAAGAGAAGTGACAGAATGAGGGTCAGGGTCATGCTGACGCCGAATCCCCACAGACCCCGTTGGCGCACATCTGGATTCAGAAACAGTGGCACAAAGACAAGGGGAAGCAGAAAATCATCGTACTTCCAAAGATGCCTGGCTCGTTCACCGAACGGCGCAAGTCCGTGAACTGTCCCAAGCGCTACAAAGACGAAGAATCCCGGCAGAACGAGCACAAGACGGTTGCGGCGAATAATCTCCAGCGGCTCCGTGAACCGTCCAGCGATCACCCACGCGACCAGCGCAAGGACTAACAGAACGCCATCGAGACTGGTGGATATCGGAAGGCTGAACCCCAACGCTGCGGCAGCCCACCCTGCAACGACGGTGGCGTGAGTTTGAACTGCGCGCCACGACACCACGCTCACTTCACCCCGAACGCGATGAGCGATTTTCGTAAAGAAGGTACGACATCCTTGATGGCAGTGCCGATCGACTTCACCCGTTCCAACCCTTCCCTGTACCGTCGGGACTTCAGGAAACGCACGTCGATTTCACGAAATCCAGCAGCACATAACAAAGTCCTCAGGTCCGATCGCGTGAACTCCCGGTTGTGCCGGCGCGGAAAGAACGACATCCCTTTGTATAGAATCGGTGTGGCATACAGATAGTGTTCTTCGTAGTCGTAGGTTATGTGCTTTCCTCGCAGCATCCGGCTGCGGTTCCTGAAACTCGCGGCATTCGGAACGTCAACTTCGACAATCCCGCCGGGCCTCAACACTCGCCGGATTTCTTTCATCGCCGAGAGATGCGAATGGGTAAAGTGCTCCAGAACCTGACAACACACGACGGCATCGAACGAGTCATCCGGATAAGGAATGGAATCGACCTCGACGTTGCACAGATGGAAGGCTATCTTCTTGACGCCATAGGTATCGGGATGCGCAGCCGGCTGATCCTGGACATCCAGAGCGTGGCATTCATGTCCAAGCTCGGTCAGGAACGACAGCAGGAGCCCATGTCCGGCTCCGACATCGAGCACCAGACGGGCGTCCCGCAACGCCAACGCGATGTCGCAGAATCGGTCAATGCTCCCTTTGAAGACATCCTCGAGCTCCGCGTCGCCTCGACGGAAGAGCCGACCGGCATTCCGGAGTTGCACGGCAAAGCGAAGAACCTCACCTTTACCCATTGAATGAACAACCGAGCTTCTCAAACTGACGGAGGGCTCGGTTCCCTTATGACCGGCACCGGCCTGGACGAGCTCGGTTCCCATCAATCAAATGCCCTTTTACCAGATACCCGCTGTTCAACCCTCGACACGGCTTGCGCCAGGCCCATAAAACCGAGAGCCAAGAGCCCCACAATCACGAGCCGGATGCTGCCAGGAGCCCACTGAAAGACGAGGGCACAGATTCCACAGAACAACATCAGCCCATATTCGACCAGCGCGGTCTTCCGGTGGCTCCAGCCGCTCAGGATCAACCGTTGATAATAGTGTGTCCGATGCGCTTGCCAAAACCGTTCTCCTTGTACAGCTCTCCTCACAAGAGTGACCGTCGCGTCAACGATAAATGGCGAAAAAATGAGCACTGGAAACCAGAGCGACCACGTTCCATCTCGCCAACCAATGAGGCCTAGCCCCGCCGCCAGAAACCCGAACGTCGTCGAGCCGGCATCCCCCAGAAACATTCGAGCCGGATGAAAATTGAAGAGCAAGAATGCCCCCGCCGCAGAGGCTATCGAAGCGTTCACAAGCGCGAACGATATATTCCCGCCAATCCCGGCGGCAATCGCGAGGAAACCAAACCCGAAGACGGCCATTCCTCCGGCCAGCCCATCCATCCCGTCCATGAAGTTATAGAGGTTCGTCATCCAGACAATTGCCACCAGCGCGACGAAGGCCCATCCAGCGCCGAGCTGGCCGAGCAACAGGCTCATCACGCAGGCACCAGCCACGACGAAATGGACAAGAAGCCGCCCGATGATTGGGAGACCGATGAGGTCATCGAGAAAGGAAATCCCCACGAGGACGGAGGCGCCGAGCCACAACGGCCACCACTCCACCTGCGCGACGAACGGGACGCTCGCCGCAATCCCTGCCGCAACCGCTATTCCTCCCATACGTGGCACAGGTCGCCGGTGCAAGGATCGTTCATTTGGATGGTCGAGGATTCTGTCAGACCAAGTCCGAATCAAAACGGTCAACACAATCCACGTCAGAGCAAAAGAGACGAGCGGAGTCACGTACGTCAAAGATGCGACAGACCATGAGGTCATAGATCAAGCACGATCATAATTCCTAACAGGCTGCGGAAAAACTATTGGGGCACGGTGGAAACTCAATGGTCCCCACGCCTAGGGCAACAGGAGAACACCGCGCAGGATAGCCGAGCGAGACTCGCGGGACGGGCGAGACGAGGTGGGAATCCAATCTGTCCACGTCGCGCCTTTCTCGCAAGTCTCGCCCGTCACGCATCACGGTCGGCTAGTTGTTCTGGCACGGAACCAGGTAGCGGTTTCTGAGAGACCGGCGGCGACTGTGAATGGCGGATGCCAGTCCAACTCTGTTTGGATCTTCGACGAGTTGACCTGAAGAGATCCGACGAGCCGATCGATCATCCCCATTTTCCCCGTAACCTGTCCCATCCAATAGAGAAGTGGCGTCGGGCACGGACACAGGCACACTTTGCTTCCCATCGCATCGCCAAGTCGTCGGACCAATTCAGGAGTTGAGAGATCCTCACCATCGCTGACTAAGTAGGTTCGTCCCGCTGCTCGTGGGTCTTGAATGCATCGAACCAAGGCATCGACGAGATTTCCGAGATAGACAAGGCTGCGCTGATTGCGGATGCTTGCCAGTGGAAGCGGGATACCTCGGCGGAGGATATTCAGAAGCTGCAGGAAGTTCCCTTTGACCCCGGGACCGTACACAAGAGGCGACCGAACAACGACGGTCTCCATCCCCGTCTGCATCGAGACTCGAGCAAGCGCCTCTTCAGCCTCCCACTTCGAGGCCCCATAAGGATCTTGCGGCTTCGGAGGATCCTGCTCAGTGAACGGGACAACGGTCTGCTCGCCGTTCACTTTGATGGAACTCAAATAGACAAATCGACGAACGCCCTGCGAGGCAGCAGTTCGGGCTAACCGTTCGGTCCAGACACAGTTGACCTGCCGGAACTCGCGGAGCGGATCGGAAGCGTCATCGGCCATGACATGGACCCGCGCCGCCAAGTGAACGACCGTGCGCATACCCTGCAAAGCGTGCTTTGTCTCATCCTCATCTGATCGATCGTGCAGAACCACCCACTCGAGGTCCTTGGATTCTGAAGTTCTACACTGTTGCAGTTTCGCCTGATCTCGAACCGCCCCCCTCACGAGGAATCCGGACTCCTGAAGGCGACGACAGAGAACTGCGCCCACGAACCCATTTGCTCCCGTTACCAAAATTCGGTCGGCCACAGATTGTCAGATACCGAGTCACTTGTGCCAAACGAGACGATTCACGTAATCCGTATAACTCAGAATAATGCGGACGATTTTCTCGGACACATTAGGCACATCGTAATCCCGCACAATCCGCAAACCACGCTGATCGCCTCGGGGCTGCCGCTCCAAGATTGCTAAGGCTTGAAGGACCCGCTCTCGTTCGAGGCCCGTCATCATCACCGCTCCTTCTTCCATGCCCTCCGGCCGCTCGTGGGCCTCGCGGATATTCACTGCAGGGAAATTCAAGATGGAAGATTCTTCTGTAATCGTTCCGCTATCAGATATCACGGCCCTCGCCTGACGCTGCAAATGCACATAATCAAAGAAGCCGAATGGTTTATGGAGTTCCACCAACTGGGGTAAATGAACCTCTGCTGCCTCAATGCGTGCGCGAGTCCTTGGATGGGTCGAGACAATCAGACGCTTTTGATAGGTGTCGGCGACGGTCTTCAGGAGATCGAGGAGTTTTTCAAACTGTGCAGGCGAATCGACGTTCTCTTCTCGATGGGCACTGACCACAAAGTATTCCCCCGGCTTGAGCTGGAGCGATTTTAAAATTTCAGACTGCTCAATCCTCGCGTGATAGTAGGACAGCACTTCGTACATCGGGCTGCCGGTCTTGATCACCCGTTCAGGCGGCAATCCTTCGCGCAGCAAATAGTCCCGCGCGTGGTCACTGTAGGTCAAGTTGATGTCGCTGACATGATCGACGATCTTCCGATTAATTTCTTCAGGAACTCGTTGATCGAAACAGCGGTTCCCTGCCTCCATGTGGAATATCGGAATCTTCAAACGTTTCGCGACAATCGCGGCGAGGCAACTATTCGTATCCCCCAGGAGCAGAAGCGCATCCGGCCGTTCCAGAATCATCACGTCGTAGGCCCGAGCGAGAATATTGCCCAACGTCTCGCCCAGATTGGCGGCTACGACGTTGAGAAAATGATCGGGTTTTCTGATCTCGAGCTGTTCAAAAAAGACCTGATTCAATTCATAGTCATGATTCTGCCCGGTATGGACCAAGACGTGCCGGACATGTGCATCAAGCGTCCGGATGACCCGGCACAACTTGATCACCTCGGGACGAGTCCCGACGATCGTCATGACCTTCAGGGGAGTCATATTTCGATTCCTTCCTTCTTGATTCTGCCGATCCTGCTAGCGCAAGAGCTCAGGTCGCTCCCCAAGATCAGCATCGTCGACCATGAGACGGTGTT
>CAZPWD010000082.1:0-11005 GCA_964590025.1 uncultured Nitrospira sp.
TGGTCTGGAACAACGAGAGCAAGGACTGTTTGCATGTGATCCCATACTAAGGCGTGCAGTCGGCTCCGGTGGGCTGGCTCCGTGCTCTGAATGACGAGGAACAGGGTTGGCCCAACCGGCCAGTTGAAATATTAGGGAGGGGACAGATGTTCAGAACGAGCGAGGAGGGGACAAATGGCACTGTTTAGAACAGCTGAGATTGTCAAGGCTAGCAAGCTGCCGCCGGAAGGCGTCAAACTGTCAAGAATGATAGACGCGGTGTATTTCCTTCCGATTGCGTATCTAGGAGTATTCGCGACCTTTCATATGCACTTCGACCTGCTTGCAGGAGACTGGGATTTCTGGCTCGACTGGAAAGATCGGCAGTTTTGGATGACGGTGACACCTATAGTGGAGGTCTGTTACCCCGGGGCGGTCATGTACTACTTCTGGACATTCTACCGGCAGCCGTTTGGCGCAACGTTGTGCATCACGGGGCTCCTCGTCGGGAAGTGGATCACGATTGTGTTTGCCTGGTACTGGTGGGCCAACTTTCCGATGAACTTTATGATGCCCGCCACCATGGTCGCCAGCGCGCTGATCCTCGATTGCACCTTGTTGCTGACTCGGACCTGGATAATAACAGCGATAATCGGGGTATGGGCGTTCGCGATGATGTTTGGTCCGACAAACTATGCCCTATTCGGGTACAGCCACCAGCCGTTGGTAGTGGATGGTCAGCTGCTCTCGCTGGCCGACTACATGGGGTTCACCTATGTCCGTACCGGGACGCCTGAGTATATCCGGATCATCGAGGTGGGGTCGCTGCGCACGTTTGGCGGGCACACCGTCTGGATCTCCGCGTTCTTCTCTGCTTTCATCTCCATGTTGATGTTCACCATTTGGTGGCAAATAGGGCACTTCGTCGGCCAATCGTACTTTTGGGTCAAAGGCAAACGGGGCGTAAGGAAACGGATGAATGATACCATGATAGTCGGCACCGATGAGTATGCGCGCAGGCATGGTACGCCGGATGGGGTTGCACCTAGATTGTCAGGGTCTACGGCGACTGTGGGAACCACATTTGCGGAAGGGAAATCATGAACGCAAAAAACTTATTTAAATTGTGCGTGATCGGCTCCCTCGGGATGGCGACACTGGGGCTCACCCTGGTGTTCAATGCCTCTCCCGCTGCCGCCCACGGGGAGCGCTCTCAGGAACCGTTCCTGCGGATGCGTACCGCCCAGTGGTACGACACAAGGTGGAATCCGATGAACACCGCAGTCAACGATGAAGCGATAATGTCGGGCAAGATCCACATATCGGAAGACTGGCCGCGGGCCGTCGTCAAGCCCAATCGTACGTTCATCAACGTGGGCAGCCCGAGTTCGGTGTTCACGCGTCTCAGCTCGAAAGTGAACGGAATACCGATGTTCACCTCGGGCCCGATGGTACTCGGTGGGGACTACGAGTACGTGATCAAGATGAGGGGCCGGATACCTGGTCGTCACCACATCCACCCGATGTTGGCCGTCAATGGAGCTGGCCCTATTGCCGGGCCTGGTAGCTACATGACTATAGGAGGCAATTATAAAGATTTTACGAACCCGATAAAACTGCTGGTGGGAGGGACCGTCGATACGGAGACCGTAGGCCTGGGGGCCGGACTCTTCTGGCATGCCCTATGGGGTGGTATGGGGTTCGCCTGGATAGGCTGGTTCATGATCAGACCGATGTTCCTCATTCGCGCCAGGGTGCTGGCGCAAGAGGGGGGGGACGCACTGCTGAATGACCCGGTCGACCGCGTAGTGGCCTGGGGCGTTGTAGGGGCGTGCTTTATTTTGATAGCAATAGCATTCTTCACGACGGACGCCATGTACCCTTACACCATCCCTCTCCAGGCGGGTGAACCAAAGATCCAACCGACTCATTTGAAGTCGGACCTCACGATAAAGGTACTCGCCGCGGACTACGACGTTCCTGGTCGCGCCCTGCGCATGACCCTACAGGTCACCAACAGCGGTGAGCAGCCCCTTAGGATCGGAGAGTTCACGACGGCGGGCATCAGATTCCTCAACAAGGTCGGCGTGGCCAACAACTTAGACCCGACCTACCCAGCGGAGATTATGGCGCAAGACGGCTTGCATGTTGAAGATGAGTCCCCGATCAACCCAGGCGAAAGCAAAGAAATCAAGCTCGACTCGAGAGACTCGCTCTGGGAAGTGCAGAGACTGATGGACCTGGTCCACGATCCGGATCAGCGCTTCGGAGGGCTCCTGATGTCTTGGGACGAATCCGGTAATCGCCACATCAACAGTATTGCCGGTAACATCATCCCGGTCTTTACGAGGGCCACGGCAAGCTAAGGGTTTTATCACGTCCAAGCGTGACGCCGATCCGCCCCCGTCGCGAGACGGGATGGCGGATCGGCTTTTTTTATTCTCCTTCGCCGAATACCCCGTAGCTCGCTGCGAAGATGCCGAGCCTTCGTAGCCGAAGTGGCTACTTCGGCGGAGTAGGCTGCTGCGGGGAGCTTCACTCTCTCGCTGAATTTATCTACAATGCTTGCTCCGCCACCGCGTCCTGTCCAGCAGATCTCATCCGGCGTGCTGTAACTCAATAATTGGTTTGCTCTTTCCCTAGCCCACATTCTAACTGCTACCTAGAATTCCGCCATTGCTCATTTTTGTCTTGATCATTCATCAGCAGAGGTCCTGAATCTATTTTGAAATCTACCGTGATGTCAGCTATAAAGGGGCGGGCTCGCCTATGCATCGGAGTGAGAATTGGGAAGGTTTGGTTCAGTTCAAAAGAGGCGATCGTTTTCAGGTCTCACGTTCGTATTGGCTGGCATGATGGCATGGAGCCTGGTTGACGGCACCGTTTCGGTGGTCCAGGCTGACTCAACCGTGAACCAGGACTTCCGTCTATGGGCGCCGGTCTATTTGACCTTTCCCCTCTCATCTTCGTTTATCGGATACATGGAGGTGAACCCCCGATTCGGGGACGACGTATCAGGGTTAGATCAACTGATTCTTCGCCCAGCTGTCGGTTACAAACTAAATGATCATTTTTCCCTGTGGCAGGGGTACGCGTGGGTTGGAAATTATCAGCCTAGTTTCCGCGAAGAAAACCGCGTGTATCAGCAATTGCTTTACCGTCGCAAATTTCCATTCGTCAAAGTTCTCAGTCGTACTCGGCTGGAAGAACGATTCATAGACAATGCGGATGGTACCGCCGTGCGAGCCAGAATGATGTTGCGCGGTGATTTTCCGCTGCCGGATGCCCCAGAGTGGGCGATCGTCGTGTACAATGAAATTTTCGTGAATGTCAATGCGGTGGTAAATGGTCCTGACTCAGGATTCGATCAAAACAGATTGTTTCTCGGTTTGAATCGCCAATTCACGGAACACTTCAATATGGATCTTGGCTATCAAATGCAAGCACTCAACAACCGCCAGCCGGCGCTAATCAACCAAATCAACCATATCATCCTTCTGCAATTCTTTATCAATCTGTAGCATCCCTGCCTTCAAGAAGGGCGCTTCGAAATTCAGGCTCTTACGCAATGCGCAATTCGAATCTTGAGTCAGCATGTTAGCGCTTGGCCTTTCTCAGGGTAGTCGATGCCTCTGAGGCAGATGCGTTCAGGGTGTTGGTTAGGCAGAACTTCGATGGTATCGCCGTCGAGGACGGAGACGACGGGTGTTGTGCCCCACTTATAATGTGGACAGGTCCTCTAAGCGAGGAGGGAGATATGGACACGCGGTGAAACCTGTCCAGAATGGTCGCAGGCAATGACGACGGTGGAGCGCCGAACGGAAGTTGACAGTGCTGCAGGAGTGGCGGGCCAAGCGCTGCAATTCCCCAATCCACTCTACCCACCCTAAAACGGAGAGGGAGAGGCTACGCCTCTCCCTCTCTCAGATTGCGTTACGTTGGAGCGACTCTTAGTACCGCGACGCCCTGACCGCCACTGTATTATTGGGGTCGCTGTCTTTTGAAATCACCCTTGTAACCTGCCTGCAGATTACTTCAGGCCTTTGTAGATTTCAGGGCTCTCTGGGCCATCTACCTTCAGCAGGCCAACGGCGCCTTTTGCAATGCGGAAGATTGAGTGGTCCACATTGATATAGACTCCAGGCACTTCTACCTTAAATTCTGCCATGGATGAGCCACCCGAAGGCACGACGGTGGTTTGGAGGCCCTCCAATGGAGCTGTTGTCAAGGAACCCTCGGGGTACACCCTGTCAAATATCTCGCCGATGATGTGCCACGATGCGACATGGTTCGGTCCTGCGTTGATATAGAACATTCGAACGGTGTCTCCCACCTTGGCTTGCAGAGGATTTTTGATAAGCGCGCCCTGCACTCCATTAAACACCACGTGGGAGGGGTGCTCCGCTAACCCGTTTTCGAACGAAAACTCCAAGGTATCGCCCTTCTTACCGGGCTTGGTGTAAAACTCGCTTTGTACGACATAAAATTCTTTTTCTACTTTCTTAAGCCCACCAACCGGCTCAACTAAGATCCCTCCGTACATGCCGTTCGCAATGTGTTCAGGAATGGATGGAGAAGCGGTGGCACAGTGATAGAAAAAGAGGCCGGGATTGAGGGCCTTAAACCTGAGTCGGCTTTCCTGACCTGGCTCGGTATTGAGCATTGCGGCCCCACCACCTGGTCCAGTGACCGCATGAAAGTCAATATTGTGACTCTCCTGGCTGTTCTTATCGTTCTTCAAATGGATTTCAACCGTATCCCCCACCATCACCCGGATCATGGGCCCTGGTACGGTTGCAGTCCCTCCTGCGGATCCAAAACCCCAGAACTTATAGTTGTTATCGTCGCTTAGCTTGCCGACCCACTCGTGAGCTTCAAGTTCTACTATGACATTGGCAGCCTCTCTTCGTGTGATGGGAGGGGGAACATTGGGTGCGGTCGTCACGACAGCCTTGATGGTCTCCGCCGCCGACACCAATCCTGGATTGATGGCAAGACAGGGAGCAATAACTAATGCGCTGATTAGTCCGGCATTACGCACGTTACGCGAAAAACTAATAGACATCGCAGTCTCCTTTGATTTTGGATTGCTCTGATGGTTTCTTCTATCATCTGCTTGGTACGTACCGAATGATTTCAGCCCTCTCCGGGCATTCAGATTTGCCTCCTGTTTAGGGTTTGTAATCCGTGTGTTCGGCTGGTATGTTCCCGTGCGAGAACTGGTGCTCATACGCCATAACCTGCCAGATCTGCTCTTCCGACAGGAACTGCTTCCAGGCCTTCATCTTCGTCTTCGGGACCCCTTCCGACACTCGCCAGAACCAGAAGCTGTCCGAGAAACGGGTGGTGTTCTTCGGATCACGAAGATCCCGCGCCCCTTTTTTCACCGGTTTACCGTCCTTGCCGTGGCAGCTGGCACAGTTGACTAGCGGGTTAGCCTCGCCGGTGAAAATCTTCGCTCCCTCCGCGATGGCCTTAGGATCCGTCCACCCTCCAGCCGGCATATGTTTGTCGGCATAGTCGGCCGGAACTGGAGGCATTGGCACTGGGTCTTCAGAGTAAGCCCTTCCTCCTGAAAGAATCAGGACAGATACCATCAACACGACCAACGCCCCGACCTTTCTCATCGTCATTCGCACCTCCTTTTCTTGATGGTGATCATCGTCTCTCGACGGTGTCTTGCCTCATGGGGCTCAACACAGATAACAACTCGGATTGCTCACGCCTGCCAACCGTGAACTTGTTCAGAGTCGTGATCAGATCGCAGACCAGCGCATTGAACTCGGCATTGGTTGATATCCATGCCTGCATGCGCGGATTTCAGGCCCAGGCCGACCTAGCTGCAAGGCCCTCCGCATGCTTGATACGGCTATCGGTCCTGACTCTCGCACGACAAAATCATCCACGACGGCTTGTACTGGCCGGTTTGCCGCCCAGTTGCGGATGTTAGCTATGATTCGTATGACGCGCTGCCACTACCACCATCAACATAATACCCGACATGCCCGGCCAATGAAAAGGGCGATGTTTAAGACGCCTACCGTCCTTCCTTAGTTAATGCCGCCCACATTGCCTTACGTATACCCCATTGTCAAGACAGAAAAGCTGGAATTTACGGTCAGGCCGCCCACGCCATGCAGGCTATGTTTTCCCGTCCGCTTATGCGACCTAGCAGACCTCAGCCGGTGTTCGAAACGCTAATGAAATTTTCTAATGAGGCGGTCTGACCGCCGGAGGTGAGGCTGATGGGGGCTAGAGGGAGGCGAATTTCGTCAGGCGAGACAAATCAAGAATGCCGAGTCGACTGGCGGTGTGGGAGGGCTTATTTCGTGATTTGTTTGGCTGCTTCGACAATCGATCGTGCTCCGATGCCAAAGTGGTCAACGAGTTCGTCCGGCTTCCCGCTGTGCGGGATCGTGCGAATAGCGAGCTTATGCACCTTGATGCCTTCGGGTCCAACCGCGCTGAGCACAGCATCCCCGAGGCCGCCGTGCGCATAATGATCTTCAACGGTGAGGATACGTCCCTGCGTGGCCCTGGCACTGTCCAGCAAGGTGGTGCGATCGATGGGAACGATGCTATAGAGATCGACGATCCGCACGGAGATGCCGGCAGCTTTTAATGTGTCGTAGGCCTTCAGGGCTTCGAAGAGCGTGACACCGGCTGCAACGATCGTGAGGACATCCGACCCGCTTTGGCGAATGACCTTCGATCCGCCGATCTGGAACGTTTCATTGGGCCCGTACAGAACTGGAGACTTTGGGCGACCGGCCCGAATGTAGACCATCCCTTTGTGCGTAGCAGCCGTTTCGACGAGCCGATACGTACAGGTCGCATCGGACGGATACAACACGGTCACGCCCGGTTGCGCAGCCATCATCGCAATATCTTCCAAGCCCATTTGCGAGGGGCCGTCTTCCCCGATGCTCACGCCGACGTGTGTGCCTACAAGTTTGATGTTCGAGCCGCTGATGGCAGCCATGCGGATGAAATCATAGGCTCGCGTAAAGAACGCGGCAAACGTGGCCACGAACGGAATTTTCCCGCAGGCAGCTAAACCAGCTGCGGCCCCAAGCATGTTTTGCTCCGCGATAAAATTTTCAAAGAATCGATTGGGAAACTTCTTGCCGAACTTATCGGTATAGGTCGAATTCTTTACGTCGGCATCCAGTACCACGACCAGCGGATTGACCGCGCCCAGTGCCTCAAGTGCGTTGCCGAACGCTTCGCGTGTAGCGACAGCGTCGCCTACTTTGTAGGGCGAAGGTGGGAGAGGACTGATAGACGAGGGCCCCTGAGCCGGCGTCGATGGTTTCTTAAATGATATGGCTGTGCTGCTCGGCTTCAACTGCTTGGTCAACTCATCGATCGCCTTCTGAGTTTCCTCACCTTTTGGAACCGGCTTCCCATGCCAGCCAGGATGGTTCTCCATGAAGGAGATGCCCTTGCCCTTCAACGTTTTGGCGAGAAGAACCGTCGGTTTGCCTTTGGTGCCGTCAGCAGTATCGAATGCCGCGAGCAGAGCTGAAAGATCGTGCCCGTCAACCACCAGCGCCTGCCAGCCAAAGCCGGCCCATCGGGAGCGATAACCCTCCATGTCATGTTGCAGCATAGTCGGATCGCTTTGACCAAGTCGATTGATATCCACAATGGCACAGAGATTATCCAGTCCATGATGGCGAGCCACCTCGGCGGCTTCCCACACGGATCCCTCAACGGACTCTCCATCGCCCATCAAGACATAGGTTCTGTGATCCAGTTTGTCGACGAATTTTGCATTAAGGGCGATGCCGATGCCGACTGGAAGGCCTTGCCCCAACGAACCCGTTGCCATATCGACAAACGACAAGCGAGGGGTCGGATGCCCTTCCAGATCTGAGGTCAAAGTGCGTAACTTCAAGAGATCGTTTTTCGGGAAGAGACCTGCCTCCGCCCAGGCGGCGTAAAGCAGTGGAGCAGCATGGCCTTTTGACAACACGAACCGATCGCTATTGTACGCTTTCGGATTTTTGGGATCGTATCGCATGACGGAGAAGAAAAGGGCCGCGACGATGTCTGCCGCGGAACAGCAACTGGAGGGGTGGCCGCTCCCGGCTTCAGTCGTTGCACGAACGCTCTCGATACGGAGCTGGGTGGCCTTGTTATGGAGAGTATTGAGGGTATCGGGCGAAACGGCTGAACTAGCCATCGGAACTCCTTTCGGGATTTGGATGCCAAGGATGCTGCCGGACTCTTCTCGTCCTCTATATCGGTAACAACGCGGCGGGGCTTGAGGCTAACAAAATGAAATGAGGGAGTCAATGAACCTAACAGGGTGTGGGAAAAGTCCGCCAGCGCCACAGGCCGTGGCGCGTGAAGCGCGAGACATGCGAGAAAGGCGCGACGCGTGGACCGATTGGATTCCCACCTCGTCTCGCCCGTCCCGCGAGTCTCGCTCGGCTATCCTGCGCGCGGTTCTCCTGCTGTCCCAGACATGCAGGCCATTGAAGTTCTGCTGTGCCGAAATGATTTTTCCGCAGCTGCAAGAGTCCGGGCTGGCTGCCAGCCTTCATAGACCCAGGAGCTGGTGCCGAGTCGAACGTGGCCGAGGTCGGTGGACACGAGAAGGTGATTATACAGAATTCGTCTGAAAGAACAATGGGATAGCTTGACATGCCAGCGGTCTTCACGCAGACTCCCGTTCATGCAGGACCAGACGGAGCAGACCCTTCTTGCCAAACTCGCTGAACGTGCCGGCATCGCCGCTGACTATCACGATATCGCAGGTAATCTTCACCTCACCTCTGACGACACCAGGCGCGCCATTCTGACTGCCATGGGCTTTGTGGTCGATTCGACCGCATCGCTGACTCAGGCACTGCGAGAATGGGATGAGGCGCCGTGGCAACGCCCCTGCGACCCGGTGAGGATCCTGCGTGACAGTGAGACGGGACCTTCTGTGTCCTGTTATCTGGCGCTCGAGGACGGGAAAGAAGGGTCCGTCTCGGTGGAGTGGCAGATCCGCGACGAAGCGAATGCGGTGGTGCAGGAAGGGCAGGCAGGGCCTGGGCTTTCCGCTGTGGAAGTCCGTTTTCTTAATGGTCGACGGCATGTGCGTGTCGAAATACCTGCCCCGCGTGGTCTCTCGCTCGGGTACTACAATTTGACGGTACGGGCCGAGGGCTTAGTCGGGGGGGTCGTGGGGACGATGCGTGTCATCGTGGCGCCACACCAATGCTATGTTCCGCCGTCGCTCGAGGCGAACCAACGGCTGTGGGGAATAGCCTTGCAGCTTTATTCGTTGTCCTCTGATCGTAATTGGGGGTGCGGCGACTTCACCGATCTCGGTCGGATTGTGGAGTGGGCCGGGAAGGTGCTTGGCGCCGGAGTCATCGGGCTCAATCCGCTGCACGCACTGCGGAATACCGCGCCGTATCACATCAGCCCCTATACGCCGTATAGCCGACTGTATCTCAATGAACTCTATATCGATCTTGAGCGGCTGCCGGAATTTGATAGGTCGGAGAAGGCGCAGCAACAATTCCTTGCTCCCGAGTTTCAAGCCAAGCTCCAGGCGCTACGAGAGAGCCAACAGGTGGACTACGACGCCATTGCAACTGCCAAGCGCACCATGCTCGATTTGGCCTATCGCAAATTCCTCACAGAGGCCTACAGCGGAGAGGAGCCAAATCTCCAACCGAAAACTGCGCGCGCCTGGCTCTTGGAACGGTTTATCCAGTCTGAGGGCACGCCGCTTGAGGTGTATGCCACCTTCCAGACGTTGGAGGAAGAACGCCGGCTGATTCAATCCAAGTCGGTCACCTGGCACGATTGGCCCAAACAATTTCTGATGCCTGGCCCACCGGTTCGTGAATATGCGAAACGGCACCGGAAACGCGTTCGCTTCTTTCAATACATTCAGTGGGTGGCGAGCGAACAGCTGAACGAGATCCGACGGACGGCCGAGCAGCTAGCGATGCCGATCGGGCTGTATCATGACGTGGCTCTTGGTGCCGATCGAAATGGGGCCGAAGCCTGGATCTATCAATCGGTGCTGGCGCTCGGAGCCGACTGCGGCGCCCCACCGGACGCGTTTGCGCCAGAGGGACAAAATTGGGGCTTGCCCCCGATGAACCCACGCGCGCTGCGCGCCAGCGGCTATGAGCTGATGATCCAGCTGCTCCGCAACAATTTCCGATCCGGCGGGGCCATCCGGCTGGACCATGTGATGGCGTTCTGCCGTCTCTTCTGGATTCCGCGCGGGAGGCCCGCGTCCGAGGGCACGTATGTGCAGTACCCCTTTGAAGACTTGTTGGCGATCGTGGCGTTGGAGAGCGTTCGATCCAAAACCCTAGTCATTGGAGAAGACCTCGGCACGGTCCCCGATTGGGTCAGAGAGCAGTTGGCGAAGACGAGAGTGCTGTCGTATCGTGTGTTCTACTTCGAGCGCGGTGCAGACGGCGCAATGAAGTCGCCTGGCGACTATCCCGCGCAATCGTTGGCTGTAGCCACGACGCACGACCTGCCGACGCTCACTGGATTTTGGTCCGGCGAGGACTTGCAAGTACGGGCGGGATTGGGCGCCTTTACAGATGACGCGGCGCGCCAGCAGACCTGGGAGGAGCGCCAGCGCGACAAGGCAGGCATCCTCAGTGCTCTTAAGCGGGAAAGCCTCCTGCCGAATGGCGTGACTGAGGATCTGGCCACCGCGCCAGCCATGACGACTGATCTCTGCAGAGCGATTCATCTCTACCTGGCTCGCACACCGTCCTATATCATGTTGGCGAATCTCGAAGACGGCTTGGGCGAACTGTCGCAAACCAATCTTCCTGGGACGGTCGACAGTCATCCGAACTGGACCCGTAAGTATGCGGTTCGTGTGGAGGAGATGTTGTGTGATGAACGTCTGGGGCAGCTTGGGGCTGTCTTGCGTTCGACCCGTCCGCTAGGGTAAGACCCTCTATACCGGATGCTGAAAAAATCCGCCAGCTCCGTTCTCGGCTCATCGAAATCCTCAACGTACCCCCGAGGGTACGCCTCCGGTTTC
>CAZPWD010000083.1:0-10985 GCA_964590025.1 uncultured Nitrospira sp.
GCCACCATCCGTGTGATCCGCACAATATCCATAAACGGATGGAAGTGGCTGGGTCGCGGGCCAGATCGTGGGGCCATCGTGACAGCAACATTTCGACACTGAAATCCTCGCCCGGCCGCCTCGATCACAATTTCACTTTCATATACGAAGCTTCTTTCGCGGCCGTGCTTTAGGGTTGCATCGCGCAACAAATTGGCTGGGTACAATCGAAATCCTGACTGACTGTCTTCGATCGGCTGCCCGGCCGCCCAGCCGATCCAGAAATCGGCAATCCGGTTGGCAACATACCGCCAGAATGAAGCTTTTCGTTGATCGTGCCGCCTGGCTCCAATGAGGAATGCAGCCGGATCTTCCAATGAGCGCTTCAAGAAAGCCGGAATTTCTTCCGGCGCATGCTGCCCATCCGCGTCCAGCGTAATCACGCCGATGGCGCCGTGCGCCAGCGCATGCTCGAATCCACGTGAGAGGCTCCCAGCCTTCCCACAATTCTCTTCATTGCGCAGGACGGTCACATCAAGGCCAGCAACTGCACGAAATGTGCTATCGGTGGATCCATCGTCCACCACAACCACGTTGGCGCACTGTTGCCGAGCGCGCATCGCCACGTCGCGCACCGTTTCGGCTTCGTTGTAGGCCGGGATGACGACCCAGTATGAGCGGGCGAGGTCGCGGAGCTTCGTCATGCCAAGCCTCCGTTCACCCCGATCACCTGACCCGTGATATATCCGGCTTGGTCTGACACAAGAAAGGACACAAGAGACGCGACGTCTTCTGGCTGCCCAACCCGTTTCATCGGAACCATCGTCTCGATCTGCTCGGGCCTGAATGCTTGTCTTGTGGATGCCGACTCGATGAGACCGGGGGCCACGACATTGACGGTGATGCCCCGTGAAGCCAATTCGATCGCTAATGATTTGCTCGCCCCGTGCAACCCGGCCTTTGCGGCAGCATAGTTCGTCTGACCACGATTACCGGTCACGCCCGCTAACGACGAAATCGACACGATCCGTCCCCAGCGCGTACCGATCATCGGCAGCAACAGCGGTTGCGTCACATTGAAGAATCCATTGAGCGAGAGATCGATGACATTCGACCATTGCTCGCTGGTCATACCGGCCATGGGCGCATCGTCGTGAAGGCCGGCGTTGTTGACGACGACTTGGATTGGTCCGTCCTTCAGCAGCGTTTCGAGTGCATGGCGCGTGGCACCCCCATCGGTAATATCGAAGTTGACACTCGACGCCGACCCGCTATTAGCCAGAATCTTCTCTACCACTTGCTCAGCCGATTCAGGATGCCGATGGGCATGCACGATCACGGCATACCCATCCGCCGCCAGTCGTTCGGCGATGGCCGATCCGATGGCGCCACTGCCTCCTGTCACGAGTGCTCGTTTCTTCGTCATGATTGCACGTGCTTCAGGAAAATCGAGGCTCGCCCCGTCATCACGTTTCGGCCTCCAGATGAAATCGAAAACTGATACATGAAACTATTGTCGCCTGCGAACAAGCGTGTGGCATCGATCGTGAGTTCCGCTGGACACTCGTCGAGTCGGTCTACGCCGAGCACCACATCGCGCAGGCCCCCGACATAGCCGATCAATCCGTCCGTCGATCGCGTCCGATTGAGAAGCCCCACGTGGACTCCCATCGCCTGTGCCGCATATTCCAGCCCCGTGACCGCTTCGAGGCGAGTGCCATGCCGCAGCGGATTCGCCGAATCGTGATGCGACCGCGTACAACACCGAATGGTCGTGTCATCCCACGACTCCACCCGATCGATCAGACGCATCGCCCCGGCATGGGGAAGGAATGTGCTCAGTTCTTCTTTGGTCAATTGCGGCATGGATCAAGGTCCAGAACAAGCTGCTGACTATCGAGCAGGCCCAGCGTGACCCTCTGCGAACCGTCTGTGGCAATGGCTCTCAAGAGCGGCAACGATCGAGCAGCAGGATTGTCCTGTCGAACTCGCTCCAATGCACGGTCAACCAGGCCCGTTGGTCCGTCTTGATGGGCCTCTTCGAGACTCAGATGCATGCCTCCGAGAGAGCAGTCTGACGGCGGAACCAACACGAGCGCGACGGCAAAGCCAGTGGTAATCGGACGGGCTTCGTTGAGTGGAGCGGGCACGGCCAAATCGTAGGCCACCAGCAACACCGGGCGTTGTTCCACGCACACGAAGGTGACGGCTTCCAGCAACCCAGCCGCAAAGGAATCGTCATAGCAGGACAACGCGGTGGATGATTCTTGGCATGTCGTGGCAATGCCCCAATAGCCGGCGGCCGTGTTATGTACCGATTGATGAAATAGCGTGGGCGAGATCACCCGCTCCGGCATCGCCAGGGTGCGACAGAGTGTATCAAGCACTCCCATTTCGCCGCCCGAGGAGGCAAAGACCGTGGGCACCTCGCGCGGATCCAGGCCCGATTGCGCGATCGCTTCCTGCGCAACGTGCACGGCCCACCGAACACAGTCACTGCTCCGTCGTCGTTCGTTCGGAGGCAACAGTGCCGCCTCAGGATCGGGCACGGCGATAGGCGCAAATGGCTCGGTACCGACCAGCACCGCACGACCGACGCGCCATCCTTCGAGTCCTGCCGCCAGGAGACCGATGCCTTGAATCCCCACCTTCATCGGAGCGTTCCCAGGATCAGGCTGCAATTGTTCCCACCGAATCCAAATATATTGCTGAGAATCCGTCGAACCGAGCGCACGTCATTGTCACGCAGGATCCGGCTGTGCAGAGTCGGATCGATCCGTTCGCAGTTGAGCGTGCCCGGCAGAAAGCCGTGCTTCAGGCAGAGCACCGAGATCAACGCCTCTGTGATCCCCGCAGCACCGAGCGTGTGTCCGGTCCAGCCCTTTGTCGAACTGCAGGGAGTTGTGCGCCCGAAGATGCCGGAGACCGCTATATCTTCCACGGCGTCGTTGGTTCTAGTTGCCGTGCCATGCAGATTGACATAGTCGATATCCGTGGGCTGCAGGCCCGCGCGCACGAGCGCATCCCAAATCGCCCTGACCGCCCCGGCTCCTTCCGGATGGGGGCGGGACATATGGTAGCCATCGCTACTTTCGCCATATCCCAACAGCGCGACCGCACCCCGCCGACTGACGCACTCGCTGGATTCCAGCAGTGCAAATCCCACGGCCTCGCCCAGCGAGAGCCCATCGCGATCTTCGTCGCAGGGACGACAGGGACTCGTCGAGAGCAGCTGAAGCGCCGAGAACCCATACAAGGTGGTCAAGCAGAGGCTATCGACGCCGCCGACAATGGCTGCATCGCACAGGCCGGCGCGCAACAAGCGATCGGCCGTCGCAAACACTTTCGCGCTGGACGAACAGGCGGTCGAAATCACCATCGCGGGTCCGCGCAAACCGAGACAGGCCCGCACGAAGTGGCCCAGAGAAAACATATTGTGCGTGTAGCGATACCGCGAGGTATACCAGGCCGGCAACGAGCCGGCGAGGTCCCGCGCCTGATAGGCATGTTCCGTTTCCAGAATGCCCGAGGTGCTGGTGCCCATGACGACGGCAACGCGGTGGGCGCCATACCGCTGCTTCGCTTCCGCGACCGCCACCATGAATCCATCCTGCTGTAGCCCGAGCCAGGCAAGCCGATTGTTGCGGCAATCGAATCGTTCCAACTCATTCCCGAGCGAAAAATCCTCCAGACCCTCGACTCGTCCGATGTAGGTCTTGAGGGGGACATCTTCGAAGTCGCAGGGTTTCAATCCCGAGCGCCGTTCACGCAAGGCTTGAAGGACAGGCCCCACGCCGCGACCGTTGGCCGTGACGAGGGTATAGGCCGTCAGGGTCAAGGGCATCATGGGTTGCACGTTAGGCAACATGGGAATCCTGTTCGGCTAAGAAGCCCGCAAAGAGGAGACAGCACAGGGATCCACAGGCTGCCGTCAGGCCGATCGCATGCAGCACAGGGATCTTCGAGAATGCGAGCAGCCCGAACACCAGAATGGTCGTGGTGCTGCAGACCAACAACCCGAAGACCGTCCGGCGTCGTTCCTCGCCCTGGTCCTCTAGACGATTGAAGAACAGCGCGTAATCGAGGCCCAGGCCGATGACCATGAGCAAGGTCGCGACATGAAACAACGACAACGATTCACCGAACAGGTTCACAATGCCTGTCACCACGATGAGGCCGGCGACAATCGGGACGAGCACACGCCAGAGTTGCAGAAGCGATTTCAATCCGATTCCTAAGGCCACCGCAATGGCGACCACTCCCCACCCGAGCAACATCACGGTCCTGTCGCGATACTTCATCATCAGCCGGTTGGACTCTTCCCTGAGATCCACATACGCGACCGCCGCCTCTCCCCAACCGGCCACCATCGCCTTTAACCCCTGCCGATCGGCGACGCCTCGCAACGGCGCGACCGCCAGCCATCGTCCGTGATGTTCCACCATCAACGCCTCGATCTTGAGGCCCAATGACGTGCCCTGGAACGAGGAGCGATCGACCAAGGGTTGGCTGCGGGCCTCCTCGATCCCGGCAAGGAATGGAGCGAACAGGCCGGGCGCAAACGGCAAACCTTTCACGGCCTCGCGGAGTCGATCCTCTAACAGGGCAGGCTCGGGCAAAGCCTGCTGCCGCTGTCGTTGCACGCGCCGGCTGGGCACATAGCGTGATACCAAGTCGTATCCCGCCAAGGCACCTACGTCTCGAAGACGATCCAGCTTCGGCATCACCGTCTCACTCCGCTGCAACAGATCTTCTTGCGTCGCCGCCTCGATGACCAGGAGATCCCGCACATCCGGCGCACCCATTTCACCGCGCAGTTGCTGATCGAGTTGCTTCTTCTCCTCCGATACCGGACTGATCTTCGCCAGATCTTCTTCCCACAGAGGCGTATCTGACCATATCAGCACGATTGTCGCAAGAACGACCGCCACCGGTACCACGACCTTCGCCTTGGACAGATGCGCCATCATTCCAAGCAGATCGGACTGAATCTCCCGTGGGACGAAACCGGCTGGGATACAGACCGGCAGCACCCATCGAGTCACCAATGCCGCGGTGCTCAGCCCCGCCAGAGCGAAGAGTCCCAGTTGCGCCAACGCGGGAAAGCCGGCGAGGAGCAGGGACGAAAACCCGATGGCCGTGGTCAGCACGCCGAGACGCATAGTCGGCCAGATCGCTCGCATAGTCGCCTGGGCAGTATCTCGCCGGCTCAGGTGACTGAACAAATGGATGGGGTAATCGTCGACCACGCCCAACAGCGTAATGCCGAATCCCAATGTGATGCCGTGAACAAACCCGAACCAGCTATTCACCGCGACCATACCGGCCAGAATCCCGCTCGAGAGCGGAATCAGACTGAGCAGGACCAGCGTCAGCGATCGATAGCTGACGTATAGAAAGAGGAACACCAATGTGGCTGCCACCGTCGAGAGCCACCACACTTCCCGCTCGATCGTTCGCTGGATTTCAACCGCAAACACACCAGGGCCGCTCATGAGCAACCGGGCCGATTGTGACGGCTCATTGAGCAAACGCTGAAACGACGCCCGGATATCCTGTTGAATCGCTTCCTGCGCATCGGCATCGAACCCGGCGGCCTTGGTTTCGACCACCAACAACGCTCGATGGCGATCGGCCGACATCCAGACTCCGCGATGCTTGGCCGGTGCCTCCCATCCAGACCAAGACTGGAGTATCCCGAGAAACCCCCCAGTGGGATCGCTCGGAATATATTCCTTAATCATCGGGGCGAGAGGAGAGCGCAGATCGTCGAGCCGTTGTTCAAGGGCGACGTGCAACGAGTCGGCTGAAAAGGTATCGGCACCTACCGTACGGCTCAAGAGATAGCGCGAGCGAAACAAGACCTGTCGCTCTTCGGGCGACAGCGCCTGCGTTCCATTGCCCACGAAATCGATCTGGGAGTTCTTTCGCAGCCCTTCGCCAAGCGCTTTGCTGAGTCTGGCTAATTCATCCTGATGCGAGCCCTCGATGGCCAGGAGCATCAGCCGACCGGCCAGGCCCGAGCGCACTTGAGTCAGCAACACCCGTTGTGTGGCCGTGGTCCCTTCGGGAAGCAGGTCGCCGAGTTCGCTATGCACTGACAGGCGGATCGCGGTGACCCAGAGTGCGCCGGTGATGAGGACGACCCAGGCGAGAACTGGCCACCAGGCGGCTTTCACTTGGATGGTCCCCGGCGGAGTGTCATCACCGAGCGGTCACCGTCCGGCGCTCGGATTGCGATGGTGGCAATGTGTCCCTCAGACCCTGACAACAACAGATAATCGACCATGGATTTCCCGGCTGGGTCGTGTGGACGAAGGAGCAATGTCCACTGACGGCTGGTGCCATCGACGGTGGTTTCGTAGACCTTCTTCAACTGTGCCACATCACCCGTGAAGCTGGCCCGAAAGGCTTCGACAAAACTGCGCAAGGCCGGATAGTCTTCCAATGAAATAGTTTTCTTTACGTGCTTCCGTTCACTCTCGAAGGTCACCCGGTCTCCTTCAATGACGTAGCGTTCTCGGTACGGCTCCACCACTTCTTTTTCCAGCGTCGACGGAGGCGTGAAACGCAGCGTGCCGCGCACGATTAGCGGCTCGGTCAGCAACGACGAGTACATCGCCTCTTCAAACGACACCGAGGGCTCTCGCCCCTCCTTCAGCGAGGCGACGACCTGCTCGACAGTCCATCCGTTGCTCGAATGATCACCGTGAGAGAGCGAACTCTCGACGGCCGCTCCGGCCACATTCTCAGCCAGTAGCAGGACACACAGCGGAAGGAACCAGCTAATGCGAATCGTTCCAAAACTCATAGAAGTTAAACCAATTGTCCGGCGCGCGGTGGCAGAAAACCTCAAGGCGATCGGCGTACCGTTGCGTCCACTGCTTCAGATCGGTGTCCCGCTGGTCATGCGAAAGCTGCACCGCGTCGCTGAAAGACTCAAGGTATACCTCATACCGGTTCCCCCCCGAGTAGAGCCCGAAAAACAGGACCACAGGAGCACTGACGACATGGGCCAATCGCATCGCTCCGGTCGGAAACCGGGCGTCACGGCCCAAGAAGGTACAGGCGAGAGCCTGATCGCCCTGCATCACACGATCGCCCATGATGCCGACCACACCGCCCCGATCGAGACATTCTTTCACTTGCAACATCGTATCCGCCCCACCAACCTGGATGACCGTTTCAGCCACGGCGGGATTCAGCTCCTGAATCAGGCCACGAATCAAGGACGCATTTTGCTCGTCCATGAGGACGCGAATCTCGATGTGCTGGCGGGAGAGTCCCACGGCACGAACCACTTCAAAACTTCCGAGGTGCGAACCCAAGAGCACACAGCCACGGCCTTTCGTCAGCTCGTGGTCGAGCGCGTCTAACCCATGCACCTGAATCTCGAACAGATCGAACCGGCCGCGCAGGAAATAGACCCGGTCAAGAATCGTTGAGGCAAAGGCATGATAATGGCGAAAGAGATCGCGCCAACTGACGGGACGACCGAGGGCCTGCTCGCGAAATCGCCCGATTGCCCGTCGGGCTGCTCCTGAGCCCAGGAGAAAGTAGATACAAATCGGGTACAGCAATACCCGAGCAACCGGGCGGCCAAGCAACTGCGCCACCCACGCCATCATCCGAATGCTGGTGCGGCTGCCGCGCTCCTGCTGCTGTTGCCAGGCGAGACTCACACCTGTTCCGCTTGCGCCTCTGTGCCGGGCGTGAACTCGATTGCGCCTGACGCAATGAGACGCGCATCCACCTGGCAGGAAAATGTGGCTTGACCTGCCCCCTCCTCGTCCACGTGAATCTTCACGACTTCGCCCGGCCTGAGAGGAGAGGAAAACTTCACCCTGGGCAGATCTGTCACCACCAGCGATGCCGCCGATCCACGACGCAGCGTCTCGAGCACTTCGTTCAGTAGCACTACACCGGGCACGACGGGATAGCCGGGGAAGTGTCCCGCGAGCGCCGGATGGTCGTGGCCGATCGACAGCACGCGCTCATGCACCATAGCCCTGCCCTGCCAGCCATTGCCGGGCCAGCTCACTCACTGATTCACGTGGTAATTTACCGGTCGCATTCCGAGGCAGGCTATGCACACAGATCAACGGGCGAGGCATAAAAACCGGATCGATATGCGTCCGCAACGCTCGCTGAAGCTCCTCGCTGGTTTTTCCAGGGGCCACGACAAAAGCCATCAGCCTGGTGACGAGATCGGACCCCTCCTCAGGCAAGAAAAAGACACCGTCCTGAACACCCTCGATCTCCAGCAACTTTTGATTCAAATCGCCGAGCGACACGCGATGGCCGGCGATATTAATTTGATCTGCTTCCCGGCCATGCACCACAAACATCCCCTGCGCATCGACGGTGATGCGGTCCGGTACCCGAACCGGCGCGGGAAGATAGTCTGCGTGCACGTTCCACCGCATTTCATCCGGTTTAAGCCGCACCCCGTCCAAGGGTCGCCAGGAATCGCCGTCTATCGTCCGTCGCTCAGCAACGCTGCCGGCTTCGGCAAATCCGAAAATTTCGTGCACCTCGGTTTGAAAGTGCCGCTCGGCCTCTTGTGCCAAGCTACGAGAAAGGGGAGCGGTGGCAGACAGGATGAGCGCGACGGGTGGAACTCTCACGTCTTCGGTGAGACATGCGCGTAGATGCAATGGCGTGGTCACGAAGATCCGTTGACCCGTCACATCGGCCAAGGCGCTCCGGATGTCAGCCGGAAAGAGCGGTCGCCCGGCATGCATGACCAACCCATGCAGGACCGGCAACATCACGGAAGCTTCCAGTCCGAACATATGTTGATGCGGAACGGTTGCCACCACCACGGTGCGATCGCCACCTTTGATGCCGAGCCTGGATCCAGTCGCGTGGGCCACGGCAGTCAACGCTCCCCATGTTTTCTTGTTGGGCACCGGTTGACCAGTACTCCCCGACGTGAACGCGATCGCCACGACTTGGCTCAAAGGGATACCCGGAATCTCCCCTGGCCAGGGAGTTCGGCCTCTCCGTGGTTGGATCGAGACGGACTCGATCCCCTCAATCGTTTCATCCCGATCTGACAGGACGTAGCTATCGGGATAGTCGCCGGCAATGCGGCGAAGGGTCTGGGGGGCCCGGCTTTGCGGAAGCAACGTCAACTGACGCCGTAGAATCGCGGCGGCAAATCCCACCAGAAACTCATAGCGGCTTGTCGCGAGATTGAGAACCGTGGGCCGATCGGACAGCGACTCGGCGAGTTGAGCGACATCGGACAAGAACTGACGCGCGGTGCGAGGACCATCCGGTTCCCAGGCCAGCACATCGTCCGGACGATAGGGACCGATTAGCGGGGCGTCTGGCATGGCACCACATCGGGCATCACTTCGTACGGTTCTTCTCAATCGCCTTGGTCAAAGTTCGCAGGGACGAAAAGATGGCATTGATCTCCGGATCGCTCGACTTGAGTTGATAGCCGTAAGTTTGGGAAATGGCCAGCGAGAGTTCTAACGCATCGATCGAATCGAGGCCGAGCCCATCGCCGAACAAGGCCGCCTCAGGCTGTATCGTGGCCGGATCGACCTTGTGCTTGAGCGTCTGGACAATCAGCTTCGCGACCTCTTGTTCCAGTAGTGACGTTACCAATGGAGCGATACCCCCTTGGAAAATCCTTCGATCTGCCGAATCTTGTTGAGCATCGCCATTCTTACCGGCCTAACTTGAATTCTGCCTTCTCACGAGCCAACCCAGGTCACAGCGATGGCTTTTCAAGTGCAGCGACGAGATCCGCGCGGAGCCTGGCAAACGCTCTCTTGTACGCGTCGAATGAGGATTGCCGGATCGCCGATTTCATCGCGAAGGGACCTCCCCAGAACATCTTGCCTCCCTGAGTATCCCCTTCTTCCCTATAGGACTTGTCAAAAATCAGGACATGTCCGGGACGGTACGTCTTAGCTTGCACCACGACGGTCGCGTGAAATTCGCTAAAATCGTAATGCTGAGCCAACAACTCCACAATTAGGCGTTTGTCGCCCTCCTTCGGTTCCTGATATTCGATTGCGGTACGGTAATACTGGAACATCTGTGGGAACTCGACCTCCGCAATCTGCTGTAACATCTCCCCCGGACGGGCCTCCCAGGTATGAACCGCACCCGCCATAATCGAATGAATCTGTTTCCCTTGCGCAATTGTCTGTGGCGTAATAACCGCGACCAGGCCAGCGTCAAATTTCTTCTGTTCAATCGAATAGCCAATATCTTCGAACCGAATATCGTAATGACAACCGGTCGAAAGAAGCAACACGAAGACGCTCAAGAGCATGCCTGACCATTGCACCGCCCGTCTTCTGAAGCCAACCATGTTATTCATATTCGGCTCCTCTGGCTAAAGATTATACTCACAGCTTGACCGCGCGGTAATCGCGCAGGACGCCGCTCCACCATTCTTTCAATGAACACTCCACGAAGCCGACTTCCCTGAGCGTTTCCATAATGGTTTCTGGCGGCACGCAATACTCGGTTGTATCCCACCAATAGCCCATGAGGGTCTGCATGTCGCGATTGCCCGTGGCAGCCGAAAACACCGTTCCCAGCACGGTCTTGATGTAGAAACGCGAGAGGGTGAGCAGCGCCGCCGATTTGGGCCGCGAGATTTCCAGCAGGAGGACTATGCCACCAGGCTTGAGGACCCGCCAATACTCGGCAAATGCGCGATTGAGATCGGGTACATGCCGGAGAGCATAGCCCATGCTTAGAAAATCGAACCGCCCGTCGGGAAAGGGAAGACTCTCGCCCACGCCACGCACCAGATTTTGGCAGGGACCATGCTGCGCCTCGCGCAGCATGCCGGTACTCGGATCGAGCCCGATCACCGAACCCGAAGGCCCCACCACATCGAGGGCACATTGCGTGACTAATCCAGGCCCGCAGGCGACATCGAGCACGTGCATTGCGACCTTGAGCCCAGCTTCTCGGAGCGCCTTTCGCCGATACCAGAGCCCGGAGCCGAATCCGGTGGCCTTATCGATATT
>CAZPWD010000084.1:0-10861 GCA_964590025.1 uncultured Nitrospira sp.
CACGCAGGTGTCGCCCCGATACACGGTGGCCTTCTCGATTTCAAGGATGGGACCTTCGTAGGAGGGGGAAGGCATACGCAGGAGAAGCGCTAGGCTTCGTCTGGGTCAGGATTGATCTTCGCGGTGGGTTTCTGTGCTCCCGAGGCCGCCCGTTTTTTCAGCGAGCCGGAAATCTTCGGAGTCTTTGTCGTCACATCGGCGTTCTGTGCGCGGTGGAGCAAGGCATGGTCCATGAGCACCAGCGCCATCATGGCTTCAGCAATCGGCGTCGCTCTGATGCCGACGCAGGGATCGTGACGGCCGTTCGTCTCGACGGTAACCGGCTTGCCTTGCTTATCAATGGACCGGCGGGCCACACGGATACTCGAAGTCGGCTTTATCCCGATCGTGACCACAATATCCTGCCCGGTTGAAATACCGCCAAGAATTCCGCCGGCATGATTGGTCACAAAGCCATCCGGGGTCAGCTCGTCCCCATGCTCTGACCCACGCTGCGTCACAGAACTGAAACCCGATCCGATCTCGACGGCCTTCACCGCATTGATGCTCATCATGGCCCCAGCGAGATCGGCATCGAGCTTCGCATAGACCGGCCCGCCCCATCCCACTGGCACCGACTCAGCAACCGTAGTGATCTTGGCCCCCACTGAGTCACCTGCTTTGCGCAGCTCATCCATGAACGATTCAAGTTTCGGCACAACCTCTGCGCTTGCGGAGAAGAATGGATTTTTGCTGACCTCACCCCAACTCTTAAACGGCGCTTCAAGCGGGCCAAGCTGACTCAGGTAGCCACGAATCACGACACCGTACTTCTCCCTGAGCCATTTCTTCGCAATCGCCGCTGCCGCCACTCGCACCGCCGTCTCTCGCGCAGACGCGCGCCCGCCGCCGCGATGATCGCGAATCCCATACTTCTGCCAATAGGTGTAGTCCGCGTGACCGGGACGAAAGGTGTCAATCAGATTGCCGTAATCCCTACTGCGGGCGTCTTCGTTTCGAATGAGCAGCGCAATCGGGGTGCCGGTGGTCTTGCCTTCAAAGACACCGGAGAGGATTTCGACGGTATCAGATTCTTGCCGTTGCGTCACGTGGCGTGAGGTGCCAGGCTTGCGCCGATCGAGGTCCTGCTGGATGTCATCGACAGAGAGGGCCAGGCCGGGAGGACAGCCATCCACGACACAACCAATAGCAGGCCCGTGGCTCTCGCCGAATGACGTGACGGTAAATATGCGACCAAACGAATTGCCTGCCATGGGGCGGTGACTCCTCCCTACTCGACGAGATCGAGCTTGATGCGCAATTCCTTTAACTGATCGGCACTGACGGCAGACGGCGCATCGGTCAGCGGACACTGTGCCCGTTGCGTTTTGGGGAACGCGATCACGTCGCGGATCGAGTCAGCCTCTCCCAATAACATAATGAGCCGATCGAGCCCGAAGGCAATCCCGCCGTGCGGAGGCGCCCCATAGTCGAGCGCATCGAGCAAGAAACCGAACTTCGCCTGCGCTTGATCCTTGTTGATGCCGAGCAAGTCGAGAATGCGCAGCTGGATATCGCTCCGATGGTTCCGGATACTCCCGCCACCGATTTCGCTTCCGTTCAGCACCATATCATAGGCCTTCGCCCGTACTTTGAGCGGCTCGGAATCCAGGAACGCCACATCCTCGTCCATCGGCGCAGCAAAAGGATTGTGCATGAAGATGTACCGCTTCTCTTCAGGCGAATAGTCCAGCAAGGGAAACTCAACGACCCACAGCGGCTTCCAGGCAGTTGTATCGATCAGCTTCAGCTCTTCACCCAGCAATAGCCTGATGCGGCCCAGCACGTCGTGGACAATGGCGGCCTTGTCGGCACCGAAGAGGACTAAATCGCCCGGCTTGGCGTCGGGAAGGGCCGCCGCGAAGGCCTTCGCATCCAGGAACTTGGCGATCACAGACTCAAGTTGCCCCTCCGCCGTGATCTTGAGCCAGGCGAGCCCTTTCGCGCCAAAACTCTTGGCCATCTCACCGAGCGAATCGATCCGGCTTCGCGGCGTGGCCGCTCCACCCTTCACGATCAGCGCCTTCACGATCCCGCCTTTGGTCGCCGCCTCCCTGAATACCTTGAACTCGCTCGCCGTCGCAAAGGCGGTGACGTCATGCAGCGGCATGTCGAAGCGCAGGTCCGGCTTGTCCGACCCGTAGCGGCCCATCGCCTCGGCATAGGTCATGCGCGGGAATGGAGTCGGCAGTTGGACACCGCCCGCCTCACGAAACACCGTGACGATCATCTGCTCCATCAACCTCATGACTTGCTCGCGGTCGGCAAAAGACAGTTCCGCGTCGATCTGTGTAAATTCCGGCTGCCGGTCATTGCGCAGATCCTCGTCGCGGAAGCAGCGCGCGATCTGATAGTAGCGATCGACTCCACTCACCATGAGCACCTGCTTGAAGAGCTGCGGCGACTGAGGAAGCGCGTAGAATTGACCGGGGTTCACTCGGCTCGGCACCAAATAGTCCCGCGCGCCCTCCGGCGTACTCTTGGTCAAAATCGGCGTTTCCACTTCAAGGAAGCGTTCCGCATTCAGAAATCCACGGACGGCCTGCATGATGTCATGTCGGAGGCTCAAGAGCCGCTGCATCTTTGGACGCCGAAGATCCAGGTAGCGGTACTTCAGCCGGATCGACTCCGTCACTTCGGCATCGTCTTCGATCACGAACGGCGGCGTCTTCGACTCATTCAGAATCTCGACGGCATCCACAAAAATTTCGATCTCGCCAGTGGGCAGGTTGGGATTCTTAGACTCTTCAGGACGGGCCATCACTTGGCCCGTCACCGACACGACACACTCGCTCCGCAAGGCGTGGGAGGCTTGATGCACCGCTGCATTACGCTCGGCGTTAAACACCACCTGCGTGATCCCGGTTCGATCCCGCAGATCGATGAACATGACCATGCCATGGTCGCGCCGCCGTTGGACCCAGCCGTTCAGGACCACGGTCTGCCCAACAGCGGCTTTGGTGAGCTCCCCGCACCGATGAGTTCTGACCTTCATGCCACCTTCGCTTTCTTGGAACGGGCCCATCCGACCCGACTGACCGGCCTCTTTGGACGTGGGGCCTGCTTCTCTGTGTCCTCTGTTGAGGCGAGCTTCTGTTCCGCAAGCTCGCGCAACGCGTTCGCTTCACGGTCGGTCAGATACCTGAACTCGCCGGACTCCAGATCGCCCAACGAGAGCGGACCCATCTTGATCCGCGTCAGCTTCAAGACCGGGTGACCGACCGCTTCCAACATACGCTTCACTTGGTGCTGACGCCCTTCGCGGATCGTCATTTCGAGCCAAGAGTTCTGCTTGGCCTTTTTGACCTTCTTGACGATAGCCGGACTGGTCATGCCGTCTTCCAGTTGCACACCCTGTTCTAACTGCCGGATATGTTCATCCGTCACCACCTGCTTGACCTTGATGAGATACGTCTTCGGCACATGGTAGCGGGGATGGAGGAGCGTCTGAGCCAAGTCGCCGTGATTGGTCAGGAGCATCAACCCTTCGCTGTCGAAGTCCAAACGACCGACGGGAAACACCCGCACCGAGATCCCGCGAAGGTAGTCCTTCACCGTCGGCCTGCCTCCCGGATCATTCAACGTCGACATCACGTTCTTCGGCTTATTCAGCAACAGATAGACATACGGCTGGGTGGAACTCAGGTGCTTGCCGTCCACCTTGATGTGGACGCGATCCGGATCAACCTTGGTGCCGAGTTCCGTCACAACTTTGCCGTTGACGGTCACGCGCCCGGAAGCGATCAAGACTTCCGCCTTACGCCGCGAGGCCAATCCGGTTCCGGCAATAACTTTTTGCAATCTAACTTCCATAACTCGTTAGGCGTGAGGCGTCAGTTGTGAGGCAACCGGAAGGTCCGCATTCCCCTCTCGATTCACGCCTAACCCCTTACCCCTCACGTCCCTTATTCCCATTCAATCGTGGCCGGAGGCTTCGAGCTGATGTCGTACACCACCCGGTTCACGCCCTTCACTTCATTGATGATCCGGTTCGACATCTTGCCCAGCACGTCATTCGGAATCTTGGCCCAATCGGCCGTCATGCCATCCAAGCTCGTTACCGCACGGATGGCAACCACATACTCATACGTCCGCTGATCGCCCATCACTCCGACCGTGCGAACCGGCAGCAACACGGCGAAGGCTTGCCAAATATCGTTATAGAGCCCTGCCGCTCTGATCTCCTGATCGACGATCATTTCCGCGGCACGCAAGATCATCAACCGCTCTTTCGTCACCGACCCCAACACGCGAATCGCCAGTCCAGGACCTGGAAACGGTTGACGCCAGATGATCTCATCCGGCAGACCCAATTCCTTCCCCAGCACACGGACTTCATCCTTAAAGAGTTCCCGCAGCGGTTCAATGAGCTTCATCTTCATACGCGCCGGCAACCCACCCACGTTATGATGCGTCTTAATGGTGGCCGACGGGCCCTTGAAACTCACACTTTCAATCACGTCTGGATATAGGGTGCCTTGGACAAGATATTTGATGCCCTTGAGCTGCTTGGATTCCTCTTCGAAATTCTTAATGAACTGCCGGCCAATTATCTTCCGCTTCCGTTCAGGATCCGTCACATTCCTGAGGCCGGCCAGAAACTGATTGGTCCGATCGAGAATCCGCATATTGAGGTGCATCTGCGAGGCAAAGGTCTTCTCCACCTGATCACGCTCACCCGCCCGCAGGACACCGTTGTCTACGAAGATACAGGTCAGCTGGTCGCCAACGGCCCGATGGGTCAACGCGGCAGCCACGGACGAATCCACGCCCCCGCTCAAGGCACAAATCACCCGCTCCTTGCCGACTTGCTCGCGAATCTGCTGCACCGCCGTATCCACATACGACTGCATCGTCCAGGTCGGCTGACAACCGCAGATGTCGTAGACGAAATTACGGAGCAGCGTCGTCCCTTCCGGCGTATGAACCACTTCCGGATGAAACTGGAGGCAATAGATCCGGCGCTTGTGATCGTTGCGCTTCATCGCAGCAATCGGTGAATTGCCGGTATGCGCGATGGATCGGAAACCCGGCGGCATCCGTTCAATACGGTCTCCATGCGACATCCAGACGACGGTCGAACCGTCTGTGCCGATGCCTTTAAAGAGATCGCTCTTGTCGTCGATTGTGAGATCGGCCCGGCCGTACTCCCGGTGCTTGGATTTGGCCACCTCCCCGCCTGAGAGATGCGTTACCAGCTGCATGCCATAGCAGATGCCAAGAATGGGGATTCCTTGATCGAAGAGTTCCTTGGGAACGCTCGGCGCCTTCTTCTCATACACGCTGGACGGGCCACCCGACAGCACAATGCCTTGCGGGCGATAGGCGAGAATGGTCGCCAAGGGAACGGTGCAGGGAAGAATTTGCGAGTAGACTTGGGCTTCGCGAATGCGGCGTGCAATCAGTTGGGTGTATTGCGACCCGAAGTCGAGGACCAGAATTCTATTGTGCCAGAGTTCCATCAGAATTCGTTAGGCGTAAGGGGTGAGGGGTAAGGAGTGTGGATCACGGATCCGATCAGATTACGCAGCTAATCGCCTAACGTCTCACGCCTGACGCCTCACGGCGCCTACTCCCAATCCATCCGGTAATTCGGCGATTCCTTCGTGATAATCACATCGTGCACGTGACTTTCGCGGAGACCTGCGACCGTCTGCTGAATAAATGTGGCCTTCTGCTGTAAGTCCGAGATCGTCTTGCACCCGCAATAGCCCATGCCGGACTTCACTCCGCCGATCAATTGGTAGATGACGGCCGAGAGTTTTCCCTTGTAGGGGACGCGCCCTTCAATACCCTCCGGCACCAGCTTCTGCACCGGACGTCCGCCTTGCCCGTACCGATCTCCTCCTCCGCGCTCCATCGCGCCGATCGAGCCCATGCCGCGATACACCTTGTATGTCCTGGCTTGGTACAGTTCGGTTTCCCCCGGCGATTCTTCCGTGCCTGCCAAGAGTCCGCCGAGCATCACCGAGGAGGCGCCCGCTGCCAAGGCCTTCGTGATATCGCCAGAATGCTTGATCCCGCCGTCTGCAATGATCGGGACCCCGTTGCCCGCAAGGACTTTTGCGCAATCGGCAATCGCTGTCAGCTGCGGCATCCCGGCTCCGGACACGACACGGGTCGTACAAATTGAGCCAGGCCCCACACCCACCTTCACGGCATCGGCGCCGGCCCGAAGGAGGTCCTTCGCCGCTTCGGCGGTGGCAATATTCCCGGCTATCAGTTCAAGGTCCGGATACCGTTTCTTGATCATCTTGACAGTATCCAGCACCGCTTGCGAATGCCCGTGGGCGGTATCGACCACGATCACGTCCACCCCGACCTTCTTGAGCCGCGCCACGCGATCTTCCGTCTCCGGCCCCACACCGACAGCCGCACCCACGCAGAGCCGGCCATGTCCGTCCTTGCATGCGTTGGGATACATGATGCGTTTTTCTATATCCTTGATGGTAATAAGCCCTTTGAGCTCGAAATGTTTGTTGACGACCGGAAGCTTTTCGATCCGATGCTCGTGCAACACCTCGCGAGCCTTTTCCAAGCTCGTCCCTTCGGGCGCCGTGATCAGCTTGTCTCGCTTCATAATTTGCGAGACCTTCAAATCCATCCTGGTTTCGAACCGCAGATCGCGATTTGTGAGAATACCGACCAATTTCTTGTCTTTCGTGACGGGAATCCCCGAGATCCGGTATTTCGCCATCAACGCGTGGGCATCGCGAATCGTTTGATCAGGCGAGATCGTGATCGGGTCGAGAATCATGCCGCTCTCGGATTTCTTGACCCGGTCCACTTCTGTCGCCTGATCCGCCGGCGACAACACGCGGTGAATAATCCCGAGGCCGCCTTCGCGGGCTATGGCGATGGCCAAACGGGACTCGGTGACGGTATCCATGGCCGAGCTGATAATGGGAATGTTGATCTTGATGTGGCGAGTAAGCCTCGTGCGCATGTCCACTTCACTCGGCAAGATCTGAGACTTGGCCGGAACCAACACGACGTCGTCGTAGGTCAGTCCCAGGCGTGGTTCCTTATCCAACATTATCGCTCCGTCATCACGTCATTACGTCCGAATGTCCGAAAGTCGCGGTCGATACCACCTGAAAGTTTTCAGACCTTAAGAACTTGACGACTTTATGACTTGAGACTTTCAGATTCCTGCGTCAGCTCTGCTGCTGTCTCAGCGTCATCCCGGAGCCGTTCGCTCCCCTCGTCCGCCGGCATGAACTGTTCGACCCGGGTGTTTCCGCTATCGACGACAAACACACTTCCTCTGACGTCGACCGCGATGCCGTAGGGGAAGTTGAACTGCCCTTTGCCGTTCCCAAATCCACCCCACTGAGTGATGAAATTACCTTCTCTATCGAACTTCTCGATACGGTGATTGCCGGTGTCCGATACGTAGACATCGCCGGCTCCATCGACCGTAATGCCCCAGGGAGATCGCAACTGACCCGCCTCTTGTGCGAGCGGGCTGCTTGCGTGGCCCGGTTCGGCACTGCCTCCCCACTTGGCCAGCAACTGTGGAAGCACGTTGGTGCTGGTGTCGAACTTCTGAATCCGGTGATTACCCATGTCGACGACGTACACAAACCCATCCGTCTGGTCCACCGCCACGCCGCGCGGGAAGTAGAACTGGCCGTCTCCGTTCCCGAAGCTGCCCCAGGACATGATGAACTCCCCGTTCATATCGAATTTCTGCACGCGGAAGTTGGCGCTGTCGACCACATAGACATATCCACGCACCCGATCGACCGCGATCCCCCAGGGTGAGTTGAATTGCCCTTCGCCGTTTCCTCGCGACCCGAATTTCATGAGATAGCCGCCGAGCTTCCCGTCGAATTTCTGGACGCGGTGATTGTTCGTATCGACCACCCAGACATCGCCCTTGCCATCGCACGCAATCCCGGTGGGGTTATGGAAGTTTGCATTGGCCGAACCAAAATTCCCCCAGAGAATAATGAAGTTCCCGGCAATGTCGAATTTCTGAACCCGGTTGTTGCCATTGTCGACCACAAACAGCGATCCTTGCTGATCGACACAGAGACCGTACACCGGGGCCATGAACTCGCCGCCATGCAGCAATGATGCGCCGCGGCCCGTACGGCCCCATTGGGACACGCACAGGTACCCCGACGTATTGACCAAGATCGTGGTGCTCGCAGGGATGGAGACGTTCCCTCCCACATCCTTAAACCAGACATAGATCGACTTCTGCCCATCTCCCGGCGACAATATAAACGGAATCGTCGAGCCGAACTTGGTGGCCGGCGTCACATCAACCCATCCCGGCGTCCCCGCCATGGGGGTCATAGGCGCCTCCGAGATAAAGTAGGCCGCCACTCCAGTATCGACATCGTTCGCTGAAATCGTTGCGATGACTTCCGGCGTATTCGTCATGAACGCGCCATGATTGATCACGGCATAAGGATTTTGCGGCGCCGTGATATCGATGAGCACCGGCGTGGCCGTCACTTCACTCGACAACTCGCTTTCGGCGCCGGTCTCGAACACTGCGGTCACGGCATAGTGGTACGGGGTATCGTTCGAAAGACCGGTGTGCGCATAGGGATTCGTCACTCCTTCAATTTTCGTCGCCGTCTGGGTCGTGAGCTTCGGGACGGTATTGAAATACAGGTTATAGGACTGGGCGCCAGGGACCTCTATCCAACTTAGGAAGGCTTCCGTATCGCCGGCTTTGACCGCCACGCTGTGGGGCGGCGGAGTCTCACTCGGCACCTGACTGGTTGAAGCCTCATCCTTCCCGCGATTGAGTTCTTCGTCCGTCGGCACATACTTAAGAATGCGGCCATTGCCGCTGTCGACCACATACACCGCGCCTTCTTTGTCGACCGCGATCCCGTAGGGAAAATTCAGCTGCCCTTCTGTTCGTCCGCGGTTTCCCCAGGCACAGAGGAAAGTCCCGTTGCCGTCGAACTTTTGGATGCGATGGTTTCCGGTATCGACGACATAAACGTTGCCGAGCGCATCGCAGGCAATCCCCCAGGGGGACTTGAATTGGCCAGGACCAGCCCCCTCTCGACCCCACTTGGCAAGGAAGCTCCCACGGGCATCGAACTTCTGAATGCGATTATTGCTTTCATCGGCCACGAAGATATTGCCGACAAAATCGACGGCCACGCCACGGGGGAAAAAGAAGGCGCCGTCGAAGCTCCCGTCACGGCCCCACTTGAGCAGGGCCTGCCCGTCAGAAGTGAACTTCTGAATGCGTGCGTTGCTCGTGTCGGAGACGTAGAGATTCCCTTCTGCGTCCGTCGCCAGCCCCCAGGGCACATCGAACCGGCCCAGATCGGCCCCGCGCCACGCAAACCCAAACTTACCCCAGGCCTGCATCACATTGCCGTCGAGATCGAATTTCTGAATGCGGTTATTGCCGCTGTCTGCAATGTACAGCACGTCATTCGGCCCAACTGCCAATCCACGCGGATAGTAGAAGCTCCCCTCCTGCGAAGAAGGTTCGCCGCCCCATCGCGCGAGAAACTTCCCGGACTTGTCGAGCTTTTGAATCGAATGGTTATCGGTATCGGCAACGTAGATATTGCCATCCTTGTCGAGCGTGATCCCCGTGGGCGAGCTGAACTCCCCGTCGTCCACACCTTCCCGACCGATGCTCATGGCCAACAGATAGGGCGAGGGAATCCCCATAACCTCTTGAGACTCGAGACTCTCCCCCTTCTGCGTCACCACGGTCACGACGTAGTGGTAGCAGGTCCCGTTGGCCAGATCGTCATGGACAAACGGACTCTGGATGCCTTCCAAACAAGTACCTTTATCTTTTTTCACCCCAATGACGGCTTTAAAATCGTCGTTGCCGGCAATCGGACGCGTGAGATCGGAGAACTTGATCATCACGCCCTTGGTGGTCTGGAAGTAGAGATTGTAGTACATGGCATCCGGAACCGGATCCCACGTTATCGTGATACGCCCATTGCCTGACTTCGCTCGTACGTTTTGAGGCGCTTGCGGGAGCTCTTCTTCCTCTGCCACCGAATCTCCGGCACCCCATTCTCCCTGGGTACCTTCGATGGTCAGATGCGTTCGATCACACCGAAACATCTCGTCGAGCAGCCAGGCTTTGATCATATGGTGGTGCATCCTGTGACAGGACCGAGTGATACCGAAGAACTTCGCCTCTTTCAACAACTTAGATTGAGAATGGCAAGTTTAACAAAGCGGCTTGAAGCGAGTCAACGGGACCCTGAGCACCCTTGGTGCTGCGGAACGCACGGCCTCAGAAAGATGGGGAGGGCAGCCTGGCCGTCCTCCTGCTCGCGGAACGCGCACGATAAGAATGTGCTCGTTCGACGCGCGCAATCGAGGATCGACCAGGCTACCCTTGAAAATGAAATGGGGAATTCGAAGACAGGCGCAGGGGAAGATCAATCAGCCCCCATCCCTGAGGGGAGAACAAGCGAGCTTGGAGGGATCATTGAGATGGATGATGGTCGCTCGATGCGCGCAGTAAAGGGCAGCCTTGACCACTCCCTAAATAGAGATATGTGAATCGGAAGGCCCTCGTTGAGCGAGCGCAATTCAAGCAGCGACTTAGGCCACCGTTTTGGAATGGTGTGGGTGAAAGAGATGGGATCGTTGCTTGACTTTGCACCACTCTACCTCTTTGGATGTTGAAGTCGAGGCAAAATTGATTTGACCAGTCACAAAAGACTGTTCTTGTCGAGGTGCAGGGGCGAGATGAGGTCAGTGTGAGGTGGCCACGTTTCCGTTCCCAGGATGCTCAAAAAGGCCAGACTTCTCCCCGCCCAACCCTAGCGCGCCGAGACGCGCCTTGTCCCAAGCAAGGCCGCAG
>CAZPWD010000085.1:0-10719 GCA_964590025.1 uncultured Nitrospira sp.
GGCCTGCTGCCAGTGGTTAGTGAGCGCCACCGAGTAGAACTCGCCCACGGAGTTGTCGCCCTGCAGGATGACGCTCGGGTACTTCCAGGTGATGGCCGAGCCGGTCTCCACTTGCGTCCAGGAAATCTTCGAGTTCACACCTGCGCATTTGCCGCGCTTGGTGACGAAGTTATAGATCCCGCCCTTGCCCGTCTCGGGGTCCCCCGGATACCAGTTCTGGACGGTCGAGTACTTGATCTCGGCGTTGTCGTGCGTAATCAGCTCAACGACAGCAGCATGCAACTGGTTCTTGTCGCGAATGGGCGCCGTACAGCCTTCGAGGTAGCTCACATAGGCTCCCTCGTCGGCGATGATCAGGGTGCGCTCGAACTGGCCCGTCTCCGCCGCGTTAATGCGGAAGTAGGTCAAGAGCTCCATCGGACAGCGAACCCCCTTGGGGACGTACACGAACGACCCGTCGGTGAACACGGCCGAGTTGAGAGAGGCGAAGAAGTTGTCGGTGTAGGGCACCACCGAGCCCAGATACTTCTGCACCAGCTCGGGGTGGCTCTGCACTGCCTCCGAAAAGGAGCAGAATATGATGCCCAGTTCGGCGAGCTTTTCCTTAAACGTGGTGGCCACCGAGACGCTGTCGAACACTGCGTCCACCGCCACGCCTGCCAGCCGCTTCTGGTCAAGCAGTGGGATGCCAAGCTTTTCGTAGGCGCGAAGGATCTCGGGGTCCACTTCATCCAGACTCTTCGGCCCTTCTTTCTTGGATTTCGGGGCGGAGTAGTAGACGATGTCCTGGTAGTCGATCGGCCCATAGTGAATGTTTGCCCACTTGGGCTCTGCGGCCGCTTTTTCCAGCTTCACCCAGTGCCGGTAGGACTTCAGCCGCCATTCGAGCATCCACTCGGGCTCATTCTTCTTGGCCGAGATCAGGCGAACGATGTCCTCGTTCAGGCCCTTTGGGGCCGCGTCCGTGTCGATCTCTGTGACGAAGCCCCACTTGTATTCGCGCTCGACAAGGGCTTCTAGGGTCCTCGTGTCAGTGCCCATGGTATCTCCTTTTCCAAGTTCAACGCGGTTGCGGAACCGACGTCTGATGCCTCAAACCTGACGAATCTTTCATGTTTCGCGCCCAAAAAATAACTCGTGTGCCCTAAACCTGAGCGGGCAGGCGAAATGTTTTTCCCAACGACAATTCGACCAGCGTTTCCTTGCCCTGGATCTGGGAGATTGGAATGCCGTCCATCACCCCCACAACGTATTGCGTGATGCCCTTCCAGACCGGACGCAGGGAGCAGTCCTTGTCGTGGATACAAGTCCTACGTTGGCCCGTATAGCGATTGCAGATGTCCTTCGTCGTCCAGAGGCCACCGAGCGCCCTTTCCACGTCGCCGAGACTGATCCGCTCGGGGGGTCTTGCCAGAACGTAGCCGCCTTTGACCCCTCGGTGGCTCTTGGCGAAACCAGCCTTCTTCAGGGTCCAGAGCAGCTTTTCAACGTAGGGACAAGAGAGCCCCTCCCGACGCGCAATGTTGGCAGCGCTGAGAGGCTCCCCGGGGGGCGCGGAAGCCAATTGCAAGATGCAGCGGAGGCCGTACTCCTCTTTGGCGGTGATTCTCATCGGGGGCATCTCCTATCGACCCCAGTCTGCCAAACCCATACTTTTTTGTCAACTATTATTATCGGCGCCTTGCCAAGCTGGCCTTGATCCAGGGGTAAGGATAGAACCTAAGATGCCGGCGTACTCCATCCCGACCGCTTGTCGGGCCAACCAAATCGAATTAGTCTTATCCGCCACCTGACAACGCTTTCGCTTTGGCGGGCCGCATCACCGAGGCCGCGACCGAAACTGCCAGGATGAGCGCAGTCACCCCCAGCGAGAGAGTCACGGAAATCTTGTAAATGTCCACCATCAGTATCTTGATTCCCACGAACACGAGAATGGCCGAAAGCCCATAGTGCAGGTAACGGAATAACTGCATGATGCCTGCCAGAGCGAAGTACAGTGCCCGCAGGCCCAGAATTGTAAACACGTTCGACGTGACTAAAGTCTTAAACGCCGACGGACTTAACAAGCTGGTGTCGACAAGGTTCAGTCGCTTGAGGGCGTGGAAGGGGCCGACACGCACATCGCCGTCGAATAACCTCTATTCTGTTGCTCGGCGTGGGTCTGGGCCGCTTCTCCGATCCCACCCCGTACGCTGTTCCGGGAGAGCGAGAATGCAGTTCGTCATCGTCCGGTGGAGATAGGTTGATAATAAAATCCTCGTTTTTGGCAAAAGCCGCCAGAAGAGTAAAATAGAACTGCTCAGGAACGCTGCACCCAACGGTCGTGGAGTCGGCAGGTATGGCCACGCTGCGCGATATCGTCTACGAGAACGTTCGCGAGGGCGAGCTCTACGAAAAGCTGGACCGCAACCGCGTGCGCTGCTTTGCCTGCGGGCATTGCTGTCCGATTCCTGATGGCCAACCCGGCGTCTGCAAGGTGCGCTACAACCGCAGCGGCACGCTCTATGTCCCCTGGGGCTATGTGGGCGTGGTGCAATGCGACCCCATTGAGAAGAAGCCGTTCTTCCATGCCTATCCCGGTGCGTTGGCCTACAGTTTTGGCATGCTCGGCTGCGACCTGCACTGTGGCTATTGCCAGAACTGGGTGACCTCGCAAGCGCTTCGCGATCCTGCTGCGGTTGCCCCACCGCTACGGGTCACACCGGACGAAATGGTCCTGGAGGCTAGCCGTCTAGGAGCTAAAGTCGTCGTCAGCACGTACAACGAGCCACTGATCACCAGCGAATGGTCGGTAGCCGTCTTCAAGGAAGCGCGGGCAGCGGGCTTGCTGACTGCATTTGTCTCCAACGGAAATGGCACACCGCAGGTGCTTGAGTACCTCCGGCCCTGGGTCGATCTTTACAAAGTTGATCTCAAGAGCTTCGACGACCGACGCTACCGGCAACTGGGAGGGCGATTGCAGCCCATCCTGGACACTATTTTGCGTTTGCATGAAATGGAGTTCTGGCTGGAAATCGTCACGCTGTTGGTGCCCGGGTTCAACGACTCTGAGGATGAACTGAAGCGTTTGGCAGAATTCCTCGTCAGTGTATCGCCGGACATTCCCTGGCATGTGATTGCTTTTCATAAAGACTACAAAATGACCAATCCCGAGAACACTAGCGCGGACACGCTGTTGCGAGCTGCAGAGATTGGCAAGAGAGCTGGGTTGCGGTACGTCTATGCGGGAAACCTACCCGGCCAGGTGGGCGACCTTGAGAACACTCGCTGCCCTGACTGCCAAGCGATCTTGATTGAGCGATTCGGATACTTGATTCTGGGCTACCATCTCACGGCGAATGGTTGTTGCCCGAAGTGTGGCAGCACGATTCCTGGAAGATGGGCTCACTCATTTCAAGGACAGATTACCTCCAGGCCGTTCGCCGTCCCTATTCGCACGCGATCCAATCTCTTGTCCATCTTGACCTCCTAGAGCTGCTGAACGAGCAGGCCACAGAAACGGGCGCGCGAAAATGAACGTGGACCCAAGAGCATTAGATCGCTGCAAGCAATTGTTACTGGCCAAGCGGCAGGAGCTGTCAACCACGAGGGTCGAAGCTGAGTCTCCACTGATGGCAGCGGGAGATCTGCAGGGGGATTTAATGGATCAGGCCGCCGCCCAGACGGAAGCGCAACTGCAGACTCAGTTGCATCAGTCCGATGCTCGTCTCCTCCGAGCGATTGAGGAGGCGTTGGCGCGCATTCGCCACGGCACATTCGGGATGTGCGAGGTCTGCCGGCGCCCCATTGCCAAAGCCCGGCTGAATGCCGTGCCCTGGACGCGTGTCTGTCGGGACTGTAAGGAGCGTGAGCACGTTTGACTCTGACGAGGATCGAGAGCATCCTGAGTGGCAAACCTGCTTCCGGCTAGGTCGGCACACAGCATTCTGTTAGATACTGTCCGATGTTTTTCAGGATGGAAAGAGAGGCCGGGGCGGTCGGCACGGATTCTGCCCGGTAGTAGCTCGGTGTCAGGTGCGTGCTGCTAGTCCTGCTCCACGGTAATGTGCACCTGCTGACCTGGCCGAAATCCAGCGGCTGCTTCTTCACCGACATAGAAGCCGCAGCAGTAGTAGCGCTCGGTCACAGGAACCTTTCCCGGGGGTTCCCTTTCCAAGGAAACCTGCAACAGGAAGCGGGCTTCTTTACCCCAGTGCCGGGTGCCCACAAGTTCCGTTATTCGACCCATTAGCGTCACCACGGCCATGTCTTCCTCCATTTGGCCCAAAGTGGGGCGCTGCGCCAGCCCCATCTTGATGGGGCCGGAACGCAAGCCGCGACGCGCCTGCAATCAGCAAGTTACGACGATGGTCCCGACGATCCTTTCGACACGGATAACATACGGCGAACATCACGGGCTACTCTCGGCTGGCCAACCAGATTCGGAAACGCTGAGGGCTTGACTGCTTCGTGTGTTAAACTCTTGGTGCGTGTTGCCCCTCAAAATTGACTTAGGCCGCCTGCCGCAAAGGCTAGTTTTCCAAATCATCGGCTTGTTCATTCCTGGTTTTGTCCTCGTTGTGGGCGGCTTGCTGGCGCGAAGAGACCTAGCAGCAGAGTTCTTTTCAGCTCAAACAATCGGCTACTATTCAAAAATCGCCCTCATCCTAATCGCTGCCTGGGTTGTAGGGTGGACCTTGTTCCTCATTGTACTTGGTGGACCCAATTATCTTTTGGGCCAACTCTGGATCCGCACGCAGCCGCCAATTAATGCCCCTTCCAAGGAAACTGAATGGCGAAAAGTTGCTAAGAAATTCATCGGCGATGATCTAGCACCAACGAATGACTCAGAATGGGCCAATTGGTATCTTGTCTTGCAGAATTATTTTCTCAAATCTGAAGGCGGAATTTCATACGAGATGCTGACCGCGCTGCAGGCAACAGGATGGGCTGGTGTTATCGTGCTAGTGTTCAGCCCGTTCAGCCACTGGTCACTGTGGGCGATTTCTTTCCTGGCCATTATCGTAGGCGCTTCCTGGCCGTGGTGGACTACACCGATTCCTGCAGGCCCTCATTTAACGGCAATGATACTGCGCGAACTGAGAAGAGAATCTCAGACCCAGCGCAACTGACTCTTGTCCTCTTGTTCATGTTGGATATGGTCCCTCCCCCGTCCTTGGTCGGTGGCCGATTGTGCCAGAAAGGAGCTTGAGAGGGCGGTGCAAGTCGCTGAGTTTCGTACCCAGCTTTTCTCGTTTCTGGGTGTGTCGAAAGCACATCTTTTCGGATCCCTTCCGAGAAGGCGACTTTTCAGGACCAATCGCGGCAGACCCGATATTTGAGTGCAAAGCCAGAAACAGATTCCGGCGATGCGATTCTCGACAAGGTGCCGTGATTCGAGTTTCTGTGAGCGCCCCGCCTGCGGATATGTCAGGTGACCGAAAGGAGAGCTTCCATCAGCTCTGGTGCTCCGACTTTGTGGGCAGGATTACGTTTTCGCCCGAGGGTTCGTTTTCCGCAACGCGGGGAAGTTTTTTCTGTGCACGGCGCTCAGCCTTCGTGCGCTGCTTTTCCTGTCTCTTCATTTCCTTCTGGCGTTTTAGGAACGTGGTGGTCATCAGGTCTCCTTGAGATCGCAATGGGCGGTGACAATGCCGTAAAGGCTTCGTTTGAGACTACCAGCGAGGTTCGCGCGGCTGGCGTGGGACTTCGCGGTAATCCTCGTTTGAGAATCCACTCCGGCCTCGGCCGCCACCGGCACTGCCACGTGGCGCGCTCCGCTCCGTCTTTGGACGCGCTTCGTTCACCTTGAGGTTGCGTCCACCGAGCTCTTTTCCATCGAGAGCGGCAATCGCCTTGGCCGCCTCGTCATCATTGGGCATTTCCACAAAAGCAAAGCCGCGGGCTCGGCCAGTCTCCCGATCCATCGCTACGTGGACGCGCGCGACCTGCCCGAACGGCTTGAATAGCGTGTTCAAATCGCTTTCTGTCGTTTGGAAACTCATGTTGCCTACAAACAGATTCTTCATTCTTCCTCTCCTTAACTGTGTACAGCACCGGAGGCGCGTAGTTTCGAGCGTCGGCCGGCGGGGCGATCTAGAGTTATTCTCGCAAGGCGAGTTCGAGGAAGGCGCGGAGCTTGTGGGAGCGCGAAGAGTGCCGCAGCTTGCGCAGCGCTTTGCCCTCGATCTGGCGGATGCGCTCGCGGGTGAGGGCGAACAACTGGCCCACTTCTTCGAGCGTGTGCTGGCTGCCGTCCTCCAGCCCGAAGCGCATCTTGATGATCTTTTCCTCGCGTGGGGTGAGCGTCTTCAATACTGACGCGGTCTGCTCCTTCAGGTCCAAATTGATGACCGCGTCCGAGGGCGAGACCACCGCCTTGTCCTCGATGAAGTCGCCCAGGTGCACATCTTCCTCCTCCCCGATCGGCGTTTGGAGCGAGATGGGCTGCTGCGCGATCTTCCGGATGTTGCGCACCTTGTCGACGGGGATATCCATCCGCTTGGCGATATCTTCCGAGGTGGGCTCGCGGCCGAGCTCCTGAACTAGTCGCCGGCTGGTGCGGATCAGCTTGTTGATCGTTTCGATCATGTGCACCGGGATGCGGATGGTGCGGGCCTGATCGGCAATGGCACGCGTCATGCCCTGACGAATCCACCAAGTGGCGTAGGTGGAGAATTTGTAACCGCGACGCCATTCAAACTTGTCACCCCCCCTCATTAGGCCGATGTTGCCTTCCTGGATGAGGTCGAGGAACTGCAAGCCGCGCTTGGTGTACTTCTTGGCGATGGAGACCACCAAGCGCAGGTTGGCCTCAGTCAACTCTTTCTTGGCCTGTTCGGCTTCGGCCTCGCCCCGCAAGATCAGCGTGAGGGTGCGCTTGAGCTCGGTCAGCCCGACTTCGCTCGATTCTTCGATCTCCTTCAGCTCTGAGCGGCGCGAGCGCAACTCCTTGCGCGCTTCGGCGGCGGTCTCGCCCTTGGCGGCATTGGCGCGGCGCTCCAGCCGGTCGGCCACGCGCTCGAGCGCATGCACCCGCTCGATGGTGTGGCGCATCTTGTCGATCAGGCGCTTCTTCTCGAGCGGGATGAAGTCGATCGAGCGGACCAGCTGCGACATCTCGACGCGCGTCCGCGCGAGATGGTAGCGGGCGCGCAGGTAGGCGCGCTTCTTCGATTTCGGCGTGCGCTCAAGCTCGGCAGCCTGCTTGAGCGCCACCTGGTAGAGTTTCTTGATCTTGTCGATGATCCGGAGTGTCTGTCGTGTCTTGTTCTCGATCTTCTCCTCGGTCAGCTCCTCGTCGTCGAACTGGACGATCTCCTTGATCGAGCGGGTGCCCTTGCGCAGCTCCTCGCCGATGGCCAGCAGCTCCTTCAGCACGATCGGCGAGCGCGAAATCGTCTTCAGCACCAGCATCTGACCGCGTTCGATGCGCTTGGCGATAGCTACTTCGCCCTCGCGCGTCAGCAGCGGCGCGCGGCCCATCTCGCGCAGGTAGGTGCGCACGGGATCGTTCGTCTTCTCGAGCGCTCCCGGCGTCAGGTCGAGCTCGACTTCCTCGACCGGTCCTTCTTCCTTGGGTTCGGCATCGCCGGACTCGGCGGCTTCGGCAGCGGCGCGTGCGACTTTGGCGCTCGAGACATCTTCGTAGATGTCGATGCCGTTGCGCTCGAAGGTCGAGAGCAGGTCGTCGACTTCCTCCGAGGAATGCACCTCGGCCGGGAGGAAATCGTTCACCTCATCGTAGAGGACGTAGCCGCGCTCCTTGCCCATGTTGATGAGCTGGCGGACCAGTTCATATTTTTCTTCAATTGCCAACGCCAAAGGTTTCTCCCCTTGTTAGGCCACTGTCGGAGTTGGCCGGGCCTGCCCCAAGGCGATACCATGATCGAATGAAGGACACCCGGACGCCCCTGCTGGATGAGGACAAAGATAACGCTGGGATTCCACCTGTGGGCTAACTGTCCGCCACGCTGCTCTTCGTGGGTCCTGAGCCTGAGTGCCCCGATGCCCTCAGGCCCCGCAACGTATATCTTGCTCAGGAATTTCTACCTTTTGCATTATACACCAGCGGCCTCGCGTCTCGAGCTCAGATCAAAATGGCGGGGTTGGGTGGCACCGCGCGGCTCGTTCCTCCGTGTGCCCGTACCCTTTCCTTTGGAGACCCATGCAGGCAAAGGCCCGCGTCGTGTCAATTTGTCAAACAAGCGAAGGGTTTCACGACGTGGGTATCGAATTCTTCAATTGCGACAACTTTTGGGAGCTAGACTGGAGCCGCCCCGAACCCACGGCCCGGTGAGCGGTGCACAGTGGCCGCGAGGGGCTCGAACGAAAGTGATTCATTCAGCTAGGGCTTTCCGCAACTGGCCATTGCACTGAAGGCAAAACTTTGACCACGGTGCGTAGTCAGCCAGTGCCGCACCACAGTGCGGGCACGCTTCGATTATGGGTGCGCCACACTCCGGGCAAAGTCGGGGGAAGTGCTTCGGATCACTGAATAGGGCATGGCACTGCGCGTTTGTGCAGATGGCGATGCTTGCAGGCATATACGATAGTGTACAGCGATTGTGGAAGCGGCACAAGCAGATTTAACAAATAAGTTATCTTCTTGAGATGCTATCTTTTGTGAACACCGCTCAGCAGAACCCTACCTCCTTTCAAATAATCGACGGGTCGCTTGCCTTCTACGTTGTCTCGTTGGCTGAGAATCAAAACCAAATCGGCCTTCCCTCGCTCCGTCACTACCTGCCAGCGGTTCCACTTTCTAAGCTCCTGGTACAGATCATCGCCGAATCTACTGTTTTCAGTCTGATTGACCAGGAAGACTGTCTTAGCGTTAATGATCTTGTCAGGAAGTGGGGCGTATTTGTTGTCGGCTGCGAACGCGCAAACTTGGACGGCCAGCAATGCGACCAGCAGTTTCTTCATTCCGACCTCCGCGAAGGGGGACTATAGCGCGAAAGAGCAATCGTGCGCTAGAAGCGGCACTGTGCCCGAGAAACGGCATTCCTCGCGCCGTCGCCCACACTCTCGGCCCTGCCCAATCCCGACGCCCGGAGCCCTGGCTTCCTGAGGTGTTCTCTTCTCTAGTCCAAGCCGTAGCTAGCCGCTGATCGCTCCGATGGAGGAATCAATTTTCTTGCTTCGCTCGTGCAGTGGGATGAAAATGGTGGCCATGGGAGGCACCATTAGAACCCTAGCCCTCGTGTTTGCCGCCGTTATGCTCTCCGCTGTCGCGCCAATGCACGCCCAACAACCGCCGTTCCATCCTCCGAAAGACGGCAATGAACTTCTTGAGGCTTGCAGTCACGCAGTTAACTTTTTGGATTCCCCATCCTCCGAGATTAGCTCGGACGAAAGTGTGCTCGCAGGCAAGTTGAGCGACATGACGAAGCTCGGCTGGTGCGCGGGCTATCTTCAGGCAACCCGCCACTTATGCGAAAAGTGGAACATCCAGCTGGCGCTGTTATCCCTAGCGGGGCTTAGACTCTCCGGGCCGGAGAAGGCGCAAAAGGTTTTGATAGAGACTTTCGATGTCTGGATTCCGGAGGGTGTGAGCTATGGCCAATTGGCCCGTGTCCTCGTGAAATGGCTGCGTAACCATCCCAAAAGGCTTCATTAACTCCCCATCTCTCTGACCATAGATGCTCTTAAATACGCATTCCCGCGCCAAGCGGATGCCACGGCAAAGAAACCGGCCACGGAGACTGTGCCCAATTTTGTGCCCCCTCTCGGTAGGAAACCTTAGCACTCCATCTCACAATGAGGAGCATCCGAATCGCCGCTACTGACGCGAAGATTCAAGACCATAGCAGACAGTTGCACTCGGTAAGAGTCGCTCCGTGCCTATCTCTTAATCAGCGGATTTCAGATTCGAGTTCCCCCAGACGGTCGATTGCCCACAAACCTCTCCTCTGCACCACCCACAACTGACTGAATCTAGGAGCAACACAAGACCGGAAACAGCCTGCCCACAAACAGATGTTTCTGGGCATCGGCGGGCGCTCCCCTTCGACCGCCTTTGCACCCGGGCTTTACCAGGAATCGAGCGCGGGTTTCCAGATTGAGAAACGAATCTCAAAATGCTATGTTGTTGATTCGTCTTGCTCTTTCTTGCGTCTTGGAACACGGTTTTGGGCGGTTTTCGGCACCTATTGTTCCCAACCTGTTCTCAGATTTTCCGAAGCCCGTGCTTAGATTCTCTCTGGAATTTGCACAAAGTTTGGGCAGAAAAGGAAACAGTCTCACAGAGATTCGTAGGCCGGCTTCGAAACCACAATCTCAGGACAATCAGAACCGCAGAATGGCAGGCTGTTCCAGAAAGCGAGCAACTTAGACTCGGCGAACGAGAAGACCCATGAACTGTTTGCGCCATTCCAGGTCGCTTCGTCCTTGAGCCGCGGTGTCCATCGATGAGAAACCCGTCAGGCTGTGTCAGCAACGCGTCGATTTCCTTTGCCAGTTAGCGACGAATAGTTGGCTCTCGGTCGGTGTGCGTAGAAGCGTGGGGCGCGAGGAATGAAAGGAATGCCTCATGAAAGAAACTTCTAAAGTTCGCAAAATCGCTTTTGTCGGCGACCACTTGCCGCGCAAGTGCGGCATTGCCGCGTTCACGTCTGACCTGCTTGCGGCCGTCGCAACTGCGCATCCCCGAAGCCAGTGTTTCTCAGTGTCGGTTAACGACATCAAAGGTGGCTACGAGTACCCGGAAGTAGTTCGCTTCGAGATTGAGGAGCAGGA
>CAZPWD010000086.1:0-10527 GCA_964590025.1 uncultured Nitrospira sp.
CTTTGTTTGCGCACCTGTGCTTTCGTGTGGGGCAGCATGAAAGTGTTGCTGAAACCAGATGAGAGCATGCTCCGCAACCTCTTCGAGCGTGCCGGGCTCTTCGAATAGATGTGAGGCGCCGGGAATGATGACCAGTTTTTTGGGGCAGGTCAATTGGGCGAAGGCAGCCTGGTTCATCTGGATGACGGGGAAATCGTCTCCACCGACAATCAGCAGAGTCGGCGCGGTAACCGATGGGAGATAGGGTTCGGCCAGATCCGGTCTGCCGCCCCGTGACACGACAGCCTGAATCGATGAGGGATCGCGGGCTGCCGCCTGCAGGGCCGCGCCGGCGCCGGTACTGGCGCCGAAGTAACCGATGCCCAGGCCCTTCGTTCTGGCGTCCTGTTCGAGCCAGGCTTTGGCCAACAGAACCCGATCTGCCAGCAGGTCGATGTCGAAGACCTTGCGGCGGTCCTCGGCTTCGTCTACCGTCAACAGATCGATCAGCAATGTGGCAATTCCGCCCTGCTGGAGGTGACGGGCCACAAAGCGATTGCGGGGACTGAACCGTCCGCTCCCGCTTCCGTGGGCAAAGAGCACGACGCCGACAGCCGTAGGCGGGATGCCGAGAAGTCCTTCGAGCGCAAGACCTTCTCTCTTCACGGTGATGGGCTGATCGACTATTTGACGCCGCTTGTCGTCCATCTTGCTGATCATGTCATCTTCATGGTTACCAGTGCAGAACCATCGTCGCAATACTGAGATAGATCGCCACGCTGGCTGACGGGAATCCCCCGCTTCACGGGCAGTTCAGTGGCATTCCGTGGGACAGAAGAACAGAATGTACAGACCCACGGCCAGGCTCAAGGCAATTGCCCCGACCAACAGCCACTGACCTTTGGTCATGGGTCCTCCATTTAGAACGTGCGTGATGAGCAAGGCGCAGCAAGTCCAGTGCCATTTTCCGAGTGGGGCGTTCTGAGTGCTAAGTTGTGAGTTTTCCCTCACAACTCGGGACTCAATGCTCAAAACTAGAAGTCTTCTGTCGCCTTCTGCTACAGCATAGAGAATGTTGCTGTAGCAGGGCTCCCCTTTCTGAAGACGAAGAGCCGATGGCATATGGCCGATGGCACGATGATCGTATCAAACCCTTTGTTTCTATAGGCCATCGGCTGCCGACTGTTAGTTCCCAGGTAGTGGCATTGCCTTTGCTGAGTAACGGGTGTCGGCAGGTTGAACCAAGGAATCACATCGTGATCGGACTGTTTCACAAGATTCTCGTTCCGGTTGATTTCTCGCCCTGCTCTGACGAAGCCTTCAAGACAGCCGTGCAGCTAGCCCGTGCGTCGGAGTCGGAACTGGTCATGCTCCATGTGATCGACACCGGTGCGATCGCGGCATTCAATCGTCTCGGCTTGCTGGCAGTCCCGTCCGGTGTGACGGCACAGCGACGGCGGTTGCGACATCAGGCTCGCCTCAAATCCAGGCAGTTACTGGAATCCGTGTCCACGGAAGGGATTGCGGTGAGGAGGATCGTACTCGAAGGAACTCCTTTTGTGGAAATCGCCACGTTGACGCGACAGGAACGGGTCGATTTGATTGTGTTGGGAAGCTACGGGGGACGGTCCGAGAGTATGGACAAGATTTTCTTTGGAGCAACGGCAGAAAAGGTGGTGCGGACCGCGGGCTGTCCGGTGTTGACCGTTCCGCTACCACCCAGGCCGAAACGATAACTCGATAACGTGTCGAAAAGGGAGGGATCTATGAAAAGCCGGAAGGTGCAGTGGGGATGGGTTCTTGTGCTTGCCGTCACATGCGGGTTTTGGTGGGAGGCGGCGGGGCCGGTGTTCTCGCAGTCGGAGCAAGTTGTCGAGGTCACGATCAAGGATTTCAGGTTCGTGACCAAGCAGGGGGTGCTCCGCCTCGGATTCCCTTCAGTGATTAAGGTCAGGAACGAGGATGCCGAACGGCACGACTTTGGCTCGACCATGTTTGAGGGCATTCCAACTCAGATCGAGAAGGACGGGGTGATCGTCTATGGCAGAGGCATGGGCGGAGTATTTCTCGATCCCAAACGGGATGCGACCATTCGGTTCAACATGTCGCGGCCTGGCCGACATGAGTTCCGGTGCTCAATCCATCCGAACATGACCGGTGAGCTGCTCTTGCTGAGCGCGGAAGCGGTGTAAAAAAAGCAGGATGCTGAAAAAGTCCGCCAGCGTCGTTCTCACCTCGAAAGCATCCTCAACGTAGCCCAGAGGCTACGCCTCCGGTGCTTTCATCGGCTGCGGCCTTGCTGGACGGTCTTTTTGAGCATCCTGCGGGAGAATATGAGGGGACAACGCTCTTGATTAAGCGAATTTTGTTGGCCACGGACTTTTCACGGTGGGCCCGGAGGGCGGAAGACTATGCCTGCGCTCTTGCCTGCTCGTGGAGGGCTTCCTTGACGGTGCTCAGCGTCGCGGAATTTCCACCGGGGCTCAATCCCGATTACCCAGTCAATCAGCAATACTTGGCTGATCTGCTCAAGAATGCATCGTCGCAGTTAGTGGACCTCAAAGGCCGTGCGGAACGGCGAGGCATGGCGGTCACGACCAGGGTGGCTACGGGGATTCCAAGTGAAGAGGTGGTCACCGCGGCGCGGGCGGAGGATTCAGACCTCATCGTCGTAGGGACCAGGGGGAAGACCGGCCTTGCGCACGTCTTGTTAGGCAGTACTGCCGAGCGGGTCATTCGCGGAGCCCCCTGCCCGGTGCTGACGGTGCGAATGGAGCCAGCAGACACCACCAAACAGGAGGAGGACGCTCTGTCGAGGCCTGTCACGCTGGAGCGCATCCTCGTGCCGGTCGATTTTTCCGATTGTTCCCTCGACGCCTTGGAGTATGCGATCGTGGTGGCGCAGCAGGCAAAGGCCTCCCTTATGTTGCTGCATGTCCTGGAGCCGGTGTCGTACGGCTTGGACTTTACCCTCAGCCATATCAGGACACGTGATTCGGAAGTCTCGACCTGGACGAAACGACTGGAGGAGTTGGTGTCCTCACACCAGCATTCCCATGTACCGGTGGAGTCTCGGCTGCGGGGTGGCCTTCCGGCCGATTCAATCTTAGATTCTGCCCAGACCCTACCCTGTGACCTCATCATCATGGGCACGCACGGGCGCCGTGGGATCTCGCACGCCCTTTCCGGCAGCGTTGCGGAGGCCGTCCTGCGAAAAGCGCGCTGCCCTGTCCTCACGGTGCGTAGCCCAAAGTTTGGACCTGGCCATAGCCGGGTGATTCCGACAGAAATGTCTCCCATAACGCACACGTAACCAAGGAGTCAGTAATGATGAGTGCAACAAAACTCACAGTGAGAAAGAAACCCTCGATGCGTTCGCCCCTGGTGGTATCGCCACAAGCCATCGAGCTGCCGGAAGGCATGCGGGAACGGATTTCGAAGAAGGCCTTCGAACTGTGGCAAGATCGAGGGTATCGAGACGGACACGATCTCGAGGACTGGCTCGACGCCGAGGCCATCGTGATGGAAGAAATTCATGAAGCTCGCGAGTGAAGCGACAGCCGGCCTCTGGGTACCTCTTGTCCCCTCGCTCGATGCATTACTCGCTCGGTTGGAATCCCTTTCGTTGGAGCCGGGGTTGGCTGCCCAGCGGCAGATCGCACTGAGGCTCGCCCTCCAGCCCTATCTTGAGGGGCGTGCAGGAGCGCTGTTGCCCCCGCTGCCGCAGGAAACGGAGTTAGCCAACCTATTATTCTACGCCGACTTCTACCCGCAGGACGGGCAACTAACGTTGATCGAGCAGTTGCGCGACGTCATCACGGAGCATATTCCACAAGAAGAGCGAGAGTGGTTGGATCCGCTGAAACATTCCTATCTCGATCTGGCCGAGTTCCTCTCGGTCGACGAACAGGGCCAGCGCCTGATTTTCCGCTCGATAGGAGATGCGCGAGTCTATCGCGTGCCGGACGGAGCGTTCCGCAAGGAACTGCAACCGGGACAGGTGCTGCTCACGAGGTTGATTCGTGAGCCGGGCGATGTGGAGTGGGAACGGGCGGTGATCGCCGGCGCCGCGATTTTGTTATCCAACGAGGACGGGAAAGGTCTGCTGAACGCCACGCTTGACTATCGCCGGCAGGTGGAGATTTCCGCGGGATCTTTCGAACTTGGCGATTGGCAGGAATTCGCCAAGCGTTATGGATATGTGCTGCTGGGGACCTTCGCCCGCATGCGGTTTGCCGCGCTCGTCGACGCGGTGGGGAGTATTCGCTATGTGGCAGAAGGGGGGCAGCCTTATCTGTATGCCTTGGCCCTGTACGATCATTGCGAGTATGGAAACATGGCTGAAATGCTCGCAGGCCTTGAAGGATTCGAGCGGGAAGCGGTGGTCCCTCCACCCGGTGGGACCTCCGCCTCGAAGGATGCGCAGCACTTCGTGCAGCGAGGGGCATGCGGCCCCCTTGAATCAGCGGTAGTTGCAAGACTGATCCTCACGACGACACAGTTGTGGGTGGAGTGTGATTCGCGAGAGCGGCTTGATGCCATCAAGCACAAGCTGGCAGCGACGTTCGGATTCTCTCTTCACTTCCGCGGCGAGACCTGTAGGCCACCGCCCCGGAAACTCAAGGAGTCAGAGTTGGCCGTCGAGGAGCCTCTCACGTTGGTGATTTCAGCGGAGGAAGATCGGATCCTCTTGAACGGATTCTTAGAGATTCTGTACTTAGAGTGGGCGGAACGGGCCTGCCCGTCGCTGGGGAATCATATGCCGCGTCACGTCGCAACGTCAGCAGCTGGTCGCGAGCAGGTCGCGGCTTTGATTGCCGACATGGAGCTCCACGACCCTGGAATCAGGCGCGTGGGCCATGCATCATTCGACTACAACAAACTGAGAGCCCATGTGGGGCTCGACGAGGTCGCTCGATGACGACTCTGCACAAACGCAGACTCGCCGAGGCACTCGAAACCTGCCGGCCTGTGCCGCCGGCCAAGCCGAACATCCTCAAGGCGCTTCTGGCTGTCCAGTCTGCCTTGGGCCATGTGCCGACGAGTGGCATTCCTCAGATTGCGCAGGTGTTAGGCGTGACGGATGCCCAGGTCGCCGGGGTCTTATCCTACTATTCTGATCTCAGGACCCAGTCGCCTGGTCGGCACCTCATTCGAGTGTGCATGGGCGAATCCTGCACGGCCAACCTCAGCGGGCGCGTTCTTCGTGCGATCCAGGAGCATGTGCGCGTCGCGGGTGGCGACCGCACGCCGGAAGGGCGGTTCACTGTGGAACAGATGTCCTGCGCGGGGAACTGCGCGGTGTCGCCGACTGTGATGATCGATGAGGATCTCTGTGGGCGAGTGACGCCTTCCGGCGTTCAGTCACTTCTGGAGCCCTATACATAGATGAAGACGATGCGCTGCTATCTCGCCAACGACACCTCCTCTTGTGCGGCCGGCGCCGGACGACTTGCCGATGTCTGGAGGGAGCGTCCTGAGATTCAACTGATTCGCACGTCCTCGCGCGGAGCCTTCTTTCTGGAACCGATGGTGGAGCGAGATACGCCCAACGGGCGTGAGGCCTGGTTCAACGTGGAGCCGACTGACTTGCCGCGCATCGTGGGCGGCGTGGGTGGAACGCCGGTTGCCGGGATACCGTTTCTGCAACAACAGACCCGCTTCACCTTCGCCAACTTCGGCATCACCGAGCCGCTTGCGCTCGATGAATATCAAACACGGGACGGACTCAAGGGATTGGCAGCGGCGCAAGGCCTATCGCCGGAGGCGATCGTCGAAGAGTTGCGCATCTCGCGATTACGAGGTCGCGGGGGCGCGGCGTTTCCTGTGTGGGAAAAGTGGCAGGTCGCGCAGCAGACCGGGTCGGAACAGAAGTATGTGGTGGCGAATGCCGACGAAGGGGACGCCGGCACCTATTGCGATCGGATGATCATGGAGGGCGATCCCTTCCGATTGATCGAAGGGATGATGATCTGTGCGCGGGCGATCGGGGCGACGCGCGGATATCTCTATTGCCGGTACGAATATCCAGCGGCGGCCCGGGCCATGCGGTTCGCGATTCAGAAGGCACGCGAGGCGGACTTGTTGGACTGCGACGACTATCCGTTCGATCTTGAGGTGGTGACCGGCGCCGGCTCCTACGTCTGTGGCGAAGAAACTGCCTTACTGGAATCGCTCGAAGGCCGCCGTGGTGTCGTGCTGGCGAAGCCGCCCTACCCGGCAGAGTCCGGACTGTATGGTAAACCGACGATCGTCAGCAATGTCCTGACGTTCGCGACGATTCCCAACATTCTAGCGAACGGCGGCACCTGGCATGCCTCACTCGGCACTGAAGGGTCGCGCGGTACGATGGTGCTGCAACTCGGTGGTCGGGTGAAGCAGCCGGGTCTGGTGGAAATCCCTTTTGGTTTGACGTTGCGCCGGGTGCTGGATCAATTCGGTGGAGGCATGGCACCGGGCTCGCGGTTCAAAGCCGTACAGGTCGGGGGGCCGTTGGGGAGCCTGTTTCCTGAATCGCAACTCGATATCCCCATCTGCTACGACGCGTTCGCCGAGGCCGGAGCCATTCTTGGGCATGGCGGCATCGTTGTCTACGATGATGAGACGAACATGGTCGAGTTGGCGCGGCATTTCATGGCCTTCACGGCGGACGAATCTTGCGGGAAATGTACGCCCTGCCGGGTTGGGGCGGTGCGAGGTCGTGAAATTCTTGAGCGTATCCAAGCGGGGGGAGGGACCGCTGAATCATTGGATCTGTTGAAAGATCTTGGAGAGACCATGAAAGCGACCAGTCTCTGTGCGCTAGGGGGGCGTGCCCCGTATCCGGTGTTGACGGCGATTGAACATTTTCCTGGGGAATTCGTAAGGCGTCAGGGGTGAGGCGTGAGGGAGCACTATGCTGCATCTGACCATCAACGGCCGGCCTGTCACTGCCGAACCGGGCGATACCATCTATATGGCCGCACGGAAGGCCAGGATTTCGATACCCAGCCTCTGTGTCTCGCACCATCTTGCACCCTTTGGCTCGTGCCGTCTGTGTGTCTGTGAAATTGAAGGGCAGTCTGGGACTCCCGCCTCCTGCACGACTCCGGTCAGACCCGATATGGTCGTCCGGACCGAGAGCGATCGGCTCAGGCGCCATCGCCACAATATCGTTGAACTGTACTTGTCTGAACAGCCTGAGAACGGCGAGGTGTTGGGGCCATTGCGCGAACTGGCGCTCGCATACGGCGTCAATAGAGTTCGGTACCCCGATGGAGCGCACAGCAAACGCGCCGCCGTGCGCGACGACTCGAATCCATTCTTCACTTTCGACAACGCAGCCTGTATCTCCTGCGCCCGCTGTGTGCGGGCCTGTGATGAAATTCAGGGCACGCATGCCTTGACCATGATCGGGCGAGGATTTTCGGCGAGGCCGGCAGCAGGAGCCGGGTCCTTAATGGGCGAGTCTGCCGCGTTTGCCACATCCAACTGTGTCTCGTGTGGGGCTTGCGTGAAGGAATGTCCGACTGGCGCGCTCACGGAGAAGACGGTGCTGGAGCGAGGGTCACCGACCGGAACTGTGCGCACGACTTGCGCCTATTGTGGCGTCGGCTGTGCGTTCGACGCCGCGGTGCGTGATGGTCGGGTGGTGAAGATGACGCCCGCAGACGATGGGCCTGCGAATCAGGGGCACGCCTGCATGAAGGGACGGTTCGGCTGGACCTATAACGATGCACCAGATCGGCTGCGAGTCCCGCTGCTGCGACGCGGCAATGACTGGGAAGAGATTTCCTGGGACGCGGCATTGGATCGGGTTGCGCAGGAGTTCACGCGCATCAAGGACGCATACGGTCCGGACGCCCTCGCGACCATTTCATCCAGCCGGGGCACGAACGAAGAAAATTATCTGTTTGCGAAGTTCATGCGTTGCGTGATCGGGACGAACCACATCGACAACTGTGCCCGCGTCTGCCACAGCGCGACCGTCACCGGCATGATGGAAACGCTCGGCGCCTCGGCGGCGACCAATTCCATTCAGGATCTCGATCTGGCTCACCTGATTATGGTGGTGGGAGCGAACCCGACGGAGTCCCATCCCGTGGTCGGGGCCAAGATCAAGCAGGCGCATCGGCGGGGGGTGCCCTTGATCGTCATCGATCCCAGGCGCACGGAGCTGGCGCGGCTGGCTGATCTGCATCTGCAACTGCGACCCGGCAGCAACGTCGCCTTGCTCAATGCGATGGGCCATGTCCTGGTCAAGGAAGGGCTCCTCGATCAGGCCTTTATCGCGACAAGGACCGAGGGCGTCGAAGACTGGCTCAAGACCATCTCGGACTGTACGCCGGAAGCGGCAGAAGCCATCACCGGCGTGCCGGCCCATCTCATCTACCAAGCGGCTCGGCGCTATGGGAGCAGCAGCGCGTCGCTCTGCGTCCATGGTCTCGGCGTGACGGAACATCGCTGGGGCAGTCACGGGGTCATCGCGCTCTGTAACCTTGCCCTGGCTACCGGCAACATCGGAAAGCCAGGCACCGGCATCAATCCCTTGCGTGGACAAAACAATGTGCAGGGGGCCTCGGATATGGGCTGCCTCCCGACCTACTTCACCGGCTACCAGAGTTTGGACGATCCGAAGCTGGCATCGCTGCATCAGACCATCACCGGACGTCCGTTGCCCACGAAACGCGGCATGAAAACGCCCGACATGTGGGACGCGGCGATTGCGGGTCGGCTCAAGGGGCTCTGGATCATCGGCTATGACGTCGCGCAAACCGACCCGAATTTGAAGAAAGTGCACGATGCGTTGAGGCACGTGGAGTTTCTTGTGGTGCAAGATCTGTTTCTCAGCGAGACCGCGAAGTTTGCGCACCTTGTGCTGCCCGGCGCATCATTTCTAGAAAAGGACGGCACATTTACCAATCTTGAACGTCGTATTCAGCGGATCAGGAAAGCGGTGGAGCCGCCTCACGGGATCCTCCCGGATTGGCGCGTGGTCTGCGAAGTCTCAAGCCGGATGGGCTATCCCATGCCCTATCAACATCCCTCGGAGATCATGGACGAGATTGCGAGGCTCACGCCGATGTGTGCCGGTGTGTCCTACGATCGGCTCGACCAGCATGCCGGGTTACAGTGGCCGGTGCCGACTGCCACGCACGAAGGCACATCGCTGATGCACCAGGAGACATTTCCAAAGGGGAAGGCGCACTTTGTCGGCGTCGAGTACCTGCCGCCGGGTGAGGCGCCTACAGCCGAGTATCCGTTCGTGCTGACAACGGGCCGCATTCTCCAACATTACAACTGCGGGGCCCAAACCAGGCGGACGGACATTCTCGAGTTGGTCGATACCGATGTCCTGGAAATGCATCCGGCCGATATGGCGGCGCTGCATCTGCGTGACGATGAGATCGTTCGTTTGGTGAGTGCCCGTGGCGATGCCATACTCCCTGCCGTGGGAAGCGAACGCGTACTTCGGGGGCATCTCTTCACCAGCTTTCACTTCCCTGCTTCAACGGTAAACGCATTGCTCTCGTCGAGTGCGGATGAAAGTTCAAAATGCCCGGAGTACAAGGTGTCCGCCGTGCGTGTGGAACCGATTGAACGGGACGAGCTCGATCCGGAAGATGAAGCGGAACTGCGGCACATGCGAGTCAGGTTGATTACATGATTATAGCTGTCAACGATCAGCCGTCAGCTTTCAGTGGACGGATCTGAAAGATAGTTCGAGCTGACCGCTGATGGCTGAAAGCTGATCGCTTAATTCACCAATGGATCAAACAACCGCCACACCGATTTCCCTGCTTGATGCCTACGCCCCCTCGCAGATCGCCATGCGGGTGCGTGAAGTCGGTGTCACAAAAGCCGCGATGCCGGTCCTCACAATGTTCGCTCTGGCCATTTTGGCTGGGGCCTTCATTGCGCTGGGCGCTTTGTTTTACACCGTCACCGTGACGACCGGGAACGAGGTTGCAGTCCCCTTCGGCCTCCTCCGCCTCGCGGGGGGTGTCACGTTTAGTTTGGGTCTTGTGCTGGTGGTGGTGGGCGGAGCGGAACTCTTTACCGGCAATAACCTGATCGCCATGGCCTGGGCTTCCGGTCGGGTGACGACACAACAAGTCATGAGAAACTGGGGGTGGGTCTATCTCGGCAACCTGGTTGGAGCGGTTGGAACAGCGGGCTTAGTATGGCTGGCCGGCGTGCACACCATGAGTGACGGTGCGGTCGGGGAGACGATGGTCCGGATCGCGCGCAGCAAGATCGCGCTCGATCCGGTCTCGGCCCTTGCACGCGGGGTCCTCTGCAACGTGCTGGTCTGTCTGGCCGTCTGGCTGTGCATGGGAGCGCGGAGTGTCGCGGACAAGATCCTCGCCATTCTCTTCCCCATCAGCGCTTTCGTCGCCTGCGGATTTGAGCACTCCGTCGCCAACATGTACTTTCTCCCGATCGGCTGGGCGCTCGCTGCGGGGACCTCGGCACCACTTTCAGTCACTGATGCGGTCAGCAATCTCGCGGTGGTGACGATCGGTAACATCCTTGGCGGGACGATCCTGGTGGCCTTGGTCTATTGGT
>CAZPWD010000087.1:0-10390 GCA_964590025.1 uncultured Nitrospira sp.
ATTTCGCCGTATCTCCTTTGCCTCGTCACGAAGCCAATGTCGGACAGGTTCCTAGTGTAGTGTATCAGTAATATCTTTACAATACTGGTCGGATCTGGTAGCGTCCACGGTATGTGGACGCCCCCCGACGCATTGCGTATGACTGTCGAACAGAAACAGACGTTGGGGGCGTGGCTTCGGGCGAAGACCACCCCCCAGCGGATCGTCCTGCGGTCGCGGATCTGCCTGCTGGCGGCCGAGGGGATCTCCAATAACGCAATTGCCCATCGCTTGGAGACCTCGCGTCCGACCGTGCTGCTGTGGCGGAACCGGTTCACCGAGGCGGGACCTTCGGGTCTGTCCGAGGATGCCCCGCATGGGCCCAGTGCCCAACGCCTGTCGCCCCGGAAAGTCCGGGCCATCGTGGAGGCCACCCTGCAGACCACGCCGCCCGACGCGACCCATTGGAGCACGCGGACGATGGCGACCGCGCAGGGGGTCAGCCATGCCAGCGTGGCGCGGATCTGGGACGCACACGGCTTGAAACCGCACCGGAGCAAGACCTTCAAGTTGTCGACTGACCGGCGGTTTGTGGAGAAGTTGACGGACGTGGTCGGCGTCTACCTCAACCCCCCGGACAAAGCGCTGGTGCTCTGCGTGGATGAAAAATCGCAGGTGCAGGCGTTGGACCGGACGCAACCGGGCTTGCCGATGAAGAAGGGGCGATGCGGCACCATGACGCACGACTATAAGCGCCACGGCACCACCTGCCTGTTCGCGGCGCTCAATGTGCTCGACGGCACGGTGATTGGCACCTGTTACCCGCGGCACCGCCACGAGGAGTTCCTGAAGTTCCTGCGCACCATTGACCGAGACACGCCGCATGGGGTGGCCCTCCACTTGATTCTGGATAACTACGGGACACACAACCACCCCCAGGTGAAAACGTGGCTTGAGAAGCATCCACGATTCCACCTGCACTTTACCCCGACGAGTGCCTCGTGGCTGAACCTGGTCGAACGATGGTTCGGGGAGATCACGCGTAAGCGCATCCGGCGCGGCGTCTTCAAGAGCGTGCCGGACCTGGTCGCAGCGATCGACGAGTTCATTCGACTCACGAACAAGAACCCCAAGCCGTTCGTGTGGACCAAAACAGTCAAAGACATTCTGAAGAAGATCAAGCATTGTAAAGCCGTTATTGAGACACAACACTAGCGAACCATCTGTCCCATCTCAAAGATGGGCAGCAGGATGGCCACCACGATAAAGAACACCAAGACACCCATGACCAAGATCATGATGGGTTCCAGGAGCGACGTGAACCGCGTAATGACCCGATCCACTTCTCCATCATAAATGTGTCCGATTCGACGAAGCATCTCCTCCATTTCACCGCTCCGCTCACCGACCGCAATCATGTGGGTGACCAGTGCGGGAAATTCTCCGCTGCGCTTCAACGGTTCGGCAATCGTTTCCCCTTCGCGAATATTCTGTCTGGCCCCTTCGACCGCATGTTCCAGCACACGATTGTTCATCACACGCTTCGCGACATCCATAGCATCCAACAACTGCACACCGCTGGCCAACATGGTGGCCAGTGTGCTCGTGAGCCGTGAGATGGCGACCATACGGGCGACCTCGCCGATGAGCGGAACCTTGAGCAACCATCGGTCGGCCGTAATCTGTCCCGCTTCCGTCTTCAGCGCCCGACGCACCGCCCACACAATCAAACCCGCCGCACCAAGAATCACCGCCCAATAGTCTGCAAGAAAATGGCTGATGCCCATCAGTACGACTGTAGGCCAGGGGAGGGCTTGCTTCAAACTCGTAAAGACGGCGGTGATTTTCGGCACGACAAAGGTCATGAGGAAAAATAACACCGAGACACCGACGATCAACATCAGGGCAGGATAGAGAATGGCATTCGTTACCTTATGCTTCAGCGCCAACTGCTTTTCCAGAAACTCCGCGAGGCGGAATAAGATCTGATCCAACGCCCCGCTGGCCTCACCCGCCCGCACCATGTGCACGTAGATCTGGGAGAATTCGCGCGGATAGCCCCCCAGCACCGCGCTATAGGACACGCCTCCACGGATTTCTTCGCGGATATCGGCCATGAGGCTCTTTACGGATTTCTTCTCACTTTGATCCACCATCACCCCGAGCGCATCGACCAGCGGCAGACCAGCCACCAGCAAGGTCGCCAACTGCCGGGTCATCATCGCCACATCGGTTGTGCTGAGGGCAGAGGAGCGGCCAATCCCAGCGGAGGATCTGCCGGGAGCACCCGCTGCCGAGCCGGCCATGGCAGAGCCCTGTTCCACCATATCGGTGGGAAACACGCCGACCTTCCGCAATTTCACGCGCGCAACCTTCGAGCTCTCGGCATCGATGATGCCGGTTGCCGCCCCGCCGTCGTTCCGATAGCCTTTATAGTGGTAGACCGGCATTCTGCTAGATCTCCACTTCCTGTTGGGTAATCCGCATCAACTCTTCGGTCGTCGTCACCCCGTGAAACACTTTCTCTGCGCCTTCATCTTTCAACGTCACCATCCCCTTAGCCATCGCCGCTTGACGAATCGACGCCGAGTCCGCCTTGCTGCCGATGAGTCGGCGGATCTCATCGTCCAACACGAGGAGCTCAAAAATGCCTGTTCGGCCTCGATAGCCGGTTTGGGCACAGGCCGGACATCCGACTCCCCGATAGAATGTAGGGCGTACCCTCGGCGGAACGATACCGAGCCGAATGAGTTCTTCATCGTCCGGGTGATAGGGCTGCTTGCAGTCCGAACAGACCTGCCTCAGCAACCGTTGCGCTAAGACGGCCACTACGGAGGAGGCGACGAGAAACGGTTCGATGCCCATATCGATCAATCGTGTGGCCGCGCTCGCGGCATCGTTGGTATGGAGCGTGGAGAAGACTAAATGCCCCGTGAGTGAGGCATGAATGGCGATTTCGGCGGTTTCACGATCGCGAATTTCGCCGATCATGATGACATCGGGATCTTGCCTGAGAATCGACCGCAGCCCTGCGGCAAACGTCAGGTTGATCTTGGGATTCACTTGCATCTGGCCCACGCCGAGCAGCTGATACTCCACCGGATCTTCGACGGTAATGATGTTCTTGTCCGGCGCATTGATGTGAGTCAACGCCGCATAGAGCGTCGTCGTCTTCCCGCTCCCAGTAGGCCCGGTCACGAGAATGATGCCGTGTGACAACTGGATCAGTTGCTGGATGATCCCCAACCGCTCCTGCGAAAAACCCATCTCCGCCAGATTCAGGAGACGGTTCTCTTTTTCCAACAGACGCAGGACCACCCGTTCACCATGTGATGTCGGTAGCACCGACACACGCAGATCGACATCCTTACCCGCCGTCCGAATCCGAAATCGGCCATCCTGCGGCAATCGTTTCTCCGCAATGTTCAGAGCCGCCATGATTTTCAATCGTGCGATAATACTCGCCTGCAGATGTTTGGGGGGGGTTAAGACGGGATAGAGCACCCCGTCAATGCGATACCGAACGACCAACCCCCGTTCGAACGATTCGAAATGAATATCGCTCGCGCGCTGCCTAACCGCTTGAAAGAGCACGGAGTTGACTAACCGAATGATGGGGGCTTCGTCTGTGGCATCAAGAAGGTCTTGCGGTTCATCCAGCTCATGAGCAATTTGATCCAGGCTCTCACTGGCCGCGATGTCGTCCATCACTTGCTCTGCGCCTGCAGGACTCGCCGCTTCGTCATACACACGATTCAGGCAGGCCAGGAGCGACAAGCTGCTCGTCAGCACCGGTTTGATCGGAAGGCCGAGCAACAGTCGAAGGTCGTCCAATGCAGCCGTTTCCATGGGATCGGTCGTCGCCACAATCACAACTCCATCCTCTGTCTTGAGAGGGAGCACGTGATAGCGGCGGGCGAAGTGGATAGGAACCTTCTTGACCCATTCATGGTCGACCTGGCTCACATCAAGATGCGGAAGCCAGGGAAGTTCAAATTGAACGGCAAGCGCCTGGAGGAGTTGATCTTCGGTAACCGCCCGGAGTCGGACCAAGATCTCTCCGAGGCGCCCCCCCTTGGTCTGCTGAAGGTTGATGGCCTCAAGCAATTTGGCTTCGAGCACACCGAATTGCTGTTCGAGGATCGTTCCTAACAGCGGCCGCCCGCTATGTTCGTCGTTCACCACAGAACACCAAATGGATGGTCCATCCCTGAAAAACCCATCGGCATCGGGACAATGCCACAAGTCTTTGGAACTAAAAGGTTACTCCCTACCGGATCTCTCTGGCAAGGCATCTGGTTCATCTGGTTTGTTTAGTTTATCTGGTTTATTTGGTTCATCTGGTTAGTTTCGTTCAACCAAACAAACAAGACAAACCAAACAAACCAGGTTGTTGGAAACAGCAGGGGGCCGCAACAGATGAGGATACAGCGGATTCAGCGGATGTCGAACGTCATCGCGGTTCGCTGATTGTTACGCAGGACATCAAGTTTCACTGTCTTCTCGTTGCGGAGCTGCTGGAATAGCGTGAGCATTGTACCTGGATCACGAATGTCCACGCCATTGACTTGCTGGAGGACATCCCCGTACTTCAAACCGATTTTCTCATAAAAGCTGGAGGGTGCGATAAAATCTAGACGGAACCCATTCATCGCTCCATTCACCAGGTAAGGCACGGCTCTCGCCTGGGACAATAACTTGGGCAGATCGCCCATCGCCTGTTCAACGTCTCTCCGATCGAGCACTGTACGCACGGGACTCCCAGGCACCGGAACTACGGCTGATCCCGCTGTGACTGGGGCAGACGGAGGCTTCTCGACCTGCGAGGCGGCGAGTTCAAGCAACTCCTGTTGATCGCCCTGACGAACGACCATCCCGTCCCGCCGGATTTCGCTGATCTCACCCACATCGGGGATTTGGTCGTGCAACCGGAAAAATAGTTGGCGTTTGCTGGAAAGTTCTTCAATGATTGCCGAGACCCCCTCATGATCGCCGATCACCACCCCCAGCAGCTTGAGCTTCGACGCCAGATTTAACGGAGCACGGGAAGGCGGTGCGCCAGACTCAGCGGTACCTATGCCAAGGGGATCAGGCGGCAGGGGAAAGAGTCCGCTCGTCCGAATGCGCTCAACCAAAACGGGCAAGGCAGCACTCACCGTAGCCTCTCGGTCGGAACCCGGTGATGGCCGTACCAGCCCTCCCGGAACAGACAAGGCCTCCGCAATCACCGCATTGATGATGTGGGCCACGAGAAAGGTGCCACACATGACATAGGCGAATATGATGCCCCGACGCAAATTCATAGTCTTCGAGACCGGCTAAGGATCACTCACCCCATCCACCAAGACATTCTAGTGCGGAGCGAAGGTCCCGTGCAAGAACAACCAATGTTCCGTGAGTCGATCAAAGTAGCTCCGGGGTCGGGCGGGGGGTGAGCGACTTTTCCCGCATCCTGTGGGCAGCGGGAGCAAATTTGAACGCACCGGCCTAAGCATGCTCTGTTTTCCCTCTCTCACACCCACGGAGAAAGGCCCAAATACGTTGAAACGTAACGGGTTCGGGACCCACCTTGAATGGTCCAAGACTTGCGAACTTTATGCCATTTGCTTTTATATCCCACAGGAAACCAGATCGTGAACAAGACCACCGCAGCACAACTGACACAAGAGAACCGTTCAGTCTCACACCGAGCCTCGTCGGAAGCTGCAGAAAGTGCCTCAATACCGGGGGCACTGCTCCAGACAATCGAAGCCACCGCATCGACAGGGACGCCGGACGGACAGGAAGCATACGAACGAGGAACGACGCTCAAGAATGTGGGCCTGTTCAAACAGGCAGCAGAACATTTTGAGAAAGCCGCACAGGATCCCGCATACGCGCTGAAGGGCTTGGCCCAAATGGGCCTCAGCCTCAAGAATAGCGGAAAACAGGAAGAAGCCGTCGCGGCCTTTCGTCAAGCCCTGCAAGTACCCGCGACCTCATCGAAAGAGCAAGTGCAGATCCTCTACCTCTTAGGGAGAACGTTAGAGTCACTCGGGCGCATTCCTGAAGCGTTAGAGTCCTATCGATGGCTCCGCCGTGAAGCGCCACAATATCGAGATGTTGCCATGCGAATCGAGTCGTTGAGCATGAGACGAAAGCACCGCGACAGAAGCGTTCATGAATAATGCGGCCTAGATCTTATCCCACCCGGGCCTTCACGATAGAGCCGACTCCCGTTGTGCAATGCCTTCAAATACCTGCTTGACTCCCGTCAGCGGCTCCCATCCCATGACGGCAAGAGAATCCTCAACATAGTCTCGCGATCTCATCCCATTCAACACAGAGGTCACCCCCGGGGTGCTCGCCAGGACCCACAAGGCTTTTCGTGACAGCGATTCCGTGCGCCTTGCCTCGGGCAACAGGGGATCGAGGGCTGCCGACAACGAGGCGGTTTTCGCACGACTGCGTTCGGTGGCTTCTCTGCGGAGCCCGCCCAGCAGGGTGAGTAACTGTGGTACATAGCGATCGCGCCAGGCCTCCCACTGCTCGGCGGCCGTTCCGGTCAGATGCCGTGAAAGCGCCTGCACCACTTGATTGACATGAGGCGCAATCATTTGTTGCTCGATCTGTTCCCAATGTTCCAGCCCCTGGATCTGAGGCCGCACGCGCGTCAACTCAACGGCCCAGGTGAAGAAGTCGGCCGGGGCCATCCCTTGCACACTATGTTGAAGGGCCGGGGCAATGGCCGTCCGATACTCTTCTTCAAGCGCCGCGATCGTCCGGCATTGTCGATCGAAGTCCACCGGATTGCCTTCGATCGGAAAATCCGCCAATCGAAGTACGCCGCTCTTTTTCGTCGGCATGGCATTGAGTGGACGATTCACAAGCACCACGATCCCTTCTCGTTGCGCCACCTCCAACACCGTCTCCTGCTGATCCACCCCGGTATTGGGCGTCACCAGTGCGTCTGCCTCATAGAGATTCATGGGGCATTGCAGCACCGCGAAGTGGTGGCGCTCCATGCCCTGTGTCGCAGCGGCAGCTCGCGCCGCGTCGCACATGCGAGAGAGCGACGTCGCCTCGGCATCCGATGGATCTGCCGTGACCGTATTCGACGACAGGCCGTAATAGTGAATCTGTCCCGCAGCCACTTGGGACTCAAAAAACGTGAAGGCCAGTTCAATCCGGCGATAAAAGGTATCCCGCGCCACCGTGAGATCTCCACCTTCATGATGCGCTGCCTCGGAAAGAAAGTATTCCGGATTGTGCAGCAAACAGACATCGAGAGTGGCTAGTCCAAGCCGATCCAGTGACAGTGTGAGCTGATCGGCCAGATACTCCGGGTGGATACAATGCCAGATGCCCTCACCATATTTGACCATGTCAGGGTAGGGGCGCCCGGCCTGTTCTCGTGCCTCCGCCTGCTTCAAATTGTCCCCTTGCATATATCCGATCTTCGAGACGACGATCACCTCTTCACGAGTCAGCTCCCCGCTCTTGATCAACTCGCGTAAGACAGAGCCGACCAGGCGCTCACTGTCGCCGTCCATGTAGTTCGTCGACGTGTCGATCAGGTTCACGCCTTCTCGCAAGGCCTTCGTGAGCGCGTCTCGATGCTCAGGCTCCCTCGTATCGACCCGATAGGTACCGAACCCCAGTCGGGACGCCGTCAACCCCCTGTTGCCGAACTGACCATACCCATGTTCCATGCGGCCGCCATGGCGTGACTGGCTCACGATGCGCGCGGCATACCGGGCTGTCCCCTCGGAACTGGCCGACCCGGGGAGCGCCGCTCCCCGCAAGAGTGTCTGCTGGGTCGTCTGATCCGTTCGCCGCACCGCCGATAGAAGCGCCTCGGTGACCTCCCGCGCATCGGTGAGGGGACGCTGACAGGAAAAGTTCCGACAGATATAGAGTGCCGCCTTCCCCTCCACCAACCCCTTGCCCGTCAGCAGGGGATGACCGGACGGCGTGCCCGTTCCATCGCTGAAGGCAATCACGCGATGAGGTAAAAACACCTCGCGCACGGCGAGTTGCAGTGCCTCCATCCCAGGATCGTTGGCCGCCCCGACAAAAGCCAATTCAATCGGCCCTTCCGCTAACAAATCCACCGCCGCAAGACTCTTGGCAAAGGCTCTCGGATACCGGGCCATCTGGCGGCCATAGGCGCGAATCCCGCCAATCGCTGCCTCGCGCAGATCCTGGCGATCGTAGTGAAACGAGAGTCTGGCGAGGGCTGAGACTGCCACGGCGTTTCCACTGGGCGTCGCACCATCCGCCCCCTCACGCGCCCGGATGATCAGCGTTTCATGCGTCTTCGCGGTGGTGTAGAACCCCCCCTGGTCCTCATCCCGAAACGAGCCCACCATCCGCTCTCCAAATTGAAGCGCGGCAGTGAGATACCGTTCCTGACCACAGGCCTCATAGAGGTCGATCAATCCTTCTGCCAAATAGGCATAGTCCTCCAGTACCCCATCGAGATGGGCTCGGCCCTGCCGCGACGTGCGGAGCAGTGCTCCCTCGGAAGTCCGGTGCATCAGCAAGAGAAAGTCTGCCGCCCGCCTGGCTCCGGCGATGTAGCGGCTGATCCCTAAAACACGGCCTGCCTCGGCCATCGCCGAGATCATCATGCCGTTCCATGCCGTAATGATCTTGTCGTCGAGTCCGGGCGGTACTCGCGCTTGGCGGGCGCGATAGAGGAGGGGACGCACGTGATGGATCGTCTCGTCCAGCTCATCGATGGTGAGGTTCAACTCCTTGGCCACGGCCTCGATGGGACGCAGCCGATTCGGGATACTCCGATGTTCCCAATTCCCCTGATCGGTAATATCGTAACAGGCGCAGAATCGGCGAGTATCTTCTGCATTCTGCAGCACGGCCTGGATCTCTGTCGGCGTCCAGACGAAAAACTTTCCTTCGACCCCTTCCGAGTCCGCATCCGTCGCAGAATGAAATCCTCCCGCAGGGTCGGTCATCTCCCGGAGAATATATTCGAGCACTTCCGTCGTGACCTGCCGATAGGAGGTCTGCTTGGTCACTTGATAGGCTTCCAGGTAGGTCCGGGCCAGGAGGGCATTGTCGTAGAGCATCTTCTCGAAATGGGGAACCAGCCAACGCTCGTCGGTGGAGTACCGTGCAAACCCGCCACCGATATGATCGTAGATCCCCCCGGCCGCCATCGCATTGAGCGTGCGTGTGACCATCTGCAAGGTTCGGCTTGCCCCTGTTCGGCGGTAACAACGAAGGAGCAACGCGAGCCCTGCGGACGGAGGAAATTTCGGTGCACTGCCGAATCCGCCGTAACGCTCATCGAAATCCTCGCGGAATTGCGTCACGGCCTCATCAAGCACGGAGGTACTGACGGAGACGGGGGACACCACTTTGAGTTCGTTCTTCAACCGTTCGGTCAATTGACGCGCTTGACTCGTGAGACCGGCGGCATCCTGCTCCCACGCGTCTGCGATTTTCTTGAGCAGGCTGGGGAACCCGGGACGGCCCCAGCGATCGTCAGGAGGAAAATACGTACCGGCAAAGAACGGCTCCTGATCCGGCGTCAGGAAGACCGTCATCGGCCATCCACCCTGACCATGATTGAGGGTCACCGTGGCCTGCATATAGATCTCGTCGAGATCTGGGCGCTCTTCCCGATCAACTTTGATACAGACAAAATGCCGGTTCATGAGTGACGCAATGGCCTCGTTCTCGAACGACTCCTTTTCCATCACGTGACACCAGTGACAGGCGGAATATCCGACCGAGAGCAGGATGGGGCGGTTTTGCGCTTTCGATGCCTGCAAGGCCTCCGGTCCCCAGGGGTACCAGTCGACCGGGTTCGAGGCATGCTGGAGGAGATAGGGGCTGGTTTCGTGGATGAGGCGATTAGGCTTTGCAGGCCCTGGTGAAGTGCGCATGTTTCCACGGTAACATCGGGGCCGGAGAGGGGTCAATGAGCGGATAACGAAAGAGGCCTGCGATCGTGAGATCGCAGGCCTCTTCAGAATGGTTCAAGTTAGGCTTGTCTGATCAGACAAACGACGGGCGTCGCGCTTACTTGCCCTTCTCTTCCTTCTTCTTGTCGTCCTTCTTCTTCTCGTCCTTCTTGTCGTCAGCGTACACGAGAACCTTGCTATCCTTCTTGTCGTCCTTCTTCTTTTCGTCCTTCTTCTCGTCAGCGTATACAAGGACGCTGCCGGCCTTCGCGTCACTGGCGAAGAAAGGAGCGCTGAACGTCACTGCCACTGCCACTGCCATGATTGCCATCAAGATGCGCTTCATAATATGTCACTCCTTAAAGGTTAGTGTTGGTATGTTGTTTGCCCATTCAATTAGGGCAACCGCCAAACGCTAGAGGAAATAGGCCCTTGTTGTCAACTGTTCGTTTTTCGTCCTCCCCTGTCCGCGTAAAATCGTCACACACAATCGGCTCTGG
>CAZPWD010000088.1:0-10386 GCA_964590025.1 uncultured Nitrospira sp.
GCCACCCCCCACCAGTCCATTCAACAGATCTGGCAGGCTGTCGGCGTTGGGGTGGTTCTTCATCGAATCGGCGATATCATCGAGCAGAGGACCGGCTTCGGGGTTGAGTCCCCGCAGCTTTTGTTCGAGAGTACCTGACATCAGTTCCTCGTGCAGCTGTGCTTCGGTCAACTTTCCCTCTTTCAGATCCTGCTGAAGAATCTTACCCAAGGCTTCAACCTTCTTCATCGTGTCAGGCGGCAGCTCATTAAGGAGCTTGAGGATGTCGGCTTGGTTCTGTCCACCAAGCGGCATCTGCGCCTGAGCGTCGCCGAATACGAGACAGAGTCCTAGGAATAGCAGTCTGAAGAGTATCTGCATGATGAACCTCCGTGCAGATGGTGGTCGCCATTGATAGCAATGTCATCAGTATTGCAGTACAGCGACAGGCTGTCAGCAAAATCTAGTAGTTTTGGCGCCGAAAGCAAAGGGTTGGGAGTGATTTCTGATCCCGCACGACGCCAAGAAGCCCTGTCTCGCCTGGCGATCCGTGCGAAGGCTTACGCGTCAGGCGTTGCGTGGTTACATTCACCGTGCTCTTCAAATCCATCTAGGGCTGTACCGGTTGGCTGAGCGCACGTTGCCGAAGGAGCGGGGTGCCCGCCGAGGCTTGGCCGAGAAGGAAGGCTGGAACTGACTGAAGCTCTGCGATCGAATGATCGCATCTGAAGGAATTCCAGAAGGGTTCCGCTCGGCCAAGCCCGGAAGGGCCGCTCCGAAAGGCACGGGAGCGGAGCCGCCCGGCACAGCCCGCCCTCCTTCTAGTAGTTCGACTCGAGGCTCGACGGCGTCTTGTTGAGGACTGTTGCGGTGGCGCGCGAGAGGGCTTCGTCGTGCGCGTGGTCGAGGGTATAGACGCGGAATTGGATCAAGCGGGTAGGCAGCAGGTCGAGGAATTCTTCTAACGGGTCGGTCGAGATGCCTTTGGTGCTCGGGTCGTAGACATAGAGGGGATTGCCGCGCCGGTCTTTCGGATCCGGCCGTGGGTCGAGCGGCGCCATGTCGACGCGGAACTCCATTTTTTGGAGGCGCGCCGGCAATTCTTTTTTGATCTGTTCTTCGAACTGCTCGTGGCTGGGAAAGTCCATGCCACGTTCCTGGCCCTTTTCCTTGAGCACGGCGCTGTAGGCCATCTTCCATTTTACGTCGCGGACGAGAATCCTCTGCCATTCTGCACCCAGGCGCCGTTCGGTGGCATGGCGTGAGGTTTTCCATCCCCGTACCTGTTCAAGCAAGGACCAGTCGGTCAGCGTCAGGTACTCGTCCATCTTCTTGCGAGGATCGTGGGGAAACAGGAGTTTCATGGTGTCGCCGAAGATGTCACGGAGGTGGATGTCGATCGCGCGCGTAGTCCGGTGATAGTAGACGTTGGAATAGAGATACATGCGGGTATTGAGGAACATCTGCAAGGCAGGAAGGCCCGTCTTATGGATCGTAAATCCCTTGTCCGTGATGATCGTGTAGTGAATGAGTCTGGAAAGATCGACCGGGCCGACCGCAACGCCGCACATATAGGAGTCGCGCAGGACATAGTCGAGGTTATCTGCGGTATAGCTGCCGGAAATGACCGGTTGGAGCATGTTGAGCCATAGCGGAATGCGGGAGTTGTCTTTGCCCTTTTCCTTGAGAATCACATGCGCGATTTGATCGGGGTTGAGTTCCTCGCCTTTAGCGAAAGGGCCGGACGGGCTGCGCCGGATCTTGCGGATGATCGGGCCGAGATGGTCGCGGATGATGATCTGCCCGAGTTTTTCGTGACTGGCATGGAAGGCGTGCAAGTAGTTGTCGTCGAAGAAATGGCAAAAGGGGCCGTGTCCGATGTCGTGCACGAGCGCCGTGACGCGGAGAAACTCTTCGACATAGTTCGCCGACGGGACCTCCTTTACCGCTTTCTTGAGAAACGGATAGAGATGCCGTGCAAAGCGGCCTGCCACATGCATGGTGCCGAGCGAGTGGACGAAGCGGGTGTGTTCCGCTGAGGGGTACACCCAACGGGCGCTTTGGAGTTGATAGATGTACCGGAGGCGCTGGACCCAGGGGGAATCGATCAGGTCCTTTTCCGTCCGTTCATGCGGGTCCGCAGTGGAGAAGGGCACGGTGAAGGAGACGTACTGGTGGATCGGATCGGCGATCAGCGCCGACCCATCATATGGAGCATTAGATTGATGACCGAATTCAGACATGGCGCACGATTATCTTAGCGTACATCTTGAGGGGGCGGCAATGGCTCTCCATGGTCCAGTGGGTGCGACTGCCGATATTTGGCCACGAAATAGTAGGCGAGTGGGTAGGCGAGTGCCGCACCGAGGAGGCTCAAGACAAATCCGCCAAGAAAGAAGGGCATGGCGTAGGGCATGACCTGTACGTAGATCGCGCCGAAACTCACATCATTCCAGTCGAAGGCGGGACTGTCCGATCGGCCTAGCAAGAGCGCACCGACCCAGTAGCTGGCACCGAGGATAGGGACCAGGGTCCAGGGATTGTTGAGAAAGGCGCCTACCATGAGCGCGAGAAAGTTGAGGCCCAATGCCCAGGCGCAGAAGAGCACCATGACGGTGTGTAATCCATAGACCGGGGAAAAGGCAATGAAGACTCCGATGGCGAAGGCCAGCGCCGTTCGCTGCGGCGATTCCCGCAGATGGAGGACCTGTTTCAGCAGCGATCGAAATGAAGGGATCGTGGCCATGGCCGTCGTGGATGAAGTTGGTTACGTGAAATGTTCGTAACTGGTATTCGCCAACCGGTGATGCCTGCCGTGAGGGGACACGGCTTGTATCCCGAAGCGAAGGGGGTGAATTTTCCCAATGCAGGTCAGGGAGAATCCTCGCTTGAGGGCTGTCCGTTCGAGTCGTGGGCGCTGTCGTGGTGATACGGTAAAGAGCAATTCATAATCCTCGCCTCCGGTCAGCGCGAGGTCCACCGGGTCGAGTTCCCGAGATGCTGCATAGGCGCGGCAAGCCGGCGATAACGGGAGCGTGCCCAGATCGAGGTCCGCCCCGACATGGCTTTCCTCGCAGATGTGGCGGAGGTCGCCGGAGAGGCCGTCTGAAATATCAATCGCGGAGGTCGCGAATCGATGGGTATTGAGCCACTGGCCTTCTGCGATGCGAGCGGTTGGACGCAGGTGCCGTCCAATCAGAAATTGCCGGTGCCTGGCTGAAAGTGTCGCGGCCAACGGGTAACGTTTCTTACGGAGCGGTGGTTCGTTCAAGAGTCTCAGGCCGGCCAATGCGTCGCCGATTGTGCCGGTTACGTAGAGGAGATCCCCGATTCGTGCACCGCTCCGAAACAGGGCCTGGCGGGGTGGGACCATCCCGATCAGCGTCACGCTGAGAAACCATCCGCCGCTCGAAGCCGACGTATCTCCGCCGATGAGTCCTACGTGGTGCGGGCGGCAGGCGGTCATCATCCCTCGGTACAGCTGATGAACATGGTGTCTGGTGCCGGTGCGGGGAATGGCCAAGGCGACGAGCAGATGCTGCGGAGTTCCTCCCATCGCCGCGATGTCGCTGAGATTCGCGGCTGCGGCGCGGAAGCCGATATCAGCCATCGTGGCGGTTCGGAGGTCGAAGTGGACCCCTTCTGTTAAGAGGTCGGTCGTCAGCACCATCCATTGGCCGGCCCGTGACGTGATGATGGCGGCATCGTCGCCGATCCCTTGAATCACCGAGGGAGCGCGGCGGCCATGACGTCGGTGGAGGGCTCGAATGAGATCGAATTCGTGGATCGTGGGACGGGCCTTCGTGCGGACCGTGGACGCCATGCTAGCAGGTTCCTGAAAAGCCATTGAGGGTTATTGGCAAATCAACGACCAGCATGCCCAAGATGACGAGGAGATGCCCCTGCAGGATGCTCAAAATGTCCGTCCAGCAAGGCCGCAGCGAGCGAAGAGGTGAGTCGTACTTTGTGCCGTACGTCGAGGCTCTGAGCGTAGCGAGAACGACGCTGGCGGACTTTTTCAGCATCCTGCTAGTGAAGTTGTATTGGAGGCGTTGCCGTGCTGGCCGCATGCACTGGAAGCGAGCGAGCGGCTCGCCCGGTCTTCGTGCGCGCGGCATGGTTTTTCGAGTGTGGCTGCGGGTGGTGGGGCTTGCCCGTTGGGCGTGTGGATTTCGAGCCCCGCCGGAGAGCTACCTTCATCACATCATCCATCGTGTCGGCAAAGACGAGGTGGATGCCCTTCAAAATGTGCTTGGGAATCTCGTCAAGATCCTTCTTGTTGCGATTCGGAAGAATCACGGTGGTGAGTTTGGCCCGCTTGGCTGCCAAAAGTTTTTCCTTCAATCCTCCAATGGGGAGTACTCGTCCCCGGAGGGTAATCTCGCCTGTCATCGCCAGGTCGCGGCGCACCGGGATTTGCGACAACGTCGATGCAATGGCGATGGCCATGGTAATGCCTGCCGACGGCCCATCCTTCGGAATCGCCCCGGCCGGCACATGGATATGAAGATCCTGAGTGGTGAACACATCGGGATTGATGCCGAGGGTGCGCTCGCGCGACCGGACATAGCTCAAGGCTGCTTGCGCAGATTCCTTCATAACGTCGCCCAGTTGGCCGGTGAGGGTCAATTGCCCTTTACCCTTCATCGCCGTGGCCTCGATGTAGAGCACATCGCCGCCGGACTCCGTCCAGGCTAATCCCGTTGCCACGCCGATCTCATCCATCTTCAATTCCTCTTCGGGCACGAACTTAGGGACGCCGAGATATTTGTGCAGGTTGGCGGGATCGACGGGGAATCCCACGCCTTTGCCTTCCGCCACTTTCTTTGCCACCTTGCGCATGACGTTGGCGATCTCGCGCTCGAGGTTTCTGACACCGGCTTCACGCGTATAGTTGGCGATGATTTGACGCACCGCCGGCTCGGCGATGCGGACATGCTTCTCGGTGATACCGTGTTCGTTGAGTTGCCGAGGGATCAGGTATTTCTGGGCGATGCCTAATTTTTCTTCTTCGGTATAGCCGGGGATCCCGATCACTTCCATCCGGTCGCGCAAGGCGGGCAAAATGGGGTCGATGAGATTCGCCGTCGTAATGAACATCACTCCGGTCAGGTCGAAGGGCACTCCCAGGTAGTGGTCCGTGAACGAGTTGTTCTGTTCCGGGTCGAGCACTTCGAGCAAGGCTGCGGAGGGATCGCCGCGAAAGTCCATTCCGACCTTGTCGACTTCGTCCAGCATGAAGACCGGGTTGTTGGTGCCGGCTTGTTTCATGCCTTGAATGATGCGGCCGGGGAGTGCGCCGACGTAGGTGCGTCGATGACCACGGATCTCGGCTTCATCGCGGACGCCGCCGAGACTGATGCGGACAAATTCGCGGCCGAGAGCACGGGCGATCGACTTTCCGAGCGAGGTCTTCCCAACGCCCGGGGGTCCGACGAAACAGAGAATCGGACCCTTCATTTTGTCTTTGAGCTTCCGCACGGCGAGATACTCAAGGATCCGTTCCTTCACTTTCTCCAGATCGTAGTGATCCTCGTTGAGCACTTTGGCGGCAGCCTTGAGGTCGAGATTGTCCTTGGATTTTTTGGACCAGGGCAGCTCTACGATCCACTCGATATAGGTCCTGACGGTCGCAGATTCGGCGGTATCCGGGTGCATTTTCTCAAGGCGTTTGAGCTGCTTTTCGGTTTCCTTCAGCACCTTCTCCGGCATCTTCAGTTCTACGATCCGCTTGCGAAACTCAGTGATTTCTTCCGCGCGCTCGTCAAGTTCGCCCAGCTCTTTTTGAATAGCTTTGAGTTGCTCGCGCAGGAAGTATTCTCGTTGGGTCTTGTCCATCTCCCCCTTGGCTTGCGCTTGAATCTTCTGTTGCATGGAAAGGACTTCGATCTCCTTGCCGAGGATCTCGCTGACGTGCCGGAGGCGCTTGATCGGATCAATGACCTCGAGGACTGCCTGGGTGACCTCGACCTTGAGGCCAAGATTGGACGCCACCATGTCGGCAAGACGTCCGGGGTCTTCGAGATTCTCAATGACGATCATCACGTCCGGGATCAAGACTTTGCCGAGACTCACGATCCGTTCGATCTGTTCCTTTACCGTCCGCATGGCGGCTTCGGTTTCAAGGGCGGTACTCGGCGGCTTGTGTTCAGTGAGTTTGTCAATGCGCACGGAGTAATAGGGCTCAGTCTGAATGTAGCCCGTGATCTTGGCTTTGGAGAGCCCCTGCACAAGAATTTTGATGCGTTCATCGGGCAATTTCAGCATCCGCATAATGATGCCGACCGTGCCGATGGTATGGATATCCTCCGGTGAGGGATTCTCGACGTCCAAGGCCTTTTGCGTCGACAGCAAGATCATTCGATTGCCGGCTAACGCGGCTTCAATAGCTTTGATCGACATCTCCCGCCCGACAAACAAGGGGAGGACCATGTAGGGGAAGACGACGATGTCTCGGACCGGCAACAGCGGAAGCTGGTCGGGAATTTCGACGTTCTGGGGTGGCTGCAAGTCTTGTTCGATCGAGTCGTTCATCGGTGTGGTCTCAGTGTTGTATGACTGGTTTCTTTTGTTTCTTTGGTCTATTTGGTTTGTTTGGTTGAACTACACCAACCAAATGAACAAAACTAACCAGATAAACCAAATCAACCTGCCGGCCTGCTAGGCTTTGCGCAATCGTGTCGGGCGGCGTTCTCCGGAAGGCCGCATCCGATTCCGCAGATAGTCGCCAAATTCCGGTCCCAGAGAGGGGTTCTTGAGTGCGAATTCGATGGTCGCAATGAGAAATCCCAACTTGTCCCCGGCATCATATCGCTGTCCCTGTATCTCCAGCGCATACATGGGGGACCGCTTCGCCAATTCCCGAAGCGCGTCGGTCAGCTGGATCTCACCGTTTTTGCCGGGCTGGGTTTTTCGCAGTATGGAGAAAATCTCCGGCGGTAGGACGTAGCGACCGATGACCGCCAGATTGGACGGGGCTTCGGCCGGCGCCGGTTTCTCAATGAGGCCCTCGACTCGATGCAACCCCGGTGAGACGGTTCGAGGCGACACGACCCCATAGCGGTTGACTTCATGGTGGGGCACTTCCTGCACCCCAAGGACCGCACCGTGTCGTTTCTTGTAGGCATGAATAAGCTGTGCGAGTCCAGGCACCGGGGCATCGATGATTTCGTCGCCGAGAATGACCGCAAAGGGTTCGTCACCGATCAGCCGTTGGGCGCAGAGGACCGCATGGCCGAGTCCGAGGGCCTCCGACTGACGGACGTAGCAGAAATTTGCGAGCGTGGAGATGTGCCGCATCTGGCTCAGGAGCTGCGCCTTGCCGCTGCCCTTGAGATTTTCTTCCAACTCGACGGATCGGTCGAAATGGTCCTCGATCGCGCGTTTGCCCCGCCCGGTGATGATGATAATGTCCTCGATTCCGGAGGCGACCGCTTCTTCCACGGCATATTGAATCAGTGGCTTGTCGACGAGCGGCAACATCTCTTTGGGAGACGCTTTCGTTGCGGGAAGGAAGCGAGTGCCAAGGCCTGCGGCGGGAATCACAGCTTTGCGCACTTCGAAGCGTGACATGATTCGATACTATGTGATGGGGTAGGCGATGTCAAGAAATGCAGGAGCTTAGCCCGCATTACTCATGAATGTTTCGGCTGCAATCGCCGATGCCTGACTCAAGCGAGACGGGCGAGACTGGCGGGAAAAGCGCGACTGGCAGGGACAGGGCTCGCCCGTCACGCGAGTCGCGCTCCTCGCGCCTTACGCGCGCCACCCCGCCAGCTTGCGACGAATCTGCGCGAAAAATGTGGGCGGTCAGCTTTACATTCAAATATTTGCCCAATATAATTCAGAAGTTTTGCACGCATGTTGCCGTGAGGGATACGTTTGCGCTGACCGCCTGGGCCTCTTACGTCTGCAACCTTCTCTGCCGCCATCATCACACGCGCCCCGGATGCGTCGTGTGTGATTGGGCTAGAGGTGCAGGGTGTACGGTTACGGCCAAAGGTAGGATTACCCATGATGCCGGTATTATCTTCCTCTTCTTCGTACGGAACTCAGGTTCGGTGAGGGAAACTTGCTGCTCAGCCGGGCTTCGTTGGTTCTTTGTCATGGCGCTCATCACCCTGGCCTGCGGTGTGGCGCCGGTGCTGGCGGTCGCTGCGGAGCAGGCCGGAGTCAAAGTGACGGCGATTGAGATCCGAGGGAATAAGCGGATCGAGGTGCCGGCGATTGCCGGCCGATTGACGTTGAAGCCCGGAGATCCCTACACCCCTGAGAATGTCCGTGGACAAATCAAAATTCTCTACGAAACCGGGTTCTTTGAAGATGTGCAGATGGAGACACAATCGGGAGAGGGCGGGGTGGTCCTGGCCTTTCTTGTCCGCGAGAAACCGTTTATTACCGAGATCGTGTTTGATGGGAATAAAGCACTAAGCGACGATAAGCTCAAAGAGAAGATCACGATCAAGAGCCAAGCCTTTCTCGATCAACTGCAGGCCAAAGAGAGTGCGGAGAAGATTCGTTTGGCCTACCAGGGGGACGGCTACTTCAATTGCCGGGTGATCCCGGTCGTGCAGACCTTAGACGAGGATCGGAAGCGCCTGACGTTTTTCATAAAAGAAGGGGACAAGGCGCGTGTCAAAACGGTCAATTTTGACGGCCTGCACGCGGCGACGAAAGACGAGATGTTTAAGGTGATGGCGACGCGGGAATGGATTCCCTGGTACGGTCTGATCACACAGTTGAAGTTGCCGTCGTTTTTCTCGGATGCCGGCGTCTTGAAGCGGGAAGAAATGAACAACGACGTCGAGCGGATCAAAGAGGTCTTGCTCAACAAAGGCTATTTAAACGTCCGGGTTGGGGTGCCGACTGTGGAGCTCATCGACGAACAGAAATGGTTCGTCGTGACGTACACGGTGATGGAAGGGGAGCCGTTCACCATCGGCGAAATCGGATTCCGCGGGAATACGGTGTTCGAAGATCCGGAGCTTCGCCAGGGGCTCAAGATGAAGGAAGGGGAGATCTTTCAGCGTCAGAAACTCCGTGACGAGATTACGCGGTTGAACGATCTCTATGGGAGCAGGGGCTATTCGTTCGCCGAGGTCACGCCGAATGTGAATCCGAACATGGAGGAACGGACCGCCACCATCATTCTGACCATCAAGGAAGGGGAGATGATGCGGATCCGTCAGATCAACATCCATGGCAACGAGAAGACCAAGGACAATGTGATTCGTCGGGAAATCCGTGTCGATGAACAGGATGTCATCGATACCCCCGCGTTGAAGCGGAGCTTTCAGCGCCTCAATAACTTGAACTTTTTCGAGACGGTGGAAATCCTTCCGGCGCAAGTGGCTGTGGATAAGGTCGATCTGAATGTCCGCGTGAAAGAAAAACCGACCGGCCAGTTCAGCGTCGGCGGCGGATTCAGCTCGTTGGACAGGATCGTCGGGATCGCCGATATTACGGAAGGAAACCTCGGTGGGAATGGCTGGATGGGGCGAATCCGCGGTCAGCTCGGCCAGCAGCGGCAAATAGGGTTGCTCACGTTTCGTAACCCCTATGTGAACGACTCCTTGACATCGATGCAGCTGGACGTCTACCGCACTGCGACGAACTACATCACCTATTTTGAGACGAAATCCGGCGCCAGCGTGACATTAGGCCGCTATCTCTCGGAGTATACTTCCGGGAGCGTGAGCCTGTTTGCGGAGGAGTTGAATTTCAAAAATCCGGCGGTAGGCATTTGCCCGGATCGATTTCCGCTTGTGTGTAGTCAACTTGGGAATCAGTCGTCAACCGGGTTCCGGACCTCGCTAGCTCGCGACACGAGGGACTACTATATGGATCCCCGCAGCGGTTGGCGAGCTGCTGTGGGTTTCGATTTGGGGACGCCCTACCTGGGCGGGAGCAATAACTTCTATAAATATTATCTGGATGTTATTAAGTATACGCCGCTGCCCTTCGATACGCGGTTTGCAATCCGCGCTCGCTATGGCGCCGCAGTCGGCATCGAGGGGAACCCCATTCCATTGACCGAACGATATTTTGTCGGCGGCATCAATACGATGCGCGGGTTCAAGTTCGGCCGCGCGGGGCCGGTGACCAACAGCAATTCCCTACTCGGCGCAACCAAACAGTTGATCTTCAACAACGATTTTATCTTTACGATTTCCGCTGATGCCAAATTGAACGGTGTGATCTTCTTCGACTATGGGAAAGGCTTTGACGACGATGAGCCTCTCTCGTCTAAGTTGCGGAAAACTGTTGGATTAGAAGGGCGATGGATTTCACCCTTTGGCCCCCTTCGCGCCGCGTACGGGATCAATCTGGATCCCAGACCAGGAGAAGCCAAAGGGGCCTTCGAGTTTACCATCGGTACGCTGTTCTGACAGGCTGCGGAAAAACTAT
>CAZPWD010000089.1:0-10341 GCA_964590025.1 uncultured Nitrospira sp.
AATGCGGGTTAGGACTTTTTTCGGCTGGGCAGATGGCCGGAGCGCACCTGGCAGGCCTAATTCAAGACCCCGGGCTATTTCTTCTTCATACTTCGTGGTCGGTAGCAGCGCCTCCGATTCGACTGCGTATTTTGCCTCCGGACCATATTGGTTATGCAGGGGAACATCGCCTCTGTATTTCCGCTATTCAGCCAAGACTTCACCTCCTTGCGCCCGTATGTTGAACAGTCTCCAGCCTGCATTAGAGCCGCTCGCCGTACTTGCGGTAGTGCTCTTTTTTGGCTTCGTCGATCCACTTATCCCGCTTGATCCGCTCGGGGGCGGTGTAGAGCTTCTTCGCAACCTTGGCGATATCCTCCGTCTTCCAGCGCGCAATCTGGACAAAGGTGTGCAATCCCATCTTGTTCAGGGTCCGCGCAAAGACGGGACCGATCCCGTGAATCTTACTCAGGTCGTCTTTCTGTCCGTCCTTCGCCGCTTTCGCCTGTTCCATCTGTAAGTATAGTTGACTTCCATTCTGACGGGTCTTCTGGCGAGGAGCCACGGTTCCCCCATCGGTCTTGATGCGGAGTGCGGCCCGCACTTCGATCAGGCGTTTCCGGAGGCGGCTGATCTGCTCTTCCTTTTCTCCCACCATCTTGACCTGACCCGCCAGGTCTTGCTGTTGCGTTTCGAGTTCTTGAATCTGGTGCTGCAGGACGTCGATCCGTTCGTCTCGCTCGTGCAGGAGTTGTTCATCGAGCAGGAGCTGGGCTCGGAGTTGGTCCTGTGCCACAAGCTGTTTTTGTAACTTGGCGATCTGTGCGTCGTGTTGCGTGAGGGCGTGGGCATATTTCGTTTCCCACTGTGTCAGTGATGCCTCTCGCTCCTGAAGCCGTTGGGTGAGAGGCTCCAGCTCGCCGATTCGTCGCTCCCGGTCGGCCAGTTGGCTGTCGAGTTGGTGCAATGCGGCTCGTTGCTCGGCGTCTCGATCGCAGAGTTGCACTTCCAGCCAATGGACCCGTCCTTGGGCCGGTTCGAGTTCCTCCACGCGCGCGCGTAGCCGATCGGCTTCTTCGACTGTGGCTTCCAGCTCGGCAACGCGATGCTGAAGATCGCGCCGTTCTTGCTCTTTAGACTCGAGTGCCTGTTGGGCAGCCTGGCGTGTGAGATGGAATTGGCGGACTTCTTCCGCCAGTGCAGCGGCAGCTGCGTCATACTCGCTCGCGCGCCGGCGAACAGAGGCTTCTTCCGCTTCCAGGGCTGTCAGCCGCTGCGTGCGAACGGCCAACTCTTCTTGAAGCGCCTGCAGGCGGTCGTTTTGCGCCGAGAGCTCCTGCCGGGTGGATTGGTCGAGCTCCGCCGATTCGATCATCTTGGTTTCGAGAATCTGCATCGCAGCGGCTTGGACTTTCAGCTCATACTGCGCCTTCTCCAGCCTCTGTTCTTTGAGGCGCAGGGTGGTGGTGACATCCATGAACTGTTGTGTGAGTTGGCCGGCGGACAGCTGGCGCAGCAGCCATCCAACCGCGACGCCGATGCCGCCCGCGACGAGGAGACATCCCACGATCTGGCCGATGAGAATGGTCATAGGTCACCAACTCCTTTCACGCGCAATTCGATGCGACGGTTGTGCTGGAGGCCGGTCCGCGTCTGCGCCACCGACAGCGGTCGGGAGGCGCCATAGCCGACGGCGGTGAACTGGTTGGTCAGGCCGTGGCTGATGAAGTAGTCCCGTACAGCTTCAGCGCGGCGGCGGCTGAGTTGCAGGTTATAGTCCGGCTCGCCGTACTTGTCCGTATGACCGCCAATCTCAATGGCCGTGTGGGGGGCACGACGTAATAGGGCAATCAGCTGGTCCAGTGTGGCGCTACCACGGGGGAGCATCGTCGTGGTATTCGATTCAAACTCGATGGAGGCGTGCGAGAGGATCTCATTCAATTTCTTCTGGAGCGAGGAGGAGGGGGCCGCGAGCTGAGCCGCTAGAATATGATCTTCAAGTTCGAGCCCCGCCTGCGTAAGAGGAGCAATATCTCGCAGCACGGTGGCTTTGGCACGATCGCCGTCGACCCGGCCGCTGAGGACAATCGAGCGCCCGTCGATGATGATGGAGCCTCGTTCCATCATGTGCCTTAAGATGGGGAGGACCTTGGGGACATTGCCGGCCCAGGATGCAGGTCCCACTCTCGGATCCACCGCCAACTCATCGACGACGCGACCAGGTGCTGCTCCATACATTTCTTGCGCTCGCTGAAGGATTGCGGCCTTGCTGGTCTCACTGGGGAGCGAGCCACGGAGGGTCAGAGTCCCGTGCTCTAAACGTGCATGAAAGGTGGCAGGGGTGAGGGGCATCGATGCGGACGTCGTCGGAAGATGGCGTGGGATGCAGACCACGGCAAGAAAAGCAAGTGCGACAGCGCCTGCGCCTAGAATCGCTGCACGACTCATGAATCAACTCTCGGGCGGAAGATGGCTGATAAGCCCCTGTGACCCTACCATACTGAGTGGACTCATGCCAGACAGGATTTCTGGGCCTGCCACGCCCGGTCTGTCTGGTCTATTTGGTTGATGAGGTTCCTCTTGTCTATCTGGTATGTCCGGTGGGTCTTGCCCGTGCGATCAGTTGACTAGAAAGACAGAATAGACCTCTCCGACCAGATAGACCGGACAGACGAGACAGACCGAACAGACCAAATGAACAAGACAGGCTGGCAGGCTCTTCAGCATCCTGCTAGATGCGTGGGGATTTCATCCCTCTTGTAAGGTGGATATTCATTTGTTATTCTTCGCCGCGCCTTCCGATTCACGGAATATCTATCGATCGTCTTCCAAGGAGTCTCTATGGCCGGCATCAAGCGGGCAATAATCAGCGTGTCAGACAAGACCGGCGTGGTGGATATGGCGAAAGGGCTTGCGGCGCTGGGGGCCGAAATCATTTCAACCGGAGGAACAGCGAAAGCCTTGCGAGAGGCCGGTGTGACGGTGACCGATGTCGCGGCCTACACTGGCTCACCGGAAATTCTCGACGGCCGCGTCAAAACACTGCACCCCAAGATTCATGGCGGCTTACTGGGGCGGCGTTCGGTACCTGCCCATGTCGAGCAGATGGAGCAGCAGGGGATCGGACCCATCGATGTGGTCGTGGTCAACCTCTATCCGTTCGAGGCGACCATCGCGAAGTCCCACTGTTCCTTTGAAGAAGCCATTGAAAATATCGACATCGGCGGGCCGTCGATGCTGCGTTCTGCAGCCAAGAACCACGAAGATGTCTTGGTGGTTGTGGACCCGACCGACTACCAGCGCGTGCTCGATGCGGCGAAGGCAGGGACTGTGTCGCACGAGTTACGGCGCGAGTTGGCGTTGAAGGTGTTTCAACACACGGCGCGCTACGACAGTTTGATCGCCGGGTATCTTGAGAAGCAGGTGCAAGGCAGCGAGGTCAAGTTCCCCAAAATATTGTCGTTGCAGTTCGAACGGGCAGAGATGCTCCGCTATGGGGAAAACCCGCATCAGCAAGGGGTCTTCTATCGAGAGCTGCATTCAGTCGAGCCATCGGTATCCCGTGGAAAGATCCTGCATGGCAAGGCGATGTCGTATAATAATTTCCTCGATGCCAATTCAGCGCTCGAGCTGGCGAAAGAGTATGACGAGATTGCCGTGGCCATTATCAAGCACAACAATCCATGCGGCGTGGCACTGGGTGCGACGCCGGTCGAGGCCTATGTGAAAGCCCGGAAGACCGACCCCATCTCGGCGTTCGGAGGCGTGATTGCATTCAATCGCCCGGTGGATCTGGCCGCGGCGAAGGAAATCACCTCCACGTTTGTGGAAGTGGTTATTGCGCCGGGATTTGCTGACGATGCGCTCGCAGAATTAAAGCGCAAGAAGGATCTTCGTTTGCTCGACGTCGGGCCGCTCACGAACGTGAAGCAAGAGGGTTTCGATCTCAAGAAATTGGTTGGGGGCTTGATCGTGCAGGATCGGGACCTCGGTGTCTTGACCGATCTGAAAGCGCTCAACGTACCGACCCTGCGCAAACCGACGGACGAGGAATATGCGGCCTGCGCGTTTGCCTGGAAGGTCTGCAAACACGTGAAGTCGAATGCGATCGTCTATGCAAAGCCGGGGCAGACGGTGGGGATCGGCGCCGGCCAGATGAGTCGGGTCGATTCGGTGAAGCTTGCAGTCATGAAAGCCCAGATGCCGATTAAGGGGTGCGTGATGGCATCGGATGCGTTCTTTCCCTTCCGAGACGGCTTGGATGCCGCCGCGCAAGCGGGGATCACGGCGGTCATTCAGCCGGGCGGCTCGATTCGCGATGCCGAAATTATCAAAGCCGCAGATGAACAGGGGGTGGCGATGATTATGACGGGCATGCGCCACTTCCGCCACTAATCGGATGCTGAAACAGGTCCCCAACGTCGTTCTCAGTCGTTCGAGACCCTCAACGTACCTCCACTCAGTACGCTTCAGGCCTCTCACTCCCTGCGGCCTTGTTGGATGACCTGTTTGAGCATCCGCAAGAGGGTCATGCGGCAATTCAGAGAGGTTCGCCCGTGAAAATTCTTGTCGTCGGCAGTGGGGGACGCGAGCACGCCATGGTGTGGAAGCTCGCGCAAAGTTCCCGCAGGCCCACGCTCTACTGCGCGCCGGGCAATGCGGGGATCGAATCGCTCGCGGCCTGTGTGCCGATCAAAGCCGACGATATTGCCGGGCTGAAGACATTCGTACAGTCGGAGAAGATTGATCTGACGGTTGTGGGACCGGAAGCCCCGCTTGCGTTGGGCATTGTCGACGAATTTCGTACATCCGGGCTTAAAATATTTGGACCGACGAAGGGTGCCGCACGCATCGAAGCCAGCAAAGTCTTCTCCAAAGAGATCATGAGCAGCGCGAGCATTCTCACGGCGAGGGCACAAAGTTTCGACCGAGTTGCTTCGGCGTTGGCCTATCTCAATCAACATGAACTTCCCGTGGTGGTGAAGGCTGACGGACTGGCGCAGGGGAAGGGTGTTCGGGTCGCGACCACCCGTGAGGAGGCGAAACAGGCCGTCCGCGATGCGATGGAGCATGCGGTGTTTGGTCAGGCCGGCCAGCGCGTGTTGATCGAGCAGTTTTTAGACGGCGAGGAACTGACGATCATGGCTTTCACGGATGGCCGGACGGTGGTGCCGATGCTGCCGGCGCAAGATCATAAACGAGTCGGGGATGGCGATGCGGGACCCAACACCGGGGGCATGGGCGCCTATTGTCCTGCGCCGCTTGGCACCACGGCGCTGCGCGAGCAGGTCACCCGGCAGGTCCTCTATCCCGCCGTCGAGGCCCTGTCACGTATGGGTTGTCCGTTTCAGGGCGTCCTGTATGCCGGCCTCATGGTTGTGAAAGGGACGCCGTACGTCCTGGAGTTCAACGCCCGCATGGGGGATCCGGAAACGCAGGTCGTGCTCCCGTTGCTCAAGACCGATTTGTTGGAGGTGATCGAGGCTGTGGTCGAACATCGGCTCGATCAACTTACCGTGGACTGGCATGATGAAACCGCCGTGTGCGTCGTCATGACGTCGGGAGGCTATCCCGGGGCCTATCAGACCGGCCGCCCGATTCACGGATTGCCGACCACTGTTGATGCGACGGCCGTGGTGTTTCATGCAGGCACAAGACGAACGGGTACCGAGGTGGTAACGGCCGGGGGCCGGGTGCTGGGAATTACGGGACGAGGAAAGACTCTGGCAGACGCGCAAGCGGAAGCCTATCGCGTGACCAAGTCGATTACATTTGAAGGCGCTCACTATCGGACGGATATTGCGCATCGTGCGTTTTCACGTCACGCGTAGCGCAGAAGGGGGTTGCCCCGCATTATTCATGAACGCTTCTGCTGCAATCGCCGATCCGCTGCTGCGACAAGCCTTCGGCCGGCGGGCTCGCCCCTCGGACCCTCATCGTACTGCACGAGTACGCATCGGAGCCTCACGGCTCCGCGCGCCGGTCTCGCGACGCGGCTCAGCAATTTCGCGACGAACCGTCATGAATAAGGCGGGGTAATGGTTTCTGCCATGGCTACGATCGAGCGCTATGCTGCTTCCACCGTCCCGGTGCTTGCTGATCGGGTGCGTCGTGTGCTCGAAGAGAACGGGCTTATCGCCCTGCCGACGGAAAGTTTCTACGGGCTTGCCGTGGCTCCGTTCGACGAGCAGGCGCTCGCCAAATTGTGGCAGGTTAAAGGCCGGTCGGAGGGAAAACCGATTCTCGTGCTGATCGGAGACGGGTCTCAGTTGGGGCCGTTCGTTCGAAGTATTCCCCATGCAGCACACGTGCTCATGAACGCCTTCTGGCCCGGGCCTCTTACAATCGTTTTCCCCGCAGCGGTTGGACTCTCCGATGCGGTGACTGCGGGGACTGGCTCTGTCGGCATCCGTTTCAGTGCCTGGCAGCCACTGGTTGATCTCTTGCGTCGAGTCGGGCCGGTGACCGGCACCAGTGCGAATCGTGAAGGCCTACCACCGCCCAGGACGGTCGAAGAGGTCCAGCACAGCTTTGGAGACGCGCTCGATCTGATCATTGATGCTGGACCGACCCCCGGCGGGCGACCGTCCACCGTCATCGACGTTCGGGGCCCGATCCGAATTATTCGCGATGGATCGATCGAACGCAGTGCCATTGCGGCACAGTTGGCCGCTCATGGCCTGCATCTCGACGCAGATAGCCGGTGAAGTCGATTGGTAATTACTCAGGTAGCTAGGCTGAAGGCTTTTAGGGGTCGGGCTTCTGCCCAACGAGGATTCATCTCTGCTTGAACCAAAGGTCGTAGAAACCGAGAAGGTGTTGAATGGCTTGGTTCGTACCTTGCGAGATCATTTATGGCCTTCAGTCTTCAGCCTAAACACCTGAGTAGTTACGTCGATTGTATCATTCACACTGAAAGGAGAATGCCGATGACTCGAACAGTGATGGTGCGTAACCTTGTTGCGGTGGCCGCCATAACGATCGTCTCGATGGGTCTGTCCGGGTGCGATTACTGGCCTCCGGCACTCCAAACAGAAATAGAACAACTCCGCTCCGAGCTGCAGAGTGTGACGGCGGAAAAGACTCAGCTACAGAATCAATTCGCTTCCTTTACGAAGGTGAAAGACGATTTGCAGGCGCAAGTGGATAGTCTCTCTCGGGCGAATCGCGATAAGTCGACCATGATCAACAGTTTGCAAAATAGCCTGGCGGCAGCACAGGCACGGCTGGCGAAGTCGGCGAAAGTTGCAACGCCGAAGGCCGGCGCGGTCAAGCCATCCGCAAAGGTCAGGCAGAAGGCTACGGCCAAGAAGAAAGCACCAGCCAAAGCCGCAGGCACGCACTAGCGCGCCTCGTCTCCGCCGTCATTTGGTGCTGGAAGACGACGGCGGGGTCGTCGCTGTGCTTGAGGTGCTTGAGGTCGTGCTCGACGGGGTGCTTGCCGGCACGGACGAGGTGGGAGAAGCTGGAGTAGAGGGAGCCGTGGACGTTGTCTGGTCGGACGTGCTTGGCGCTGTCTCTTTCTTTTCCTCAGTCTTGGGTGCAGGTTCTTCACTGCCTGAGGAAGGCTTCATTTTCTCAGAGTAGTCCGTCACGTACCACCCGCTGCCTTTGAACATGATGGCGGGCGATGAAATAAGTCGCTGTACGCGCTTCCCGCATCGCGGGCAGGTGGTGAGGGGGTCGTCCTTCATACTTTGCTTGACCTCAAACCTATCCGTGCAGTCTTCACACTGGTATTCGTAGATTGGCACGATTCGTTTCCTCCTGCTGGAACGGAAATCTGATGTCATTTTACGCTGAAGGGACCCTCGCAAAAGGGGCCTCACTCTAGCAAGCTACGGAAAAACTCTGTGGGCACGCCGGAATTTCACTGATCTGCACGTCCGGGATAACAGGAATACACCACGCAGGATGCTCAAAAAGGCCGTCCAGCAAGGCTGCAGCGAGCGAAGTGGCGAGGCGTACGCTTCGGTACGTTGAGCCTCTGAGCGAAACGAGAACGCCGCTGGAGGACTTTTTCAGCATCCTGTTAGGTGAGCTGCTTGAATGCGGTATCGAGACGATCCATTCCTCGGGTGATCGTCTCCATGCTGGTCGCATACGACAGTCGAATATGCTGGGTGCTCCCAAACGGCTCCCCGGGAACCACGGCGACCTTGAATTCCTGCAACAGATAGTTCGCAAGGTCGGTCGGAGTTGCGATTGTTCCGCTTGGGCACTGCCGTCCGAGCAGCCCACTCACATTCGGGAAGGCATAAAATGCTCCGGTGGGCATTCGGCAGCGAACGCCGGGCATCGCATTCAGGCGCTCGACCATGACACGCCGCCGCCGATCGAACTCTGTCACCATCTTTTCGGTGAACGCACCACCTTCGCGCAAGGCCACGACGGCAGCCTTTTGCGAAATGGAACAGGGGTTGGACGTACTCTGGCTTTGAATGTTCCCCATGGCGGTTAAGAGGTCTTTGGGGCCAGCCGCATAGCCGATACGCCAGCCGGTCATCGCATAGGCTTTGGAGACACCGTTGATCACGACGGTACGGGCTGCGACCTCTGGTCCTAACGAGGCAATGCTCGTGTGTGTCGCCCCGTCGTAGAGGATTTTTTCATAAATCTCGTCTGAAATCAGAAGGAAATCCCGACGGAGAGCCAGCTCAGCAAGGCGTTCGAGCGTCACTCGATTGTAGGCCGCTCCCGTTGGATTGCCGGGGCTATTGACGATAATCGCCTTGGTGCGTGCGGTGATGCGCCGTTCCAATTCATGGGCATCAACGGCATACCCATCCTCTTCACGGGTCGGCAAGAAAATAGGCGTGGCGTCGTTCAGCAGGGTTTGGTCGGCATAGGAGACCCAATAGGGAACGGGAATAATGACTTCGTCACCCGCCTCAAGGAGCGCTTCGGCAAGGTTGTAGAGCGAATGTTTGGCGCCGCACGAGACCAGCACTTGAGACTTCTCGTACCGGAGCCCTTGCTCTGCCTGCAGCTTGTCGATAATCGCTTGGCGCAGTTCATCGATGCCGGATGAGGGCGTGTATTTTGTAAACCCAGCACGAATTGCGGCTTCTGCGGCGGCTTTGACTGGTTCGGGTGTATCAAAGTCCGGTTCTCCCGACGAGAAATCTGCGACATCGATTCCGCGTGCTGCCATCGCCTTTGCGGTTGCGGCCATGGCCAAGGTGGGGGAGGGGGCAATTCGCCCCGCTCGTGCAGCAAGCTTCATGTTTTCAAACTCCTGATCCGTTCCTGCAGTTGGCGCGCAACCTCGGGGTGCAAAAATTCCGTGAGCGCTCCGCTGTGGGCGGCCACGTCTTTAATGATGGTTGACGATAAATAGGAATATTCTTCGCTGGGCATCAGGAACACGGTCTCAACCTGTTTGGCGATTTTGCGATTCATGAGGGCCATCTGAAATTCATGTTCGAAGTCCGAGATCGCCCGTAGGCCACGGATAATCGCATGGGCACCGTATCGCTGAACATAGTCCACGAGTAAGCCGTCGAAGTGGGTCACTTCGACCTGTTTCAGCTCCTTCATCACGATCCGGATCATCTCCAGCCGTTCGGTCAGGGTAAAGAGTGGATGCTTGGATGGATTGAGCGCGACGGCGACGACCACTTTATCAAACACGCGCAAGCTTCGGGTGATGATGTCGGTATGTCCGTGGGTAATGGGATCAAAGGTTCCTGGATAGATGCCAATTTTCATGATGTGGCCAATTCTGAGGTGGTCACACCGTACAGATAGAGTGCCGTATCGCCATACACGTATCGCCGCACAAGCGCGGCATGGTCGATCGATACAGGCAATTCGGTACGCGAGTCTTGTTCGATAATCACGGTGGCACGCTCCGACAACAGCCCAGGCCTCCAGGCATGGATCATGATTTCTAACTCATCCAGAGCGGCATATGGCGGATCTGCAAACAGTACGTCGTAGGGGCCACCCCACCAGTCTTTCTGATCGAGGAAGACGGCGGTCTGTCCTATACGAATCTCAGCGCGGTCGAGCAGCTGACAGGTCCGTAGATTTTTCCGTAACAGCTGCACGGCCTTGGGATCTGACTCGACAAAGGTGACGGCTGAGGCTCCGCGGCTCAACGCTTCGATCCCGACGGCTCCTGTACCTGCATACAAGTCAAGAAAGCGACCTCCTGACACCTGAGTCCCTAAAATGGAAAAAAGGGCCTCGCGAACCTTGTCGGATGTGGGACGAAGCGCAGTCCCTTGTGGCCCACTTAAGCGGCGACCTCGGTGGGATCCGGCAATAACACGCATAGATTTAAGGTGAGAGACCTTTCAGGAGCGACTGACTCTAACATAGCGTTTTTGAAGGGGTCAAGATGAGTGCTGCCGAAGC
>CAZPWD010000090.1:0-10329 GCA_964590025.1 uncultured Nitrospira sp.
CGTGAGGAAGCGGGCGGGCTGCGGACGCTGGATGATCTCATCGAAACCGTGCATCAGGGTGCGGTGGAACGCATCCGGCCGATGTCGATGGCAGGCCTCGCGAACATCTTCGGCCTGATCCCGGTGATGTGGGCTACGGGCACCGGCGCCGACGTGATGAAGCGGCTCGCCGCGCCGATGGTCGGCGGGGTGTGCTCGGCCATGCTCCTGACGCTGTTTGTCATCCCGGCGGTCTATGTAATCTGGCGCTGGTGGAAGGAACGGAGTTTGATCCCTATCGCTGGTCCTGCAGAACCGAGATTGCCGGATAGGAGTGTGTGAAGAGTCGAATCCGAGGCTCTGAAGTGTCTGTGCCTGATTGTCTCAAGCAGGAGATACAGAAGGGCAACTCCCTTGGTGGGGCTACCCTTCTGTCCTCTCACGGCTCAGCTCACAAGGCCGTGCAGCCAAGACCAGACCTTGCTGGTGGCCGCATCCCTCGTGGCCGTTCCGTTCCTGGCGATCTGGATGGATATCGGATCCTGGTGGTTCACCAAACACGATCCGATCTTTGCCTACATTGTAATCGGTGGGGGCGTACTGATGGGCTTGTCCCTGGCTCTGCAAATTAGCATCTCGCTTTATGACATGTGGTTCGCTCGAGGAAAAGATTGACTCAGCTGTTGTTCAACCACGGGAGAAAAGACAATGGGGATCGAATATTATCGATCGGCGAGAAGGGGACGTGGGGTACTGCTCAGGATGGTGCTGGGAATCGGATTCCTGGTCTGCCTGGGGTGGGCTGCCGCGATGGCGGATGAGGGCGCTGAGGAGGCCATCCCACCCGAGTATGCGGGGAAGATCATGCCGACCGGAATGCGTGACGATCCTAAAGCGCGTGTGACAGGGAAAGAGATTTACGAGGGCAAGGTCAATCCGGAGGTCAACTGCGCCCGATGTCATGGGATTGACGGCAAGCCAACCAAGCTGGGGAAAGGGGCTCCTGATCTTTCAGATCCAACGGCAAGCAAGAAGCATTTGGACGCGCAATGGTTCTGGGGCCTCTCGGAGAAAAAGCCCGGCTCCAAGATGCCGGGCTACAAGGACAAGCTGAGTGAAGAGCAGCGATGGCAGGTGATCGCATACCTGCGGACCTTGGCGCAGTCGGGCAGGTAGACTACCAAGAAAGGGGACGAGCATGAATAAATCACTGGCCCCGGTGACCATCGTGCTGATGCTCGTGGTGTTGGCCGCCGTAGTGCTGTCGTCCGCCCGTCGGGCTTCGGCCATTCCGGTGTTTTCACGAGAGCATGGGCTCAAATGTAGCGACTGCCATGAGCCGTTTCCTCTGCTGAATGAGTTCGGGATGGAGTTCAAGCAAAGGGGATTCCGGCTGCCGGGCGAGAACGGCAAGAATCCCTGGGAGCTGAAGAGCCTACCTGTCTCCGTGATCGGCACCATGCAGTATCTCAATGCGCACGAGAACGATCCCGTGACCAAAGCGCGGCTGTCCACGACCAGCAAGGCGGAGATCGGGGAGGTTGAACTCATGGCAGCTGGCACCGCGGCGCCCAAGATTGGGTTCTTGGCAGAGTTCGCCCAGGATGTTGCCGAGGGAGGAGCCTTTGGTAATGAGCAGATCTGGATGCAGTTCAGCGACCTGCTGCCAGCCAGTGTGCTCAACCTCAGAGCCGGTCGCATGTTGAACGAACAGTACTATCTTTCGCAGAAGCGGCGGCTGACCTTTCAGCAGTATCTGGCGCCGGTGACGTTCAATGTGACCGGCGCCGAGTTAAACGGGTTCTGGTCCGGGGTTCGATACGCAGCCGGGGTCGTCAACGACGAGCGAGAGGAAGGAGTGATCACCCCGACGGTCAACCTTGACAAGAAATTCCAAGGTTTCTACTCGTGGGGGACCTATACCTTGTGGGACCACATCATTGGACTCAGATACATCAACACGAAGGCCAATTCCGATCAGCCCTCGCCGATCATTGACGGCCGGACTCGGCAGCAACTGGATGCGACACTGAATCTCCGCTTTGGCCGAGGCCAGATCTTGCTCGGATACTATTACAACTGGGATATCGGCGGCGTCGCAAAGCAAGACCGACGGAACTATCTCGTTGAAGGCATCATTGAAGTCCTCCCCGAGAAACTGTTCTTGGACGCCCGCTACGAGTTGCAGGATACCGGGATGGTCTCAGGCAGTCCGAACAATCCAGTGAAGGCCAATGGAACTCTCGTCACCGCGCATGGCTCCTATTACGTGACTGAGAACGTGCGAGTCGTAGCGGAGTTCACAAAGGTAAGCGGGGAAGGGCTGGACGTACAGCGGATCGGCGAACCCAATGGTGTCGCGGCCAGCAGTCAGGAACGGTACCTGATGGGCATCCACTTCGCGTTTTAGGGCAAGAGGGCCATGTGCTGCGAAAAGTCACCGGCTAAGACTGTCAGACGCCTAGAAGCGTTGGAGGATCTCTTGACGCTTGTGGAGATATTCGTCGTCCGTGATCAGCCCCTGTTCGCGCCAGGTCTTCAACCGGTGTAGTTTCTCTTCGATCAGCGCAGCCGGAATTTCCGGTTCGGTCTGAGTCGGAGAAGAACCTCGGCCAGGCTGCAAGAAGCCGGCGAGCCATGCCCGATAGTCGACCGAGAGAGCCGGAGCAGAGGTCATAGCGATGCTCTTCGGGAGGTCTTTCTCGGCCAGCGTGGTCTGGTAGGGTGCGGGCACGAAGTGAAAATCCATCTCTCCAAGTGGGTGAAGCGGTGCGTCGTGGGCAGTCTCGATCTTCCGTAAGGTTGTGGCAGGTCTGCGGGCATTCGCCAACAGAACATGGAGTTGATTGCCTTGGATGAATAGACCGCCTGTCGTGACAAGAGGAATGCCATCCTCACGGGTCCGCCGGAGAAAAAAGACTGCCGTTTCATTGGGCCTGGCTTTGGCCAATGCGGCCCGGAGATGCGGGGCGAGGAGTTGGACATCCTCATTGGGAAAAGCCGGTTCCGGCTGGGGCTCTTTTCTCAGGATCCAGTAGCTGACAAAACTGATCTCCGACTGGATCCTCACGGATCGCAAGATCTCAGCAAGATCAGCGGCGGTCAACTCAGGAATGTGCCCAGCGGGCGCGGTAGAGACTTGTCCCTGAACCAAGGGACTGTCCAATCGCACGAGAACGGTTGGGTCCTCGTACACCGTCCTGGAGAAAACGGGAGAGCTCGCACAGTTCGCGAGGAGCGAGACCATCACTAAGGCGGTAACGCCGGAAGTGACCACGCGTATCCGCTCGGAGCAGGCGGCCAGGATTCTCATCGAGCAGGATTATAGCAGACGAACTGGGTGGGACAACGACGGGTGAAGTTCTTCAATGCCTGAGGTGACATGAACTCACGTGATTGGCACTCCCATACGCCGGACGAACTTGAGACGACCTTGCAGTCCAATCTGGACAGAGGGTTGACTGAGTCGGAGGCCCAGCAGCGTCTGGCTAAGCACGGCCCGAATGAACTCCCCGAGGCCCCTCCGGTCTCGGCCCTGACTCTCCTCCTCAGGCAGTTCACAAGCGTCATCATCTGGGTGCTGATCGGAGCTGCGGTCATCTCCGGGCTGCTCCAAGAATGGGTGGACGCGGCCGCGATCCTCGCCATCGTCTTGCTGAACGCCGTCCTAGGCTTTGTGCAGGAGTATCGAGCCGAGCAGTCCATCGCGGCGTTGAAAAAGCTCTCGATCACAATGGCGCGCGTGATCCGAGAGGGAGTGATCCGGTCAATTCCAGCGCGTGAGCTTGTGCCGGGCGATCTCGTTCAGATCGAAGCGGGCGACCGCGTTCCAGCAGACAGTCGCGTAGTCTATGCGACGGGGTTCCAGACACAGGAGGCTTCGCTGACCGGCGAATCGACCCCGGTCGCCAAATCAGCCGAGCCGATTCCCCAAACAGAGGTGCCCTTGGGTGACCGCCATAACATGCTCTTCATGGGGACCATTGCCGTCTCCGGGAAAGGGCGCGCGCTGGTGACGGCCACCGGAGCCCAGACGGAGCTCGGGAAGATTGCCGCGCTGATTCACCGAGAAGCCCAGGCCGAGCAAGAGGAGACGCCGCTACAGCGTCGGCTGGAGCAACTGGGACACACCCTGCTGTGGTTGTCCCTCGGCATTGTCACGGTTGTGTTCCTGCTTGGCACCCTGCGTGGCATCCCGGCGGTGACGATGTTTCTCACGGCGGTGAGTTTGGCGGTGGCTGCGATCCCGGAAGGACTCCCGGCTGTCGTAACAGTCACGCTGGCGCTCGGGGTCACACGGATGGTGCAGCGCCATGCGTTAATCAGGCGGTTGCCAGCTGTGGAGACACTCGGATCCACGACGGTGATCTGCTCGGACAAGACCGGCACGCTCACGAAGAACGAGATGACGGTGACGACCCTTTATCAAGGCGGAGAAATCTTCACCGTGACCGGTAAAGGGTATGCGCCAGTCGGGGAGATCCGGTCGGACAGTGAGCCCATGACACCGGCTCTGAAACCAGGACTCATGACGCTCTTGCGCGCCTCGGTGCTGTGCAATGGTGCCGACCTTCGGCTGGAGGCCATTCTCTGGCAAATCGTGGGTGATCCTACGGAGGGCGCATTGCTGGTCGCGGCGGCCAAGGCCGGACTGACAAAGAATCATCTTGAACAGGAAAACCCCTGGCTGGGCGAAGTTCCTTTTGACTCAGAGCGTAAGAAAATGACAGTGGTGCGTCAAACTCCCTCCGGTCCAGTCGCCTTTGTCAAAGGCGCCTCGGATGTCTTGTTGCGCGACTGCCAAGCCTGGCTCACACGAGGCGGCGAAATTCAGCCGCTCACGGATGCTATGCGCCAGGAGATTACCGCCACCAATCAGCGCCTTGCGTCTCAAGCGCTCAGGGTCCTCGGGGTGGCCATGCGTCCGCTGGATCGGATTCCGGACGTCTATGACGCCAAGAGTCTGGAGCACGATCTCGTTTTCTTGGGATTGGTTGGGATGAAAGATCCGATCAGGCCGGAAGCGAAGGCGGCAGTGGAAGCCTGTCGAGCCGCTGGAATTCGAACCGTCATGATCACCGGAGATCATAAGGACACGGCGGTCGCCATTGCGAAAGAGCTAGGAATGATGGAGCCGGGCGAGCAAGCCATCTCGGGTGCGGAGCTGAACCAGCTCTCGGATGATGAGTTGCGTGATCGAGTGCAGGCAGCGGCGGTCTATGCGCGGGTAACTGCAGAACACAAACTACGAGTCGTCCGCGCGTGGAAGCAACAGGGAGCAGTCGTGGCGATGACGGGCGATGGCGTGAACGATGCGCCCGCTCTCAAAGCGGCGGACATCGGGGTGGCTATGGGGATCACCGGCACGGACGTCACCAAAGAGGCCTCCGACATGGTCGTGATGGATGATAACTTCGCCTCCATTGCGGCGGCCGTCGAGGAAGGCCGGGCGATTTACGACAACATTCGGAAGAGTGTCTACTACCTGCTTTCCTGCAACATCAGCGAGATTCTGCTGATGTTGCTGGCGACGCTGTTCGGGCTCCCGCTCCCTCTGCTTCCGGTGCAAATTTTGTGGATCAACTTGGTCACAGACGGCTTGCCCGCCCTGGCCTTGGCGGTTGACCCGGCGGACGCGGATTTGATGCAACGGCCCCCTCGTCCGCCACAGGAGCAGTTCCTCACTCGGGCACGCTTGCTGAAACTCTTTGTGCAGGGAGCCTTCATCGCCGCGATCACGCTCCTGACGTTCTTGTATTGCCTCTACGGCATGGACCTCAATCTGGAACGGGCCCGCACGCTGACCTTTACGGTGATGGTTCTGGCGCAGCTCTTCCATGCTCTGAATAACCGGAGCGAGAACCGATCGATCTTTGCTCTTGGCCTCTGGACGAACAAACCGTTGCTGGCCGCGGTGGGGCTGTCCGCGCTGCTGCAGGCCGGCATTGTGTCCTGGCCCTCGGTTCAAAGCCTCTTCAAGGTCGCGCCCTTCGATCCTGAACATTGGGTTCTGGCAATTGGCATGGGGATGCTGCCGCTCGTCGCCATGGAAATCTGGAAGGCAGCAAAAAAGAACGCAGACAGATAGAGCCGGACAGACATTGAGGTCACTGCGTTCGGATTGAGAGGGTGGTCCTTTGATCATCGAGCCCGCAACACGAAAGGTCATACATAAATGAACCTCAATCTCATCTCTAGACGTCTTTTGTTAAAGCGCGCGACGGCGCTGGGGCTGCTGGCGGCGGTGGAACATCTGGTCCCCGCCCGGGCTTGGACGAGCGACACCAATGCTGGTTCACAGACGCCGCTAAGTGGAGAGATCATCGATCTGACGATCGGCGAGCAGTTGTTCCGCCTTGACGGGCGAACCGGAGCCGCCATGACGATCAATGGAACGATCCCGGGTCCTGTGATTCGGCTGAAAGAAGGTCAACAGGCGACGCTGCGCGTCACGAACCGTTTGAAGGAAGACACGTCGATTCACTGGCACGGGTTGCTCCTGCCACCCGTCATGGACGGCGTGCCGGGCGTGAGCTTCGCAGGGATCAAGCCGGGCGCGACCTTTACGTATCAGTTCCCGGTGCGCCAGAGCGGCACCTATTGGTTTCATAGCCATTCGAGCGGCCAAGAGCTCTTGGGGGTGTACGCGCCGATGATCATCGAGCCACAAGAGCCGGAGCCGTTTCGCTACGAGCGTGATTATGTGGTGATGCTCTCGGATTGGAGCTTCGAATCACCCGAAGCGCTGCTTTCCAATCTCAAGAAACAAGGGGGCTATTATAACTTTCAGAAGCGCACGGCCGGCGAGTTCTTGACCGATGTGGGGCGTATGGGCTTCTGGCCGGCGATACAGAATTACTTGATGTGGGACCAGATGCGGATGGATCCGACCGACTTCGCGGATGTCACCGGGTACACCTTCACCTATCTCATGAACGGTTTGCCGCCAGCCGGCAACTGGACCGGGCTGTTTCGTCCGGGCGAGCGGGTGCGCCTGCGATTTATCAACGCGGCCAGTATGACCTTCTACGACGTGCGCATCCCGGGTCTCACAATGACGGTGGTTCAGGCCGATGGGCAAAACGTCCAACCCGTCGTAGTGGATGAGCTTCGCATGGGAGTGGCGGAAACCTACGATGTGATCGTCGAACCAATCGAGGATCGCGCCTACACCATCTTTGCCGAGCCCATGGATCGCAGCGGCTATGCGCGCGGTACGCTCGCGCCGCGCCCAGGCATGAGCGCGGAGATCCCTGCACGCCGATCAAGACCGCTTCGCACGATGGAAGACATGGGGATGAAGATGGAAGGCATGTACATGGGAGGCATGGACATGCCTGGTATGAAGATGCCTGGCATGAACCCGTCCGGCGATATGGCCAACATGAAACCGTCTGACGATAATCCGCACATGGAGCACATGCAGCACGGTCCGGGAACGCCGCCTATGCAAGACATGCATGAGATGCCGGCCATGGATGCGGGTGATCAAGGCCGCTCGAAGATTCCCGGCGCCGAGCCGGTAAGGCATGGCCCCGACGATCATGGCCCCGGCAATCAAACCGTGGCAGAGTATTCGCAGAACCGATTGGGGGAACCAGGGAGAGGACTGGAAGACAGTGAGCGGCGGGTGCTGCTCTACACCGATTTGAAAAGTCTTGCGCCCTACCCTGACCAACGGGAACCGGAGCGTGAAATCGAACTCCACCTCACGGGCAACATGCAGCGCTACATGTGGTCCTTCGACGGGAAGAAGTATTCAGAAGCCCAGGAGCCGATTCGCTTTCGCTATGGCGAGCGGGTGCGCTTGACCTTCGTGAACGACACGATGATGGAACATCCGCTCCATCTGCACGGGATGTGGATACAGTTGGAAAACGGCGCGGGCGCGCACTTGCCGCGGAAGCACACGGTCATCGTAAAGCCGGCGGAACGGCTGTCAGTCGCCATCAGCGCGGACGCACCTGGGCGCTGGGCGTTTCACTGCCATCTACTCCTCCACATGGAGGCGGGAATGTTCCGGGTCGTCGAAGTGTCGGAACCATGAACGGAACATGCTCTCCTGCCAGATGCTCTGCAAGCCTCCTTGCAGCCGCTTTGGTCTTGCTGTTGGGCGATGGCATCGCCGTAACGGTCATCGCTGCGCAACCGTCGATCGAATCCCCCATGACTCCAATGAAGTCAAGGGTGACTGATACGGCCCCACGCGCGAATGCCCCAGCTGGCTCTACCGCTTCCAAGGCTTCTCTGCCCACCGGTCCTTCCGCCATGCAGGAAGGTACGCGGTCTAAGTTTTCCTCGCCAGGCGACTGGCCTGCTCCCGTCAACGATCAGGAGCACCGTCTGTTCACCCTCGTCGACGCCCTCGAATACCGTCCGAGAACAGGTGGAAGTCAAGGGAACGACGACTACCGATGGGACATCGAGGGCTGGTACGGCGGTGACTACAACCGACTCTGGTTCAAAAGCGAAGGACAGAAGGACACTGCTTTCAAAGCAGACTACGATGTCGACTTTCAGCTCCTGTATGGGCGGTTCATCCAGAAGTATTACGATCTGCAAATGGGCGGCCGTGTTGAAACGCAGTCCTTCAGGGGGCGCAATGTGACGCGGAGTCTGGGGGTGATCGGAATCGAGGGACTCGTACCATATAACTACGAATTCGAGTCCGCTCTGTTCATTGATCAGAACGGTGCCGTGTCCGCGCGTCTCTCGTTGACTAAGGACATGTTGCTGACGCAACGACTAATCCTCCAGACCCGTTTCGAGACCAACGCCGCTATACAGCGAATCGAGAAATTCACGACCGGTTCAGGCCTCAACAACCTCGAATTTGGGCTTCGGCTGCGCTATGAAATCCGGCGCGAGTTTGCACCCTACGTCGGTATCTCCCTGGACAAGAGTTTTGGCGAGACCGCTACCCTCGTGCGCCAAGAGGGGGGCGATCCGACTCAGATTCGCTTCGTCGTGGGCGTGCGGGCGTGGTTCTGAATACGAACCCTCGTAAATACTGCGGGATAATGCTCAATGTTGAATGTTCAATGTTCAATTGAACCTCAGCCTCAGCCTGAACTTTAACTTCAGCCTTACAGCCTTCTTCTGTGGCATCCCGCAACAATTACAGGGTCGGTACTGTGGCTTTTAGCTCCAGGGCGATCCGAATCTGACGGCTAATCGTGTGATTTGACAAGTTAAAATGATAGGCAGGTTGTCCCTGTTAGTGGCACAGTCTTGGCACAAAGGAGGGGTATGATGTGGCTGTTGCCGGCTATTCTTGGGATGGTTATGCTCCTGAGCTGTTCAGGCGAGAATGCTCGGGTCAAGACCGAGGAGCCTCTGGGGGCTGACCAAACCGGCAGTGCGGCGATAGAATTTGCTCCGCCCTCCCCGGAAACCATTCCAGGTAGTCAACTGGGTGAACGGATCCGGCTTGGCTATCAGATTATCGTCAATACGCAGGAATATGCCCGACCCTATGTCGGCAATCGTCTCAACTGCACCAACTGTCATCTCGACGGCGGGCTCAATCCGAACGCTGCCTCATTCGTCGGCCTTGCCGCAGTCTATCCCGAGTACCGCGCCCGCAACGCGAGGGTGAATACGCTTGCTGATCGTGTCAACGAGTGTTTTGAGCGGAGCCTGAATGGGCGAGCGCTTCCGCCGGACAGTTCCAAGCTGCAGGCCATCGTGGCCTATATCACCTGGCTCTCGCAGGGAGTGCCGAGCGGTGCGACATTACCCTGGCGGGGCCTCCAGCCCATTGACTCACGGCGCCCTCTCGACCCAGGCAACGGGAAGCAAGTGTTTGCGAACAAATGTGCCTTCTGTCACGGCTCCGACGGCCTGGGGACGATGGCGGCGCCGCCGGTCTGGGGACCGCAGTCCTACACCATTGCCGCAGACATGGCACGGGTGAGCGTCGCCGCTGCCTTCATCAAATCGAACATGCCGCGTGCCCGGGGTTGGAGCCTGTCGGATGATGACGCGTACGATGTGGCCGCGTATGTGAACAGTCAACCGCGTCCTGACTTTGCCGATAAGAATCGCGATTGGCCGAAGGGCGGGAAGCCTGCGGATGCACCGTACTAGGCGTGAGACGTGAAAGGTTAAACGTTAAACGTGAAGCGTATCTTGGGGGATAAGAGCGTATGGGTTATAGCTGATGGCGGGGAACAGGAGCTGATAGCGAATGGCTAATAGCGTATAGCATGAACAAAGAAAGTTCTGCTTTTCTGCAATTGCAATCGGCCATAAGCCATACGCTATATGCTCTTTTCTTCGGATGAGATGCGAGGAGGGCGACATGAAACTCACAGCCGCATACCATGGTGGGACTCGCCACGACATTAC
>CAZPWD010000091.1:0-10303 GCA_964590025.1 uncultured Nitrospira sp.
TCTCGCAGGTCACAGGACCTTGTCGTGCTTCGTCGATCCTGAACGATGCCTCTTTCAGCTTGGCCGCTGCTTCATTCAAATGCTTCGATACTGTCATGCGTTCCTCCCTCCCCTCAGATCACTGCACTTCCCGGAAAAGAATCAGAGAGGTGCTGTCCCGCCTACGCCGGACCACCGCCCTCCTTTTCAATCTTGCGCTTCCTCGCCAGCGCCCCCGCCTGGACCACGTTCTTGCAGTGGTCACAAATCCAATGCCCATAAACAGGGCCGGCCCTACCTGGCCGCAGAGCAGACACTGGCTGGGCTGTGCAAGCGGAGGTTTCTAGGTCGTCTTTTCCTCTGGCTTCACCATGATGACCCTCCTTGCTTCTTCGTTTTCAAAAGCTGACGACGTGCTGGCTGCCTCGACACCAGTTCACGAGCTCTGCCATGGTGCCCATCTTCACACCGGCGACCAGGTCGCCAACATCCAGCCCACTTTCTTTCGTGTGGAAAAACCGGGTCCCGACTGACCTGATGGCTGATACGGTCTGGCTTCGACACATGTGGTACACACACTCACTGTCGCACCTTTGCCCACTAGCTTGATCAAGAGGTCCTCAAGGTTCGGTGTTCCGTCTGGCGGGCACTGCCCCTTGCGTGCGACATAGACCGTATCAGAAAACAGAAACACACAGACGGGAGTGCCATTGTCCAGCGCTTTCTCCGCGAAGCGGAGCCCATTCCACGACCGTTCCGTCGTGTACGGTGCATCGTGCAGAATGACCGTGAACACCTGAACCCTCCCTTTATTTGACTGTCCTTGAGAAGGTCATGAGCTGATATATCTTTGGAGTTGCCCAATCAGCTCCTCTTTCTCATCGATCATCAGAACCACCATGTCGCGCAGCGAAACGATCCCGACAAACTCATCTCCTTCGAACACCAAGAGATGTCTGCATCGGTGCTCCTTCATCAGATCCAGGCAACGGCCCGCGGTATCGTTGGGCTGGACTTTGATCGGGTCCGTGGTCATCACGTCCTTGATCTGGACCTTTTCCGGGTCCTTCCCCTTCCCAACCACGTTCATCACCAGCTCACGCTCCGTGAACAGACCTCGAATCCCGGACGAATTGGTGACAACCACAGACCCAATGAATTCCTCAGCCATGAGTTTGGCTGCATCGAGAACGGATTTGTTCTCATCGATGGTAGCGACTCGTCGCACAATTTTCGACGCGATCGTCATGATTATGCCCCCCCTCGTTACAGCCCTCCCAGGCGGCGGTCGATCGGGACATAGGCTCGGCCGTGCTGTCCTTCATAGATCTGGTCCGGTCGGAAGAGCTTATTGTCCTTCACCTGTTCCTGCCAGTGAGCCAACCAGCCGCTCACCCGCGCCATCGCAAACATACACGTGAAGAAGTCTTCATCAAGGCCCATCGTTTTGTAGAGCACGCCTGAGTAGAAATCCACGTTGGCATGGATACCTTTGCCGGCCAGCAGTTCTTCTCCCACACGCTCGACCTTTTCAGCCAATGCGTAGAGTGGAGAACGCCCGTGTTGCGCAAAGAGCTGCTGGGTCAACTGTTGGAGAATGATGGCTCTCGGATCTTTGACCTTGTAGATCCGATGACCGAATCCCATGAGCTTCTGCTTCTCGGCGAGCCTCTTCTTGATATATGGCCGGACATGCTCCACCGATCCGATCTCCTCCAACATGGCCACGGCCTCCTGGGTCGCTCCGCCGTGGAGAGGTCCTTTCAGGGTCCCGATCGCCGAGGAGACGACCGTGTAGGGATCGGCCAGTGTGGAGGCGGTCACCAGGCCGCTGAAGGTGGAGGCATTCATCGTGTGCTCGGCATGGAGGATGAGGCAGGTGTCCAACACCTTCGCGATCAACGGGTCCGGCACTTGCTCAGTCAACATATACAGAAAGTTGCTGGTATGGTCGAGATCATCACGAGGCTGAATCTGCTCATCCCCGCGTCGGAGCCGGTAGTACGCGGCCACGATCGTGGGGACCTTCGCGATCAGTCGGATTGTCGACCAGTATTGCACCTGGCGATCTAAGACGTTTCTGGCCGGATAGAACATCCCGAGGGCTGCGACTGCGGCTTGCAAGGCATCCATGGGATGGCCGCGCTCAGGAAGGCATTTGATCAACTCCGTGATTTGGTACTTGATCCGCCGATGCTGTGTCACATCGGCCGTGAACCGGTCTAGTTCAGTCTGGGCCGGAAGCTCATCATAGAGCAGCAGATAGGTGGTCTCCAGAAAGGAACTGTGTTGGGCCAGTTCTTCGATCCGAATCCCGCGATATTCGAGTAGGCCGGTCTGACCATTCACGAAGCTGACCGAGGATTTGGCGGCCGGCACACCGGCCAATCCAGGCGACAATTCGTGCATGGCGGAACCTCTCATGGTCAGGTCACCTTCATTTCATGCGGCAGCCCTCGACAGGCTGGGTCAGGATCGCCGCGCTAACTGACCATCTTGGTCGTTGCCTGATGAAACTCAGCAACCTTCGGGTGAACCAGGTTGGCAAAATCCTGATACCGCAGCTTTACGGCTCCCAAATGGGTGCCTGCTTGAAAGACAATCTCCTCGTCCTCCGTGAGGAACTGGTCGACATAGACTTCAACGCCATAGAGGTTGCCGAAGGGCGGAATCGTCCCGAGTTCACAGTCAGGAAACAGCCCTTTGAACTCATCTTCGGTGGCCAGTCGCACACGACTAGACCTAAGCGCTTCCTTGAGCCTGTCGAAGTCGATCTTCCAGTTTGATGGGAGCACCGCCATCACAAACCGCTCATCCGCCTTGATCATCACGACCTTCGCCAACATCTTCCCTGACACGTGCAGCATGTGGGCGATCTCCGGCGCCGTATACGCTTCCTGATGCCCCAGCACCTCATAGTGAACGTGATGACTATCGAGATACTCCTGGAGCCTTCGTAAGAATGTCATGGCGACCTCCATGCCGCATGGCGGGAGCAAATCGCGAATAGCTGATAGCAGAGAAACCCAAGAGCGTATGGCTCATAGCTTATGGCCCGAACCATCAGCCATTTGCCACAAGCCATTGGCTCTGGGTCTTACACTTGTGCTATTCGCCATTCGCTATTAGCTCCTGTGTTATGGCCAGTAGTTGGCCGTGGCTCTCACGTATCCGAAAAGGATATCCCGTCGAGCCACCACGCCAACGAGAGCCTTGCCCTTCAGGACCGGCACTCGGAGCAGGTGCCGCTCTTGAAGCAGATGGACCACATCCTTGACCGGCATCTATTCGGTGACGGTGACGACGTCGCGCGTCATGATGTCCGTCGCTGCCAGTTGACCGAGGTCTTTGCCATCATCCATCACCCGCAACAGGTCAAATTCACTCACTAGACCGACAAGAGTTCGATCTTCTTCCACGACAGGGTCGCTCCCGACGTTCCGCTCAGCCAAGATATCGGCGATAGCGGAACTCTTCGCCTGCGGGCTGACCGTGAAGACCGCATCTCCCATCACATCCCGAACGGTCAAGGTCTTTGGATCACGAGTACGCGTGAAATACGCTGCCTTTCTCATCACTCCTCTTTTCCCCGGCCCCCTTCTGCTGCTTCTGCGTTCTGACCTCCAGCCACTCTACGACACCTATTGATGGAGGCAAGGGCAGTGCCGATCCCTCAAAACAGTGAGAAGGAAGAAACGCGATGGATTCAGCCTGGTTTCTGTGACAAGAGAGGGAGTGACGAAGACGAGATCCCTTTCTGCTGTCGCAGAAAGGGGCAGGAGACCGGATGGAGCTGCCCCACAATGCTACGGAGAAACGCTGACCTACAGAAGCAGCGGCTAGCATTTCTGACTCAAGAATAAAAAAGCGAAGGTTGCTTCGACCCGCCCATTCTGCGCTACACAGTTCTACGAGTGCCGACTGCTGCCATTCCTTCATTCCTCCCAGAAGAACTTCTCTCAATCGACGGTCTTGTCCCACAGCCGTTTGTGCCGCTGCTCGTCGTGAAACACCGTCGGAGTGACCTGGTAGCACAAGTCCCAGATCGCCTCCGCGACCTCGGGCCTGATGCCGCCCTCGCGCCGCTCCAGCATGTCCATGAAAGAGCGCCGACCAGAGCTGCGGTCGCCAGTCCACTCACCGGATGGGATGGCCTCATGCTTCTCATGGTGCGAGATCTTCTGGCTTCAGGCGAGCGGCGTGATCAGCCGCCGCCGATATCGCCTCTGGTTTCGATGACATACACTTCCCCTTTGACTTCCGGATGGATGTCACACCAGAGCACGTGGCGCAAGCTCTCCGCGATGCCAGTGGCCGGATCGATCATCGACGGCGCGGTCGCGAAGTGGAGCGTCATCGTCTGTCCAGGATCGACATGGTAGGACTTGAGGTTTTTCCCCTGGACCTCAATCCCGCCTTCTACGCGAACCGGGATCTCTTTGAACAGGGTCGAGGCGAACGCGTGAGTCACGGTGTCCTGGTTACGGACCACGATCACCGTGTCGTGTGACGGCATCGTGAGACCTACGGTCTCGTACCCATGCTCCCGATCTTTAATGGTGATCTCCACCTTCGACGGCGGCGCCGCCATCCCCTTGGCCTGCGCGAACACCTCTGTCGTTCCCATGCTGGGCAGCGTTAACGCCGCCAGCGCGAGGGGAACGGCGAATGCTGCGAATGCATGTCTTGGCTTTCTCATGACCTATCTCTTTTGTCTCGATGCGTGGACTCTCTTCGATGAAGAACAGGGCCTCCTCTGATTCTTCATCCCTTCACCGCATTCCCACTCTCACCATCTCACCTCCTTCCTCCTGCTACTTGGCGTCAGCCGATCGACTCCCCGTACTATGGGCGACCCGCGAGGGTCTCGCCTCGCATCACCTGGCGACAGGGCCGTCCCAGCACGTCGTCGGCGCGGAAACCCAGCAAGCGTTCAGCCGCCTTGTTCCAGAGCACGACGGTGCCCTGCTCGTCGGCCAACAACGCACCATCGGCGCGCTCGGGCCAGCATGGCAATGATAGAGCGTTCCATCGAAGAACCTCATGAGAGCCTTATAGAAACTAAACTATTTAGACATTCATGTATTGTGCCGACCGTCTGCAAAGCGTCGGGGCTTATCTCACCACCCCATGTTCACCTGTTCAAATAGGTAGACCACATCGTACGCGATTACTCCCCATGAACAGACGAGGAACGTTGCGATAATTGCGACAGAACTGTCTAAGACATTGGACACACGATCAGATGGCTTCTCAGTTGTCCGCCGAGTCAATCCGTTTGGAAGATGAGAGCATGCACCGGTCATCGCCACAGACAAGGCCAGAGGCCGAACGACGGCGAACATTGAGGCACGATCCGTCTGAGGCAGCCCATGCATATCCCTGAACAGAATGACCCGCGGGTTACCAGCGTCCAGTTTCCCAGTGCAGCGTTTCGCAACAGTAGGCGCGTCCGGTGGTGTCCTCATTCTCCTCAGAGAGGTGTCACGGGGGCATGACGCCACCATGTACACTATCTTGATGGCCGTAGGTGATCGTTCACTATAATAAGACGATATGACAGCGAGAGGAGCGTCTCTCACTCGGTGGCATCCAATCTGCTTACATGTAGGGGTACCCTGGGTCGTTCGGAGGCCGTGTAAGGAGGGATGCCATGGCAGGGAGCGCCACGCCAGCCGACCTGATCGTAGAGAGCATCGCGCACTTCCCAGGCTGCTGCCTGGACGACTTGGTGAGGGTCTGCCCCGAGTTGACCTGGAACCAGATTTTCCTGGTAGTGGACCAGTTGAGTCGGGCCGGTCACCTGCGACTGGCCCTGATCGGCCCAGGCCGCTATGCCGTGGAGCTGCCCACCGATGGGGGATCACGTATGCGACGGTCGCGCGAGGGGCCGGTGCGTATGCCGACTCTGGAGCGGCAGCCACAGGACGCCCAATGCGGGCGGTGCAGCGGCCTGATGGTTGCGGAGACGTACGAGGATTTCGGAGGACGGCGGTGCATTCTGTGCGGGGAGCGCATTGACCCGGTGATCCTGGCGCAGCGACGGAAGTCTGTGTCGCCCTGCCTCGGGACAGTCCACGCCGGCCGCTGATGGCCTCGGAAACTCACAGAGCCGAGAAGCCGCTACGCACGTTCCTGCGGAGCTTTCTTACCGTGCATTCTTGACCCCGCAGAATTGGGCACCAACTCAGAGACCGTTCATGCACTTATACGAAAACGGCTCTACCGAGCTGGCGATACTGCGGACCGGTTCTTCCGGCGCCCTCGGTTGCCTTACGAATAGAAGCGTGACGATCACCTTGGACAGAGAATTATCGCCCCCACTGATGAAGGTGGGCTCTCGTTGTGCCCATCGTCATGACGCGAGGAGTCTGTAAGGAAACGGTCACAGAGAAGGGACGCAGAGGAGGTCGTTGATCATGGAGGAGCAGCGCAGCTGGGTCAGGGCATTCCTGCGGGAGGTCTTCGCCATGCCCCGTCGACACGTGCTCGTCTTTCTCCTTGCGACCATCTTGCTAATCATCGTGGAGGTGGAAGTGATCGAAGGATGGCATCTCGTCCATCTCGTCGAGCTGCTCGGCATCATGCTGGTCCTGTATATGGGCTGGGCCACGTGGCGTGTCGCACGAATTCTGAAACGATGAAGCAAGGGAAGCCATAGACAGTTTCCTGGCGCGAGGGCGTCTGTGCCCTTGATGAGACCAAAAAGGAGGTGAGCCCTATGATACCGTCTTCGAAATCGAAGGAATCAGTCACCGCACGAGTGGTCCCGCCGCCGGCCGGAGCGAGGCCTGCAGGGAAGGGCGTACCGTCTCCGGCACGCCGTGAGTCTGCTCAGAAGTTCATGGTGTGGCCCGAAGACCGGCGCGAACGAATCGCGGCAAAGGCATACGATCTCTGGGAGGAACGCGGATGCCGCCACGGACATGACCTGGAAGATTGGCTTGACGCGGAAGCGGTCGTCAGGAAAGAGATCCACGAAGCCCGAGAGTAAGCGGGCTCGTGCAGAGCTGACGGTATGACGCACATCGGGGACATATCGAGCGCGACGGCATCGACACAAGTTGCCGCATGATGTAGTCTAGTTTCTGAAGAAGGGTCCGTATGGCTCATGCTGCCTTTGAACGTCGGACCCCTGCCGCTGTTGCCTTCAAGAGAGGGGGTCAGGTCGGAATCGATGGGGTTGGAGGGGTGGACTGTCGTGTCGCGATGCGCGATCACTCGTCACGAGGGGCAAGAGGGATGGAACAGGCCAAGGAACGCGATGGCTGGTTCGCCACATTCTTCCGCGAAGTGATCAGCATGCCGCGTCGGCAGTGTGCTGCAGTATGTCCGTGATCTGCTTCATGCGACTATTCAACCACTCCTTTTATCTTCAGAACGATACACCTTGTCCTTGGTTCCGGCGAGCGTCTAGGCGTCGCTCCCGGGAATTCCATCCAGTTGGGACAGCCACACCGTCGCTTCACTATCGCTTGGCGCCCGATAGTCGCTTCGTGGAGACAGGGAGCCACCAGAACCTACTTTGGGGGCGTTGGGAATCGCACTGCGTTTGAACTGGCTCTGATGAAAGAATCGATCAAGAAAGACCCGCAACCACTTTCCGATCTCGCCAATCCCATACTCCCGCCCTGTAGGATCCGGAATGTCGGGACCTTCACCCTGCTTCCTCTCACGCCATGCATTGTAGGCGAGAAACGCGACTTTGGGAGGACTATAGCCGAAGCGGAGCACGTAGTAGAGAAAGAAGTCCTGTAATTCGAACGGACCAACAACGTCCTCTGAGCGCTGGATGGGTTGACCGGCACGATCCTCACCAGGCACGAGTTCGGGACTGATCTTCGTCTCAAGGATGTCCATGAGTACGGGGCTGACTTCGCCCCCAAGCTGGTTCGTTGCGGCCACCCAGTAGATCAGGTGCTGGACCAAGGTTTTCGGGACACTCGCGTTGACATGATAGTGCGCCATGTGATCGCCGACTCCATACGTGCACCAACCCAGCGCGAGTTCACTGAGATCGCTGGTGCCCACCACGAGCGCGCCCTGCTGGTTCGCGAGACGGAATAACAGGCTCGTTCGTTCCCCCGCTTGGACGTTCTCAAAGGTGACATCATGCAACGGTTTGGCAGTCGTATGAGGATGGCCGATGCTTTTGAGCGTGTGTTCTGCACTTGGGCGAATATCGATCTCCTGCGCGGTGCACCCGATCGCGCGCATGAGACGCCAGGCTTGGTCCAGGGTCCGCTTGCTGGTGGCAAATCCCGGGAGGGTATAGCCGAGCACGTTCGTGCGTGGAACACCCAGCACGTCCATCGCCTTTGTGCACACGATCAGGGCCTGAGTCGAATCCAGCCCCCCGGAAACTCCGATCACGACCTTGCTGATTCCAGCCGACTGCAGACGCTTCACCAATCCTTGCACCTGGATCTCGTACACCTCCCGACAGCGCTCGTCTCGTTGCTCAGGGTCACTGGGGACATAGGGGAAGCGGTTGTATGCCCGGTCGAGCAACAGCCGTTCATGACAGGGCAGTTCGACAGGGACTCGTACCGTGCGAAAGGCTGACAGGTCGCCCCTGTGGCGGCGGACTGAGTCTCCGAAACTGGTTTGTCGTCGGCGATCCTGGGCCAGACGATCCAGGTCGAGGTCGCCGGTGAGCAGTTGGGACTTGTAGGAAAAGCGGGAGCTCTCGGCCACAGCCGTCCCGTTTTCATAAATCATCCCGTGCCCATCCCAGGCCAGATCGGTGGTGGACTCTCCGAACCCTGCGGAGGTGTACAGGTACGCCGCGAGGCACCGAGCCGATTGACTGGCAGCCAACTGACGCCGGTACTCCGCTTTCCCGATGGTGATGTTCGAAGCAGAAAGGTTGATCAACACGGTGGCTCCGGCCAGGGCCGCATAAGAAGAGAGGGGGATCGGCACCCAGAGGTCCTCGCAGATTTCGACATGCAAGGTGCAGAGCGGTTGGCCCTCAAGCTGAAACAGCAGTTGGTTGCCGAACGGCACGTCCTGCTGGTGCAGCAGCTGGATCGTCTGAGATCGGGCGCCATCGGCGGGCACGAATTGACGCATCTCATAGAACTCGCGATAGTTGGGAAGGTAGGTCTTCGGGATCACGCCCAGCAGATGCCCACGAGACAGCACGGCCGCGCAATTGAACAGAAGCCCATCGACGACAAGCGGCAAGCCGACGATCGCGATCACGGGGATGTCCTGTGATGCATGAAGGAGGGAGGCTAGTTGTTCTTTGCAACCGTCAAGCAACGCTTGTTGTTGGAACAGGTCTTCGCAGGAATAGGCCGACAATCCGAGCTCGGGAAAGACGACCAGGAGAGCCTTGCGTTCCGCCGCCTGTTTCATGAGTGCGATCGTCTCGCGTGCATTGTATTCCGGGTCTGCAACGCGAACCGTCGGAATCCCGACGGCGACCCTCATGAACCCGTGGTTGTAGAGATTGAAGAAGGGTACGTTGGTGTTCATGTTTGCGTGCTCTTCAATCAGGCGTCCTCCCTGCCCCAGGCTGATGCTCAGACCCGCCCAACAAAAAATGACGCCTGATCACGCCCTGCGCGAGAAATCCCAGCAAGCATTCAGCCACTTAGTTCCGCAGCACGACGGTGCCATGTTCGTCGGCCAGCATCACGCCGTCGGCAGTGCGCTCCAGCATGTCCGAGATCTGTTTCATGATCGAGATCTCCGATGCTGTGTACTCCCTGAGATGCTAAGCACGCTTCGAAGAATTATGGCACTTTGACGAACGGAAAACGTTGCCGCATTGCTCGCGTGATCAGACCGATGCCGCATTCGTCTCCAATGAGTTCCACGGCAACGATAGCATCGGGGTCTTTGAAGTCAACGTGCGGCTCAGCGCCGCGCTCCTTCAACGTCTCCACCAGCGTGCGACCCAGGCCCTGCTCCAGTGTCTGGCTGTGGATCTCACCCACATGGCCTCGCCGTTCGATCCGCACGTAGAACGAGCCGTCGTCGATCCGGTCTGCATAGGCCAGGACGGCTTGCTCAAGTTGGACCTGCAGGTGCTCCACCTGGAAGGTAAACGTGCGATCAATCGGGATCAGCCTTGCCAAGGGGCGGAGAAACCCGGGCCTCTCTTCTTTGCTACGGCGTAACTGTTCGCAGAAGGCTTCATGATCCGCCACACACCCAACCAACAGCCCGAGAAACAGCGTCCACCAGAAGTCGCCCAGCCGCTTCACGCACATGACCAGGTGTCGTTGTTCATGATCCTTGGCGGTGACCACCACATTCCAGGCAGGGCGGGTCTGTGGCTCCTCCCTTCCTATAGTTGAGACCACTGGTTGTC
>CAZPWD010000092.1:0-10215 GCA_964590025.1 uncultured Nitrospira sp.
TGGGAAATATGGTAGGCGATACTGGTATCGAACCAGTGGCCTCTTCCGTGTGAAGGAAGCGCTCTACCCCTGAGCTAATCGCCTACACGAGGCGAAGTCTAGCACGGGGTCATAAATCGGATCAACCGTGACGCCATGCGGCATGCGTAGCGAAGTCGCCTTGACATCCCCAAAACGCAGTTCCTACAATGCCACCGCTCTCAGTCTTTCTTCGCGGAGTTTCACGCGCATGCGCGACGACATTGTCATTATCGGGGGTGGTCTGGCCGGGTCTGAAGCGGCGTGGCAGGCGGCCAATCGTGGAGCGAAAGTGACGCTCTATGAAATGCGCCCAAAAGAGATGACGCAAGCACACAAGACCGGTGGTTTGGCAGAGCTGGTCTGTTCGAATTCGCTCGGCTCCGCGGATCTACTGAATGCACCAGGCATCTTGAAAGAGGAAATGCGCCGTCTCAACTCGCTCATTATTCGCGTGGCGGATGAGGTACGGGTGCCAGCAGGATCGGCCCTGGCCGTCGATCGCGAGCAGTTTTCACTCAAGATTACCCAGGCGCTGGAAGGGCATCCGAACATTCGCATTCTGCATGAGGAAATCACCGAGATTCCAACGGACTGTCTCTGCATTCTGGCAACCGGCCCGCTGACATCCGACAAACTGTCTCAGGCGATTGCGCAATTGACCCACACGAAACATTTGTATTTTTACGATGCAATTTCTCCGATCGTGGATGCCGATTCCATCAATATGGATGTCGTATTTCTCGCGTCCCGATACGACAAGGGTGGGGATGACTACCTCAACTGTCCGATGGACGAGCCGGTCTACAACGCCTTCTATGACGCGTTGCTCGCGGCGGAGAAAGTCCAACCCAAAGAATTTGAAAAGACGTCCTACTTCGAAGGTTGTATCCCTATCGAAGTGATGGCCGAACGGGGCCGCCAGACCATGCAGTTCGGGCCGTTGAAGCCGGTGGGCCTTGAGAATCCCAAGACTGGTGCGCGAGCCTATGCTGTGGTACAGCTCCGGACGGAAAACGCCCATCGCTCCTGTTACAACCTCGTGGGATTCCAGACTAAATTGACCTACGGGGAGCAGAAGCGGGTGTTTCGTATGATTCCCGGTCTTGAGGAGGCGGAGTTTCTGCGCTACGGCAGCCTGCATCGCAACACCTTTATCAATTCTCCCCAACTGCTGCGCGATACCCTTCAGTTTAAGGCGCGTGGCACCCTCTTCTTTGCAGGACAGCTGGTCGGCGTCGAGGGCTATACGGATTCCGCCGCGATGGGAGGGTTGGCCGGAATCAACGCTGCCCGTGGCCTGGCAGGGTTGCCGTTGGTTACGCCGCCGCCCACCACGGCGCATGGCTGTCTCGTGTCGTACATCACGACCACGGACCCTCGTCACTTTCAGCCGATGAATACGAATTTCGGGCTCTTCCCTCCCCTTGCCACACCGACGAGAGACAAGGAGCGCAAACGACGGCTCACGGGACAACGGGCGCTTGAGGACCTGACGGCATGGATGACACAATTCGAGCTTTCATGACGTTCCTTGAGCTGGAACGTCATGCGTCGCATGAAACAGTGCGCAGCTATGTTTCGGATCTCCGACAGTTCCAGGCTTTCATGAGGGCGGAGCACCCCGGCGTGCCCACGCTCGATCCTGCTACGGTGAAGACGGAGTCCATTCGGGCCTATCTTCACTGGTTGGACCGCAAGCGTGAGAAAAGCACGTCGATGGCCCGGAAGCTCGCCTCCCTCCGCAGTTTCTATCGCTATCTGCAACGAGAGGGCATGGTGGGCCTCAATCCTGCCGAGGCCATCAGGACGCCGAAACAGCCGAAACATCTTCCGCGTGTCTTGACCAAGGACGACGCGGCAGCGCTGATGGAGTTTCCTGCCGATCAGGCAGGAGGGTCGCTCCGAGACTGCGCCTTGCTGGAGACGCTCTATTCGACCGGGGCTCGCGTGAGTGAATTCGTGGGGATCAATCTCGAAGATCTTCGTGCGTCCGAGGGGCTGGTTCACCTGCGAGGAAAAGGTCGGAAGGAGCGCATCGTGCCGATCGGAGATGTGGCTCTACGGGCCATTCAGGCATATTTGGATCAGCGGCCCCTGGTGGATCCCCGAGATCTGACGACGAAGACGAAGCGCGCCTCGTCGCCGGTCTTTCGAAACAGCCGGGGGGGGCGTTTGACGACTCGGAGCGTCGCTCGCATCGTGGCCCGCTATTCGAACCGGCTTGCCGGTGGTTCCGTGAGTCCCCATACGTTGCGTCACTCCTTTGCCACCCATCTCCTCGATGAAGGGGCCGATCTGCGGTCGATTCAAGAGATGCTTGGGCATGCTTCATTGAGCACGACGCAAAAGTATACGCACCTGGCCACGGACCAGCTCCTGGCCGTCTATGATAAGACGCATCCGCGAGCCGGCCGCTCGACCAGGGTGTGTGTCGTGAAGGACGAGAAGCCATGATCATTATACAGTTGCCGACGATCCTCTGTGTCAGCCGCGATCCGAACTTCGTGGTTCGAAGTTCCGAAAACCTCGAACTCTTGCTCGTCCCGCGTTTCGCACCTTTCGCGCTTTTCTCGCCATAGGAGCCAAGATATGAACAGACTAATTAAGAAAGCAAACGTCCTGATCGAAGCCTTGCCCTACATTCGCACGTTCAAGGGCAAGACGATTGTCATCAAATATGGCGGTCATGCGATGACCGATGCGCCGTTGAAAGAGCGGTTCGCTCAGGACGTCGTGCTCCTGAAATATGTGGGGCTCAACCCGGTCATTGTGCACGGTGGGGGCCCCCTGATCGATAAGATGCTCCAGCGAGTGGGTATCGAAGCCAAGTTTCGTCATGGGGTGCGGGTCACAGATGAGGCCACGATGGAAATCGTGGAGATGGTATTGGCCGGCAAGATCAACATGGAAATCGTCGATCTCTTGAATCGCCATGGCGGCCTTGCGGTCGGCTTGAGTGGAAAGGACGGCGGGCTCATGCTCTCTCGACCGCTCACGGCCAAAGCCTGGGCGGCAAGTCTGGAAAAGGATCTCGATGACGGCGAGGGGGACGAAGATTTTGGCTTGGTCGGAGAGGTCCAGTCTATCGACCCCACGTTGGTGCGGAAACTTCAGCAGGATAATTACATTCCCGTCATCGCACCGATCGGCACCGACCGGGAAGGGAATACATACAATATCAACGCTGATCTGGTGGCCGGGGCGATGGCCGCCGCTCTGAGTGCGGAAAAGCTGGTGATGATGACCGATGTGAAAGGCATTCGCGATGCGAATGGGCGCCATCTCTCGACGGTCTCACGCAAAGACGTGCAACGGATGGTGAAGAAGGGCACGATCAGCGAAGGGATGTTGCCCAAGGTACATGCCTGCTTGGATGCGCTCGGAGGCGGCGTCGGCAAAGCCCATATCATCGACGGTCGAATTCCGCATGCCATTCTTCTCGAAGTGTTCACGCATAAAGGTATCGGGACGGAGATCGCATCCTAATCGGTTAATCCGATCAGTCTCTTCTCGTGGTGACCCAACGCCTCCGAATCAACCGCCATCTTCAGGCCCTCGTCGGCGAGCGTCATCCTGAAACGAGTCCTCGCGCGCTTCGAAAGGCGGCACACTATCTGGCGACGCAGTTTGCCAAGTCCGGCTGGGCCGCCAGCGCCCAGCTCATGAGTGCGTGGGGCAAGGTCTATCGCAATGTGGTGGCGATCAGGAGCCCGGACTGGCCTCGACAAGGAGAGAAGTTGCCCCCACTCCTGATCGGGGCCCACTACGACACCGTGTCCGGGTCACCGGGCGCGGATGATAACGCAAGTGGGCTCGTGATCCTCCTCGAAGTGGCTTCTCGCCTTAGCGCGCGACCTCTCGCGCGACCCGTCTGGCTCGTGGCATTCTGTCTTGAGGAGCAGGATCGGCTAGGGAGTCAGGCGTTCGCGTCCCGCTTGAAAGCCGAACGCCGTGAATTGGCCGGTGCGATTATTTTGGAATGTGTCGGGTTCGCCAGGAGCGAGGCCGGCACGCAGCAGGCTCCACCCGACATACCCATTGCGGTGCCGACCCAGGGAGACTTTCTCGCCATTGTGGGCAACGAGGCATCCCGGTCTTTGGTGCTCCAGCTTGAACAGGAGGCCCAGCGGCATGCGGCCCAGCTCAAGCCCCTGTCATTGGTGGTGCCAGGCCGAGGGGAGGCCATGCCTCATACCCGTCGCAGCGACCATGCCTCGTTCTGGGATGCAGGCTATCCAGCCGTAATGTTGACCGATACGGCGAACTTCAGGAATCCGCATTACCATCGTGAGACTGACACCGTGGACACACTGAATATCGAATTTCTCTCCAAAGTGGCAGCGACGGTGACCGCAACCGCGATTCAGATCGCTGGTGTACGACCATGAAGACGAGTCGCACGAAGCTGGCCCCCGCAACCCGTCGTCTCGTGACTGAGGTCTATGGCCGTCTCGACTATGGCGCACTGGGACCGGTCTACTGTCATGAAGGCGGCGATGAGTTCTGGCGAGCGAAGCGGGGGCTCTGTAACCGTCTCGGGAGTCGGGTTGCCGTGGTGTTGAGGCGGAAATTAGGACGGGGCGGCCGCAGTCTCTACGTCGGTGCCGGGGTGGCTGAACTTCCTGCTTTGATTATGGAAACGGTGGAGCTGGGTCGGACGGTGGAACCCTATAATCTTCGGAGAGCCGAAGTCGCAGCCCTCAACCGTGCCTGCCACTCGATTCCCCTCACATTCCATGCGGTTGATGCGACCGGCGCGAAGGGCCGATTCGATCATCTCTGGATGGCCAGCGTGTTGAATGATCCTGAGCGATTCCCGCATCTGTCGCCTCTGTCTTATGGACGAGGCAATCCTCTCACCCTCGACCCTCTGAAGTTTGGCAAAGAGCGCCGCATCGTGCGTGCATTGGTCGCACGTTGTATGGGAAAGCTCGCGAGGCCCGGACTCGTCACGACCACCACAGAAGAAGTCATATGGATTGCAGAGTGGTGCCATCGGCATCGAGTGTCCTACCGGGTTGGGAAACGCTACTATCCGACGGCATTGGTGGGCGACCCTGTCTGTTTCATTCAAATCGGCAAGGGAGGTACAGGGCCTGGGTGAGGCGTCTGAAAATCTAGATTTGGAAGCCGGGTTTGGTCTTTGATGGGCTGGCCAAGTACAGATCTGCGTACTTCACGTAGTTCTCCGCCGACTCCTTAATCCACGTGAGTTCGGCTTCTGACACTGCGCGCCGAATACGGCCCGGCGATCCGAGGATCACGCTCTTCGGCGGCACAATCATGTCTTCCACCACCAGCGTACCGGCCCCCACCACCGAATCCTCTCCGATCACGGCTCCATCCATCACAATGGCCCCCATCCCGATCAGCACACGATCCTTAATCGTGCAGCCGTGGAGTATCACCGCGTGGCCGATGGTCACCTCGTTGCCGATGATCAGCGGATGGGTATCGTGGGTGACATGGAGCATACAGAGATCTTGCACGTTAGTCCGGTCACCGATCCTGATATAGTGTACGTCCCCGCGAATGACAGCATGGAACCAGACGCTGCAGTGCTCGCCTAGCACGACATCGCCGATGACGACACCGGTCTCTTCAATAAAACAGGACGTGGGAATAGTGGGTTTGATACCTTGAAATGTGCGGATCATGCAGCGCACTGTAGGCGAATCGGCCCGCGACCTGCAAGGGGGGAGTGGATAACCGAGCGAGATTGGCGAGACAGGCGAGACGCGAAGTTCGAAGTTCTGGGTTCGAAGCTCTAAAAACCTCGAACTTCGGACTTCGAACCGTCGTCCGTCTCACCCGTCCCGCTTTTCTCGCAAGTCTCGCGTGTCTCGCGCGAATAACGATTCACGCTACACGAGGAACGCCTCGTAGTGCGTGCAGCAACGTGCTCATGAATATTTCTGGAGAGATAACCGTGCCTGAACCTGTTCGATTGAGTGCAGCAACGATCGATGGGTTTGGCATCCTGCAACGAGCTTTGCATCGGAGACGTTGACCGGTTTGTAGGGCGCGATGAACTGGTCCTTCAGGCGGGTGATCCGAGCAACCGACTGGTTCAACCGTTCCGCAGAAATGGTCCCTGCCTCCACCGCCTGCTCCACGGCTTGGAAGGCGGCGACTTCCCGGTCTCGATCTTTACAAATCAACAGGACATCGCATCCCGCCAGCACCGCACGAACCGCCGCGTCTTCGATGCCATAGTGGTCGATGATCGCATGCATTTCTAAATCATCTGTCAACACCACTCCGTCGTATTGCAGTTCCTGGCGCAAGAAATTCGTGATGATGGTCGGCGAGAGCGTGGCCGGCAATTCCGGATCGAGGGCCCGGTAGAGCACGTGCGCGGTCATCATTGACGCAATGCTCTGCGCGGCGGCACGGCGGAAAGGGGGGAACTCGACGGCCTCCAATCGCTCCCGCGATGCCTCGACCACCGGAAGCTCTTTGTGGGAATCAGCATTCGTATCGCCGTGACCGGGAAAGTGTTTCCCGCAGGCCACGACCTTGCTGTCTTGCAGCCCCGCCGCCGTTGCCAACCCCAGTTCACAGACCACATCCGGTGTCGTGCCGAACGCCCGGTCGCCGATAACCGGATTGTCCGGATTGCTGTTCACGTCGAGCACCGGCGCCATGTTCATGTTCACGCCCACCGCTCGCAATTCTGTGGCAATGGTGGACCCAGCCGCGTAGGCCAATTCGGTTGAGTTGCAGCGGCCCAATAGGTCGCAGGGGGGGAAAATCGTAAAGCCCTTCGGAAGGCGGGAGACCCGACCGCCTTCTTGATCGATCGAGATCAAGAGCGGCGAATGGGGGCTGCAGGCTTGCAGGCCGTTGGTCAGGTCGACTATCTGCTCGACGGATTCCAGATTCCGCGAGAAGAGAATCACACCGCCCGGCTTGTAAGCTTTAATGAACGAGGCCAGATCGGGCGTCACCGATGTGCCCAAAACCCCGACCATGAAGAGCTGCCCGATCTTTTCGCGCGAGGTCAGTCGATATCGCTCCAATGCTAGAGGCTCCGATCAATCAGGTATTGCACCAGCAACCTGGTTCCAATCCCGGTGGGACCCTTCGGAATGTAGGCCCGTTCCCGCTCGCTCCAATCTGTACTGGCAATATCGAGATGCACCCACGGGCAGTCCCCCACGAACTTGCTCAGAAAGAGCGCCGCGGTGATCATGCCGCCGCCACGGCCACCGATGTTGCGCATATCGGCGACATCGCTCTTGAGCTGTTCGAAATATTCTTCCCACAAGGGCATCTCCCACACACGCTCGCCGGCCTTCTGTCCCGACTTCCTGACCTGTTCTTTGAGTGGCTGGTCGCTCCCGAACATCCCGATCGCAAATTGGCCGAGCGCCACGACGCAAGCCCCCGTGAGCGTCGCAATGTCGATCAAGGCCGCCGGCTTATAGCGCATCGCATAGGCGAGGCCATCGGCCAGGATGAGCCGGCCTTCCGCGTCCGTGTTCTGCACTTCGACGGTCTTCCCCGACAGTGTCGTCACGATATCGCCCGGCTTCATCGCCCGGCCACCCGGCATGTTTTCCGCCACGGGCAGGATACTGATGAGACGCAGCGGGAGCTTGAGTCTGGCCGCCGCCCGAATCGAGGCCAGAACTTCGGCCCCCCCCGTCATATCGGCCTTCATGTGCTCCATATTTTCGGCAGGCTTCAGCGAGATCCCTCCCGTATCGAAGGTGATCGTTTTCCCGACCAGCACGACCGGACGCGCATCTTTTTTCTTGGCCCCATTGTATTCAAGGATGATGAACTTGGGCGGCTCCTGGCTCCCGCGTGCCACGCCGAGCAGCGCGCCCATCCCCAAACGCTCCATCTCCTTCTGCTCGAGAATCTTAATCGCAATGCCTTCAGCCTTGGCAACGGTCTTCGCTTCGTTGGCGACCCTGGTGGGGGTCAGGACGTTGGAGGGATGATTACAGAGGTCTCGGACAAAGACGGTGGCCTCTGCCGTGGCGACGCCGCGCCGGACCCCTTCAGTGACCTGCTGTAACTGACCCTTCTTCGGAATGAGAATGTTCATCCCCGCGACGTCGTGCCCTGAGGCGGCCTCGCTCCGATAGACGGTGAACTGATAACTGCCCAGGATCGCCCCTTCAACCATCGCTTGCGCCACCTCGACCCATGACATCCCGCCAGGCATCACGGTTGGCAGCGCCACCGCAAAGGACCCAACCTTCGCCTGACTGACGCGCTTCGCAGCTGAGCCCATCGCTTGCCGGATCGTCTCAAGCGTAACCTCGTTCTTCTTGCCCAAACCGACCAGCACCAGCCGCTTCGCAGGCATCGTACCTTGCGTGTGATACAGCAATACTTCGTTGGCCTTGCCTTCGAATTCCTTGGATTGCACCAGCTTGCTCAATGCGCCCCCGAGGGCCCGATCGAGCAGGGCCGCATCCTGTTTGGCCAATGCCTCTCCTTCACAGTGCGTGAGTACCAACACCTCTGTCGCTATGGTCTCCGCTCGCCCGACCTGTACCGTAACCTGCATGATCTTCATTCACGTCTCCTTGTTCAAGCTGTCAGCTCTCAGCACTCAGCTTTCAGTTCAAACTGAGGGCTGAGAGCTGATAGCTACAACTCACACCCCTCGCATGTCGGGCGCCCATATATACTTGTGCATCTGCAGCTGGAAGCGCACCGGAAGCTTATCGGCCAGGATCCACTCTGCCAGCTCACGCACATCGAGCGAGCCGAAGACAGGACTGAAGTGCACCGTACAGCGGTTTGCTATGTCATACCGGACAAGAATCTCACGGGCCCAGTCGTAGTCGACTCGGTCGGCCAGGACAAACTTCGCCTCGTCTTTGGCTGCCAGCTGAGAAAGGTTCGACCAGTGCATTCGATTTGTCATGCCGCTTCCCGGGCATTTCACATCCAGGATGACATGCGCACGCGGATCGACCGGCGTGATATCGACGGCGCCGCTGGTCTCAAGAAGGACCGTATAGCCGGCGTCGCACAGTCTGGTCATGAGCAGGAGGCTCTCGGGCTGAACAAGCGGTTCCCCTCCCGTGACCTCCACGAGGCGGCACCCATAGGTGTGCACCTTCGCCAGGACCTCATCGATCGCGCACTCGTGCCCTCCGTAAAAGGCATAGTCGGTATCGCACCAGGTGCAGCGGAGCGGGCATCCGGTCAGCCGTACAAACACGCAGGGCTGTCCGGCGTAGCTCGACTCGCCTTGAATGCTATGGAAGATCTCGGTAACTTGCATACAACGCTCGCGTCAGAAAGTCTGAAGGTCATAAAGTCTGAAGGTCGAAAGTCTGAGACCTGATGACTTGAAGAAATTCGGACTTGATGACTTCATACAATCTTGTTCACTTCCATCTCGCGACAGGCCAGCTGAGGCGGCGCGCCGTGCGAGCCATGCCCCGGATCGGGTTGACCACCAGGGGGTGCCCGACCAGTTCAAGAATGTCGCGATCGCCGGGGCTGTCGCCATAGGCGTAGGAACCGGCCAGATCGAGGCCCATTCTTTGAGCGTGGGCGAGGATCAGCTCATGCTTGCCACGGCCATAGGGCAACGGGGGAATCAACGCACCGGTATAGACGGAATCCCGTTGCTCCGGCTTCGCCGCGAAGACCGTGGTCACGCCCAAAAACTCCGCAAGGGGCGCGATCAAAAAATCAGGTGCGCCAGTCACAAGAATCAGATGGTGACCGGCCTGTCGATGCTCGTCCAGCCTTGCGCGACCCTGCACGGACAGCCTGCCGATCATCTTAGCCTGACAGAACTCTCGCGCATACGATTCAATGTCTGCGGGGCGCTTACCCGTCAGATACACTTTTCGTTCTCGGAGCGAGTGCAGCGAGAAGGGGGGAACGTGCCCCGCCAGCCAGGCCGCACTCCGCCTCAACTCGCCCCATCCCACCAGACCACGTCGCCACAGAAACCCAAAGAATAGTACCTCGCTGGCCTCTCCCGGCAGGAGCGTATTGTCGACGTCGAACAACGCAGCGACGGATCCCTGCGCCCGTCGTTCAGCGACATCATCGAGCGTGGAAGTGAGGCTGTGGTGATTTTGCACAACGTTGGAGGGTCCGGTCAGCATGAGCGGCCCGATTCTACCGGAGCCTCCATTGATTGACAAGGATTTTGGCCCACTTCTATAATGCGGCTCCCTTGGACTGTCGTTCGTGAAGCGTGAAGCG
>CAZPWD010000093.1:0-10144 GCA_964590025.1 uncultured Nitrospira sp.
CCTTCGGCAATGGCCCAGACAATGAGCGAGGCGCCGCGTTTGGTATCGCCGCCGGCAAAGATGCCGTCGAGATTGGTCATGAAGTTGTCGTCCACCGCCACTGCGCCGCGCTGATCATATTTCACGCCGAGGCTGTCGAGCAGGCCGTTCTTCACGGGGCCGGTGAAACCCATCGCGAGGAGGACGAGATCCGCGTCCATCTCGAAGTCGCTGTTGGGAATCGGCGTGAACTTGCCGTTCTCAAACTTCACCCGATTGGCGTGGAGCTTCGTCACCTGGCCATTGTGGCCGGTGAACTTCGTGGTCGAGATACTCCACTGTCTATCGCAGCCTTCTTCGTGCGCGTGCGAGGTGCGGAGTTGCATGGGCCAGAGCGGCCAGGGGGTCGAACCAGCGCGGGTCGGCGGAGGCTCCGGGAGTAATTCGAACTGATGGACTTCGCTGCAGTCATGCCGGTGCGTCGTGCCCAAACAGTCCGATCCCGTATCGCCGCCGCCGATGATGACGACGCGCTTACCCTTCGCCGTAATCGGTTCATCCGTGATCGTGTCGCCGGCGTTCCGTTTGTTCTGCTGCGTCAGATAGTCCATCGCCAAGTGGATGCCCTTGAGTTCCCGCCCAGGAATCGGCAGCTCGCGAGCCTGTTCGGCGCCGAGCGTGAGGCCGATCACATCGAACTCGCGCCGGAGTTCTTCGCCCGAAATATCCTTGCCGACATTGACATTGGTCTTGAAGATGACGCCTTCCGCCTGCATCTGTTCCAACCGGCGGTCGATGACCCATTTTTCCATCTTGAAGTCGGGGATGCCGTAGCGGAGCAAGCCGCCGATCCGGTCGGCTTTCTCGAACAGCGTCACGGTGTGGCCCGCGCGGGCCAGTTGCTGCGCAGCGGCAAGACCGGCCGGTCCTGAGCCGACGATGGCCACCGTCTTGCCGGTCTTTGCAGTCGGCAGGATCGGTTGCACGAGTCCTTCGTTGAAGCCTCGATCGATGATGTTCCATTCGATGACGCGGATCGACACAGGGTCGCTGTTGATCCCGAGCACGCAGGCCGACTCGCAGGGTGCGGGACAAAGGCGGCCGGTGAATTCCGGGAAGTTATTGGTGGTGTGCAGCGCCTTGAGCGCACCGAGCCAGCGGCCACGGTGCACGAGGTCGTTCCAATCCGGAATGAGATTCACAACCGGGCAGCCGTTCGTGCTTTGGCAAAAGGGCACGCCGCAATCCATGCAACGCGCCCCTTGAGTCTGGAGTTTTTCTTCCGAGATCGGTTCGTAGAATTCCTTCCAATCGAGCACGCGCAGCTCGACGGGACGACGCTTCGGCCCCTCGCGGGCATATTTCATGAAACCTTTGGGATCAGCCATTTCTTTTCCAGTGCTGAGTGCTAAGTTCTGAGTGCTGAGTCCATGCTGATCGGCTGTGTTCCTTACTCTACCCCTTACCCCTAACGCCTCACCCCTTACTTGCTCGCTGCAGCCTTCTTCTTCCGTTCTTCCAACACGCGCTTATAGTCCACCGGCATCACCTTGACAAACTTCGGCAGCATGGTCTCCCAGGCATCCAGGACCTGCTTGGCCTTGCGGCTGCCGGTATACATGAAATGCGACGTGATCATCTGATGCAGCGTCTTCTTGTCTTCCGCCGTTGTCACCTTTTCCAATTCCACCATGCCGAGGTTACAGCGGGACTGGAATTTGTCCAGTTCGTTCAACACGAAGGCCACGCCCCCGGACATCCCCGCCGCGAAGTTGCGCCCGGTCCGGCCGAGGACGACGACGACGCCGCCGGTCATGTACTCGCAGCCGTGGTCGCCGGTCCCTTCGACGACTGCCCTGACGCCGCTGTTCCGCACCGCAAACCGCTCGCCCGCCATGCCGTAGCAATAGGCTTCACCTTGCGTCCCGCCGTAGAGCGAAGTGTTTCCGATGAGAATCGTCTCTTCCGGCGAATAGATCGCCTGCTTCGGCGGGAATACAATGATCTTCCCTCCAGACAGTCCCTTGCCCAAATAGTCGTTTGACTCGCCTTCGAGGATCATGGTGATGCCGCGCGAGATGAATGCGCCGAAGGATTGACCGGCCGAGCCGGTGAACTTGATCGTGATCGTGTCTGGCGGCAGTCCTTCAAGCCCATACTTCTTTGCAATGCGGCTGGACATCATCGTACCGACCGTGCGGTTCACATTTCGAATCGGCAGATCGAGCGTTACTTTTTCCCCTCGCTCGATCGCCGGCTTGCAGAGCTCGATCAGCTTGTTATCGAGCACGCCCGCGAGACCGTGGTCCTGTTTCTGCACACAATAGCGGGCAATCTCCGGCCCCACATCTGGTGCGTGTAAGAGCGGGGTAAGATCCAGCCCTTTCGCCTTCCAGTGGTCGATGGCTTTCTGAGCTTTCAGTTTATCCACGCGCCCGATCATCTCCTTCACCGAGCGGAATCCGAGTTTGGCCATGATCTGCCGCAACTCTTCGGCCACGAAGAAGAAGAAATTCACGACATGTTCCGGCTGGCCGATGAACTTCTTCCGCAAAACGGGATCTTGCGTCGCCACCCCCACCGGACAGGTGTTGAGGTGGCACTTCCGCATCATGATACAGCCTTCGACGATCAGCGGGGCGGTCGAGAAGCCGAATTCTTCGGCGCCCAGCAACGCGGCGACGGCGACGTCGCGGCCGGTTTTCATTTGGCCGTCGGTTTCGACGCGAATTCGTCCGCGCAGATCGTTCAGCACCAACGTTTGATGCGTTTCGGCCAGGCCCAATTCCCACGGGACCCCGCCGTATTTGATCGAGGCCAGGGGCGAGGCGCCGGTGCCGCCTGAGTCGCCGCTGATCAGAACTTTGTCTGCATGCGCCTTCGCAACACCGGCCGCAACCGTGCCCACTCCCACTTCGGCTACCAGCTTGACTGAGATGTCCGCATCGGGGCTGGAGTTCTTCAGATCGAAAATGAGCTGGGCTAGATCCTCGATGGAATAGATATCGTGGTGCGGCGGCGGAGAAATCAACTGGACGCCCGGCGTGGCATATCGCAATTTCGCGATCACTTCATCCACTTTATGGCCGGGCAACTGTCCGCCCTCACCGGGCTTGGCTCCCTGCGCCATCTTGATCTGCAACTCCTTTGCGTTGACCAAGTAGTGCGACGTGACTCCGAACCGCGCCGAGGCCACCTGCTTGATGTAAGAATTCTTCGAGTCGCCGTTCGGCAGCGGAACGAACCGCTCAGGATCCTCGCCGCCCTCGCCCGTGTTGCTCTTGGCGCCGATCCGATTCATCGCGATCGCCAATGTCTCGTGCGCCTCTTTGCTGATCGCGCCGAAGGACATGGCGCCGGTGGTAAATCGCTTGACGATTTCTTTCGCCGGCTCGACTTCGTCGAGCGGAATCGCTTTCGGCAGGAATTTGAAGTCGAGCAGGCCGCGGAGGTTCGAGCGCTGCTTGCTCTCGTCGTTCACGAGCTGTGCGAATTCAGCAAAGGTCTTGGGATCGTTCCACTTGGTCGCATGCTGAAGTTTGTAAATCGTTTCGGGATTCCAGTTGTGGTGCTCGCCCTGGATGCGGTAGTGGATCTCCCCGCCGAAATCGAGTTGCCGGATCGGCGTCGGCTCGTAGGCCACGCGGTGCCGCCGCAAGGTTTCTTCACCGATCTCCCGGATGCCGATGCCCTCAATGCGCGAGGCGGTCCCTGTGAAGTATCGATCGACCAGCTCGTGATTCAATCCGATCGCCTCGAAGATTTGCGCGCCGCAATAAGACTGTACGGTCGAGATACCCATCTTGGAGAAGATTTTGAGCAGGCCCTTGTTGATGGCCTTGATGAACTTGCCCTCGGCGGTCTGAGCATCCAACCCTTCCGGCAGATACGCGTCGCGTTCCATGTCCACAAGCGATTCGAAGGCGAGATAGGGATTCACCGTGCCGGCTCCGTAGCCGATGAGCGCCGCGAATTGATGCACGTCGCGCGGCTCGCCGGTTTCGACGATGAGTCCGACTTCGGTCCTCGTGCAGTCTCGCACAAGGTGATGGTGGACGGACGCGATGCCAAGGAGGCTCGGAATCGGCGCCCATTCTTCGTTGACTCCGCGATCGCTAAGGATCAGGAACTTGTAGCCTTCTTTAATAGCCTGGGACGCCTGTCGACAGAGATCGTCGACTGCTGCCCCGAGCCCTTCAGGCCCCTCGGCCACTTTGAAGAGCATCTTGAGCGTCTGACTCTTAAAATGCGGATCGGCGATCTCGCGAATCTTCTGGAGCTCGGCATTTGTCAGAATCGGCTGTTTGACCCGGATGCGGCGGCAGGCCTCCGGATGCTCATGCATCAGATTCGGCTTGGGCCCAATGCTGGTCGTCAGCGACATCACCAGTTCTTCGCGAATCGGATCGATCGGCGGATTGGTCACCTGGGCGAACAGCTGCTTGAAATACTTGAAGAGCAGCTGTGGCCGCTCCGAGAGCACCGCGAGCGGCGTGTCCGTGCCCATCGACGACACTGCTTCCTGGCCTTCCACGACCATCGGCGTGATGACCATCTTCAACTCTTCGACGGTGTAGCCAAAGGCCTGCTGGCGCTGGCGGATCGTCGGGTGGTCCGGCTGCGGTACATTGCTGGGATCAGGCAACTCGTCGAGCGAAATCCGATACTCGGTGACCCAGGACCGGTAGGGCTTGCGGCTCACAATCTCGGCCTTCACTTCCTCGTCATCGATGATGCGCCCTTGCACGGTATCGACCATGAACATCCGGCCCGGCATGAGGCGCCCCTTCTGCCTGATCTTCCGGACATCCATCGGCAGCACACCCGCTTCCGAGGCCAAGATCACCAGGCCGTCCGTCGTCACTTGATAGCGACAGGGACGCAGCCCGTTGCGATCGAGCGTCGCGCCGATAAACTTGCCGTCGGTGAAACAGACTGCAGCGGGACCGTCCCAGGGCTCCTGCATCGCCGCGTGGTACTCATAGAACCCACGCCGATCGAGATCCATTTGCGGATTCGCGACCCAGGGCTCGGGAATCAGCATCATCATCACGTGCGGGAGAGAGCGGCCTCCCATGGTCAGAAATTCCACGGCATTGTCCAGACAGGCGGAGTCGCTCTGCTGCTCGGAGACGATCGGATAGAGCTTGGCCAGATCCTGGCCGAACAGTTCAGAGTTGAGCCGGCCTTGTCGGGCGCGCATCCAATTCATGTTGCCCTTGAGCGTATTGATCTCACCGTTATGACAAATGTAGCGGTAGGGATGGGCCAACGGCCAGGTGGGGAACGTGTTTGTACTGAAGCGGGAGTGCACGAGGGCAAGCGCGCTCGTCAGGCGCTCATCCTTCAAGTCCTGGTAGTACTCAGGCATCTGATGCGGAAGCAACAACCCCTTGTAGACGATGGTGTTCGCCGACAAGCTCGAGATGTAAAAGTAGTCACGCCCCTGAATGGCCGATTCGCGGATGGCCTTCTCCACCCGCTTGCGAATGACATAGAGCTTGCGTTCAAACTGCCCTTCATTGAGGACATCGCGGGCGATAAACACCTGCCGCATAAACGGCTCGGTGCTGCGTGCCACGACGCCAATCACATCGCTCTTGACCGGCACATCGCGCCAACCAATGAGCCGAGCGCCCTCTTCCCCGATAATTCTGGTAAAGAGTACCTCACACTGTTGTCGCGCGTCGGCCTCGGGCGGGAGAAACATCATCCCGACGCCATACTCCCCGGCGTTGGGCAGGGAAACCCCTGCATCGCCGGCCGCACGCTTGAGGAACTCGTGTGGTACTTGAAGCAGAATCCCGGCACCGTCTCCCGTGCAAGGGTCACAGCCCTGCGCCCCTCGGTGACTAAGGCTCTCAAGAATCTGAAGCCCCTGCTGAACAATGGTATGGGATTTCTGGCCCTTGATGTTGACGACAAAACCGATCCCACAGGAGTCTTTCTCCTGTTCAGGATCGTAGAGGCCTTGTTTCGGTGGAAACCCAGGGATGCTCATCGTTCGTATCTCGTTAAAAATGTAGGCGTTTATGCTACTGGACGGAGACTACACCAGAGAGGCAATCGGGATGGCTAACCCCGTCACTCACAAGGCGAATTCCGTTCGTATCCGCTCCGCTCACCTTAATAGAAGCGCGATTCTTCTGTCAAGATTATCTCTCGTACAGGGAGTCCATTCAGGCTCGCTCCCCATAGGGGTGATTGGCTTGACTTTGTTTCCTCCTCTGCCCTACCATCCGCCGCATGCCTCAAAGCCCAATCACCCCCACTATCAACAACATGGCGGACGTCTGGGAGGCGTACCATGATGAACTGGAGGGGATGGAACGCCAGGCCCGGACGAACCTCGATTCCAGTGTGGCACTCGTCAATACCGTCGCCGCCCACATCCTGAACAGCGGCGGAAAACGAATTCGGCCTTTTTTGCTACTGCTCTCTGCCCGTCTCTGCGGCTATACCGGTCGCGATCATCACCAACTCGCCAGTCTGGTGGAGTTCATTCATACCGCGTCCCTGCTCCACGACGATGTGGTCGACGATGCCGATATGCGCCGAGGCCGGCGAACCGCCCGAAAAGTCTGGGGCAACCAAATCAGTATCCTCGTCGGAGACTATCTCTACTCCAAAGCCTTCTGCCAGGTCATCGACTTCCGGAACCATGGGATTAACGAAGTGCTCGGCGAGGCCTGCAAGAAGATGGCTGAGGGCGAAGTGCTGCAGCTCTATTACAACGGCAACCCATCCATGTCGGAGGCGGAGTATCTTAAGATTGTAGATCACAAGACGGCCGGCCTGATTGCCGCCGCTTGTCGCATGGGCGCCATTCTCGCGGACGCCTCTGAGGGCCAGCAGGATGCGCTCTTCCGGTTCGGCCAACATCTTGGGATCGCCTTCCAAGTGGCCGACGATACGCTCGACTACACCGCCAATGGCGAACGCTTGGGCAAGACGCTGGGGCAGGACCTCCGCCAAGGCAAGGCCACGCTGCCGCTGTTACATCTGCTGCACCATTGTTCGGAACAGGACCGGCAGATGATCATCGACCGCATGGAAAGCAGGACCCTGACAGAGGAAGACCTCGGTCGGTTCATTCGCTTGATGGAAGAATTGGGCTCGATCACCTATGCCATGGACCGCGCACGATCCTACGTCGCCGCGGCCCAACGAGATCTCAACCAGTTCGAAGACAGTACGGCCAAACGAGCCCTCTCGGTGACCGCCAACTATATGGTTACCCGCGATCGATAGCCTTTCTCCTCACGTGTTCCACGGAACAGCCATGGAAACGGCACCGCGCAGCGGGAAAGGTTCCACCCCTCTGGTCGTTGCGCCGCGACGGCCCAACCGCTTATCGAGTAGAGGATTTCGCTATGTCGACGATCATTCCGTTTCATGGCATGCGGTACGATACGACGGTTGTCGGAGATATCAAACAGGTCGTGGCGCCGCCCTACGACATCATCGATGCGGCCGGGCAGAAGGCCTTGCACGATCGCCACCCGCAGAACATCATTCGACTCGAATTGGGGTTCGATCAACCCGGCGACAGTCCAGCCAATAATCGATACACCCGCGCCGCATTGACCCTTCGCGACTGGCTTAAGAGCGGGACGCTGAAACGCGACGCGCAGCCAACCTTCTACTACCATACGATCGAATACACCGCGCCCTATGCTCCGACCGGCTCGCCGACGAATACTCTCAAGGGCTTTCTCGCCACCGTAAAACTGGAAACGCTCGATTCTGGACATATCTACCCGCACGAGAATACGCGCTCGGCCGCCAAAACAGATCGGCTGAATCTGCTCGAAGCCTGCAAGACGAACTTCAGCCCCATTTGGTCGCTCTACTCCGACCCCCAAGGAACGGTGATGGGCCTGCTGGAAGGGGCAATCAAGGGTGAACCTGCCCCGATCGACTTTCGCGACGATGTGGGGTTCCGTCAGCAACTCTGGGCTGTGACGGATCCAGCCGTACTGAAGCACGCGGTCGACGGCTTGCGCAGCAAGCCGTTGTTTATCGCAGACGGCCACCATCGCTACGAGACCGCGTTGAACTATCAGAAACTCCGCCGGCAGCAGGCTGGGTCGCTTGCCGGCCAGCAGTCGTACGACGCGGTGCTGATGCTATTGACCGCCCTTGAAGACCCGGGCTTAACCGTACTCCCGACGCATCGGGTCACGACCACTGCCCTGCCTTCTTATGACCGTGTGCAATCATTGCTAGGCACCATGTTCGACCTGCAGGAATTTCCGTTCACGGCGGCCACACAAGCAACCACACGCGCGAAGTTCATCGAGGCCTTACGAACCAACGGCCGCATGGTTCCGGTGTTCGGACTGGCGTTGAGGGGAGACAGCCGTTACGTCACGCTGAGCTTGAAACCAGCCCATCGTCCGCCCGCACAAGCCTCTCCTCGCGCCAAACTCGATGTGTCGCTGCTCCAACAACTCGTCGTCACGACGCTCTGCCCTACGCAAGAGGAACAGGAGGCCATCCTCTATACGAAGGATGATCATGAAGCCTTGGATTGGGTGGCGAAGGGAGCGGGAACCGGAGCCTTGCTGCTCAACGCGACAAAAGTCAGCGAGGTACAAGCCGTCGCGACGGCCGGCGAACGCATGCCCCACAAGTCGACGTACTTCTTCCCGAAACCGCTGACGGGTTTGGTGATGAATGTCATGGATAATCCGTGAGGGGTAAGGGGTGAGGCGTCAGGCGATGGATCAAGATTGTCGTCCGAACGTGCAGTGGGGCGATATCACCTCACGCCTAACGCTTCACGCCTAACGGTACTGGACATGAAGGCCAAAATTCTCATCGTCGACGACGATCCTGATATTGCCACGATGCTGGAGGATCGTCTGCAGGCCTCCGACTACGGAACCGTGATCGCACGCGATGGGGTGCAGGCGCTCGAGCTGGTCGAGCAGGAAGCTCCGCACCTCATGTTGCTCGATCTGGATATGCCACGCCTGACCGGCCTTGAGGTCCTCAAGCGACTCCCGAAAGTCAGACCAGCCGAGGATCTCCCGGTGATCGTCATGACCGCCCATGCCTCGATCGATGCCGCCGTCGAGGCCATGAAAACCGGCGCCTACGATTTTCTAACCAAGCCGCTGGACAAAGACCATCTCCTCATCGTGATCGGCAAGGCCTTGGAGCGAAACACCCTCAAACGGCAAGTGGCCTGTCTCAAGTCCGAAGTCGACAGCCGCTACGCCTCGATTGTGGGCATGAGCGCGAAGATCCGTGCGGTGATGGAGTCAGCCCAACGTGCCGCGAAATCCGATGCCAGCGTGTTACTGCTTGGTGAAAGCGGCACGGGCAAGGAACTCTTCGCCCGTTCCATCCACCAGTGGAGTCCGCGTCAGGCCATGCCGCTGGTGGTCATCAACTGTGTCGCCCTCACGGAAACGCTGCTCGAAAATGAACTCTTCGGGCATGAACGCGGCGCCTTCACCGGCGCGGATCGCCTCCAAAAGGGCAAACTGGAGATGGCGGACGGAGGCACAATCTTCCTGGACGAGATCGGAGACATGTCGCTCCCACTGCAAGCCAAACTGTTGCGCGTGCTCCAGGACAGGGAATTTCATCGAGTCGGCGGCACACGCCTCGTGTCGATCAATATTCGGATCATCGCCGCCACGAACAAGGATCTCCGACAGGCCGTGAAGACCGGTGAGTTTCGCGAGGATCTCTTTTTCCGTTTGAACGTCATCAGCCTGACTCTGCCCCCGCTCCGCGAACGGCCCGATGACCTCCCTGCTCTGGCCAAGTTTTTCTTGAACCGACATGCCAGGGAAGCGAAACGTCCCGGCATGATGCTCAGCCCCGCGGCAATGGAGGCCATGAGCCGGTACCGTTGGCCGGGCAACATTCGCGAATTGGAGAATGTCGTCGCACGGGCCGTCGTCTTGAACCAGTCAGACACCATCGAACCGGGCATGCTGTCGTTGGATGCCGTGGGCCGCACCTCGCCGGGCGAATGCCTTCCCTATCTTTCACTCCCGTACCATGAGTCGATGGAAGAACATGGCCGCTACATCATCGAGCGAGCCATCGAAGAAGCGGCGGGCAATCAGACACAAGCAGCAGACCGCCTCAAGATCCAACGCACGTACCTGGCCCGCTTGATTAAGCGACAGAAGATGAGAGAGAA
>CAZPWD010000094.1:0-7572 GCA_964590025.1 uncultured Nitrospira sp.
GCCTGGGCGGCAATCCCTTCCTCCCGACCGATCATGCCGATTCCCTCTCCCCCCTTCACCTTCACGTTGACGAGGCCAGGATCGACCCCGAGCACCTGCGCCATCTGCTTCTGCATGGCTGCCAAGTGCGAACTGAGTCGAGGGGCCTGCGCGATAATGACCGTATCGACGTTCACGATGCGATACCCCTTCCCCCGCATCTTCCCGACTACATCCTCCAGCAGCTTCAGGCTCGAAATACCTTTGAACCGCTGATCGGAGCTGGGATAGTGTCGGCCCAAGTCTCCTTCACCCATCGCCCCGAGCAGCGCATCGCAGAGGGCATGGACCAAGGCATCGGAATCGGAATGTCCCAACAAACCCTTGCTGTGGGGCACCTCGATCCCGCCGAGAATCAGCTTTCGTCCTGGTCCCAACGGATGGATGTCGTAGCCGCAGCCCACTCGCATTGTCATAGGCTCTCCTCATGATTCGCCACGCGTCAGTCAGCGCGACTTGCGAGACTGGCGCGAAGGGCGAGACGTGCCAGTCCCGCTTTTCACGCCTTTCTCGCGCGTCCCGCTCCCCGTGATTCGCGACGCCAGAATCGCTTCGCCGATCACCAGGTCTTCAGGCCTCGTCACTTTGATGTTCTCCCCGCTTCCCTCAACCACCATAACCGAATACCCCAGCCATTCCACCAGGAATGCGTCATCGGTGGCCCGCACCCCTTCGGCATGCGCTTTCCTGTGAGCGGTCTCGATCCAGTCCCGTCGAAAGGCCTGCGGAGTTTGAGCGAGCCACAAGGGGGTGCGATCGACCGTTCGCTCAATCATCCCATCCGTCCGTACCTGCTTCACAGTATCCCGCATCGGAAGCGCAATAATCGCCGCTCCCTCTTTCCTCGCCGCAGCCACGACCTCGGCGATCATCCGAAGCGTCACAAATGGCCGTACGGCGTCGTGTATGAGCACGATTTCTGTGTCTGAGGGAACCTGAGCGAGCGCGTACCGCACCGAATCCTGGCGCTCTGCACCACCCGCCACCACCTTCGTCACTTTGGTGAAACGTTGCCGCGAGACGATCTCGTGCTCACAATATTCGACGTCTGCAGGCGGAACGGCAAGAATGATCTGGTCGACCACGGGAGCGGCTTGCAACATCCGCAACGACTGAATGATGAGCGGCTCACCACCCAACGAAAGAAATTGTTTGGGAACGGAGCCGCCCATCCGAAGCCCGCGGCCAGCAGCCGGCACGAGCGCCACCACCAAAGAAGCCTGACGAGGGACCGGTTCGCCGCGAGGCGAGCGAGTCATGGTCATATGCAAGGCCGCCTGTTAGGCCGCATTATTCGCGCGAGACTCGCGAGAAAAGCGGGACGGGTCGGAAGTTTCATCTTCGCGAGTCGCGCCTGTCGCGCACGTCTTGCTCGTCTCGCTTCACGCTTCACGCGTTAGGGCCGCAGCGTAAGATAGATCGTTTGGCCCTTCCGTTTGAGCAGCAAGAGGACCGCTTGATCCTTGGCAAGGCCGGAAGCGGCATGTTCATAGGACTTGAGCGAGCCCACCGCCTTGCGATTGACTTCGAGTATAATATCGCCTTCGCGCACACCCATTTCTTCCGCCGTGCTTCCCGACTTGACCCTGACCACCACCACGCCACGCTCGGTGGCCTTCAATCCGTACCGAGCAGCCAGTTCCTCGTTTAACTCGCGGACATCAAGATCCGAGAGGAGCCCCGTTGGCACCGCTGACTCCCTGCTCTCCTCTGCGCTAGGCTGTCCTAACGATTTCGGCTGCTCCATAATCGCAACCTCGATCGTCTTGGGCTTCTTGTCTCGGATCAGCTTGACCGAGACCTTCTTCCCGATCGGAGTCTGTGCGACAGCATTCCGCAAATGCGTCGGCGAATCCATCGACTTGCCGTCATATTCGATAATGACATCTGCCCGCTCAAATCCCGCCTTCTTCGCAGGACTATCCTCCATGACATCGCTGACGAGCACGCCCTTCGTGTCGGTGATCCCGAACTGTGTGGCCAACTCAGGAGTCAAATCTTGAATCGCTACACCGAGCCAGCCACGGACGACTTTCCCCGTCCGTACCAACTGATCCATGACGGCGCGCGACAGGTTGCTGGGCACCGCAAACCCAATACCCATGTTGCCGCCGCTTTGACTGAAGATCGCCGTATTGATCCCGACTAATTCGCCACGCACGTTGACTAACGCGCCTCCGGAATTGCCTGGATTGATCGCCGCATCGGTTTGGATGAAGTCTTCGTATTCGGCAATTCCCATACTGGCTCGTCCGACTGCACTGACGATCCCCATCGTCACAGTTTGGGTGAGCCCGAACGGACTCCCCACGGCCAACACAAACTCCCCGACCTCCAGTTGGTCGGAATCGGCCCAGGGAATGGTTTGGAGCCCTGTCGCCTCGATTTTCACGATCGCGATATCCGTCTTCGCATCGGTTCCAATCAGCTTGCCCTTAAACTCCCGCTTGTCCGACAAAAAGACTCGAATCTCGTCGGCCTTGTTCACCACATGATTATTGGTGACGATCAACCCATTGGCTTCCACAATGACCCCGGACCCCTGGCCCCGCTCTTTTGGCTCTCGCTGAGGGGCATCACGCTTAAAAAATTCATCGCCGAAGAACTTGCGAAAAAACGGGTCGTCGAGCGGCGCACCGTGCGGACTCTCTCCAGGTTTTCCGCTTCGCGTCGCCGCGATGTTGACAACCGCCGGCTTTACCGATTTCGCGATCTCAACGAAGTTTTTCCCGCTCCCCCCTGCCATCGGCAACTGTGGTGCGGTGGCAACGGGACGAACGATTGGGTTGGGAATCGGCTCGGGCCCGGCGGTGCCGGTCGGCAACCAACCCATGTCAGAAGCCACCACGATCCCGATGATGATCCCTCCAGCGACCAAGGTAAACGGAACCAGCCACGCACGAACGAGTTTCATAGGTGATCCTTACTCTTCATCCCCCGTTACACGAACGATTCACGCACAACCGGTGTATCCCGGCGCGTCACTGCATCTCGCCGGAATATATCCCCATGATGGTGTGGAGAAACTTCATCGCCTCCGCTTTAGGCCGCTGGAACGAGTTCCGCCCAATGATGGAGCCAAACCCGCCGCCGTCACGAATGGCGCGAGCTTCCTCAAACACATGCTGGTCCTCGCTCTTGGCCCCTCCGGAGAAAATGACGATCCGGCGCCCGTCGAACGAGCTCTGCACCACATGCTTGACCCGCTCCGCCAGGGTCGTGATCGGAATCTTGGCCGATTCGTACACCTTCTTCGCCGCGGCCTGTTCAAGATGCGCAGTGGGAAGCTTGACCTTAATGATATGGGCACCGAGCTGGGCCGCAATCTGCGCCGCATACGCCACCACATCGATCGCCGTCTCCCCTTCCTTACTGAGTACCGACCCGCGCGGGTACGACCAGACGACGACCGCCAAGCCACAGTCCTTGGCGTCTTCTGCAATCACGCGCAGCTGTTCATACATGGCGTTGCAGTGCGATGACCCTGGATAGATCGTGAATCCGACCGCCGAACAACCGAGCCGGAGCGCGTCCTTCACGCTGCCGGTGACCGAGGGCAAGGGGTCTTTCTCGTCATGCAAGACATCGTGATTGTTCAACTTCAGAATCAGCGGAATCCGGCCGGCGAATTCAGCGGCGCCGGCTTGGAGAAATCCCAACGGAGCCGCATAGGCATTGCAGCCAGCATCGATGGCCAACTGAAAATGATAGAGGGGATTGTACCCCCCTGGATTGGAGGCAAAGCTCCGGGCCGGACCATGCTCGAACCCTTGGTCCACTGGCAGAATTACCAGCTTGCCGGTCCCCGCCAATTTTCCATGGCGCAACAAACGGGCGATATTCGTTCTTGTTCCCGCGTTGTCGCTGCTATACCAGTTCAGAATCTCTTGTACTCGATCAGCCATGCCCAACCTCCCATGGATTCGTGAAACGTGAAACGTTATTCGTTAAACGCCAACAGCCCGGGCCGCACTTCCCTCGGTTCACGGTTCACGTCTGCCTTGGGCGAACTCCTCTGCGTCGCGCACGTCGTTCGCACTGCCAATGACTAACGGCACCCGTTGATGAAGTTGCTTGGCCTCCACGTCGAGGATGCGCATGGTGCCTGTGCTGGCCCTGCCGCCCGCCTGTTCGACGACCATCGCCAAGGGATTCGCTTCGTACAGCAACCGGAGCTTGCCCTCCGGCCTGTCCAGCTCACCGGGATAGAGATAGATGCCTCCATCGAGGAGAATCCGGTGCATGTCGGCCACCAGACAGCCGGAATAGCGTCCACTGTAAGGCCGCCCCGTGGCCTTATCCGGGATTTTTAAGTATTCCACATACTTCTTTGTGCCCGTCGTCCATTTATGATAGTTGCCTTCGTTCACACCGTAGACCTTCCCACGAGCCGGAATACGGATCTGCTCATGAGACAGGAGATACTCGCCGATGCCAGGCTCCAATGTAAACCCGTGGACTCCTTGCCCAACCGTATAGACCAGCATAGTGCTTGATCCGTAGAAGAGATAGCCGGCGGCCACCTGCTCTATTCCCTTGCGGACGAGGTCATCCTCGGTCGGCATCCGGTCTTTGCACTCGGACTTCACGACGGAAAAAATCGCGCCGAGCGGCATGTTGCAGTCCGTGTTTGATGAGCCATCGAGAGGATCGAAGAGCAGCATGTACTTGGCCTGCGGCCAATTCTCCAGAAGCAAGACCGGCTTTTCCATCTCTTCCGACGCCAGTGCGCACACAAGCCCGCTATGGTGAAATACCTTCAGGAAGGTCTCATTCGCAATCTTATCCAGCTTCTTGACTGTCTCCCCCTGCACATTGATGTCGCCGGTCGTTCCCAGGATATCGATGAGCCCTGCGCGTCTGAGATCCTGCGCAATGAGTTTCCCAACCAGGCCGATCTGGGCCAGAAGACTGGCAAATTCCCCGGTGACTCCCGGGTGTGCCGCCTGCTTCTGGGTGATAAATCTGCTTAAAGTAAGAGGAAACTGTCCCATGATGATAGAGCAAGTGAAGCTCCCCGCGCTCCCGCGCGGGGCATCCTAATAGGAATGCGGAACTCTCCGTAGCCCTCCTTCGCTAAAGCTTCGGAGGGCTCTCCTCGCCATTCATGCCCCGCTCTTCCGAGCCGGGCATTCTGGCGAAGGAGAGTATAACTGTTTTGAACAGGGTGGGCAACGAAAGGCTAGTTCCCTCATTGGATTGGTGATGAGGCCTGCAATCCGCTGACGAGATCGGCCACAATCGACCCGATGATGACTTTCGCCTTCATCCGAACCGGAATGCGCCGATCGTCGTTGGTAAACCACACCCGGATGTTGCCCTGGTTGAGGAAGAGACCTTGGAACGGCATGACGACCAACACACGAGCCGTTTCAACCTGCCCCCACGGACCGCTGACAGTCTCAATCCCCTCAACGCGCACGTCCAGTGTGCGGTTCTTTTTATCGTGATGCACGTTCATCGTCAGAAATGACCCTGGCTGTAGCGATAATTCGCTGCGCGCATAATAGAGACAGGAGATGACGTCTTGGGTGCCCGGCGGCATCTCCAATGTTTCAGTCGTCCCACCTTTGACAACCGTGACCGTCCCTTTTTTCTGATGAAATGTGTACTCGATATCTTCTTTCTTTTTCCCTTCTCGCCTCTTGAAGGTCAAGTGCTCCGGAAGCAGCGTGACGGGATCCACTATCGACTCTACCCGGTTATCCACGGGAAAGAATTTGGTGATCACGGGCCTCGACTGCGCCGTGGTGATCAATTTCGCCAGCGGCCGGTCTCCGTCAGTGTCGGCAGCACTCACAGCCATCACGGCTGTGCCGGCTGTGATATTCAGCCAAGAAATTTCGTAGGTGAGCTGTTCCCCGACTTGGAAGGATCTCGCTGAAGGATGGTCGCTAGTGGGTCCCGCCCACGAGACCGCCCCGCTCATGGCACCCAATATCAGGCAGGCCAGTACGAGCCAGGCACGAAATGGCGGAGTCGCGCGCGACAAGCGCGAGGAGCGAGACTCGCGTGACGTGTGAGACGGTCTGAAGGATGAAGACTGAAGGCTGAAGTGTTCGGGACTTCGAACCCAGAACTTCGAACTTCGTGTCGCGCCTCTCGCGCACGTCTTGCCTGTCGCGCTCATGAATAGCAGCCAAGGGCGCGTTTGGCCGCAGTGAGCTCGCCTTCGATGACTGCGCGGATTGTGGCCAATCGCTCCGGCGAGGTAGCTTCAAAACGCAACACGAGAGCCGGCTGGGTATTCGAGGCTCGGATCAGTCCCCACCCATCGTCGAAGATGGCACGCACCCCATCGATGGTGACGACATCGCGGACCACCAGCTTGGCCGGACCAAGCTCCTCGCGGGTCTTCGCACAGTCTGCCAACCGGTCCTGCACATGTCTGACCAACTCGAATTTGATGGAGTCCGACACGTCTACCCGAATCTCCGGGGTGACGGACGTCTTCGGAAGATCCGCCACCAACGCAGAGAGTGAACGAGTGGTCTTGGCCAGAATCTCCACCAGCCGGCACGAGGCATAAATCGCGTCGTCATACCCGAAATACCGATCGGCAAAGAACATGTGCCCGGACATTTCGCCGGCCAAAACGGCGTGCTCGCTTTTCATCTTCGCTTTGATCAAGGAGTGACCGGTTTTCCACATGATCGGCCGGCCCCCCTGCTTCGCAATATCGTCATAGAGACTCTGCGACGATTTGACCTCTGAGATGACTGTACTCCCCGGCTTTTCCGCCAGAATATCGCGCGCGTAGACCACCAGCAGGCGATCGCCCCATAACACATTCCCCTGCTCATCGATGGCTCCAATGCGATCGGCATCTCCATCGTAGCCGATCCCGACATCGGCTTTGTGCTGTTTGACGGCCTGAATCAGATCATCGAGATTCTCTAAGACCGTGGGATCCGGATGATGGTTTGGAAATCTCCCGTCGAGATCGCAATAGAGCCCTGTGACGTGACAGCCCAGGAACTCCAAGGCCTGTTTGGCCACCAAGGCCGCCACACCATTTCCACAGTCGATGACGACATGCAGGCGCTTGGCGTTGACGTGGGTGAAGCTCTTCTTGATATAGGCCAGATAGTCAGGAATGATGGGATGTTCCGATGCCTGGCCGGCTCCAGATACAAATGAGCCGGCCTCCATCACCGCTCGAAGCGCCTGAATCTCCTCTCCATGAATCGCGTCTTTCCCGATGCAGATCTTGAATCCATTGTACTCTGCTGCATTGTGACTCCCGGTGATCATGATGCCGCCGTCAAGCGGTAGCTGAAATAGAGAAAAATACAAGAGTGGCGAGGGGCATACTCCGATGTCCACCATGTTCAGTCCGCCGGCGAGGAGCCCCCGCACGAGAGCCTTGTGAAGCCCCGGTGAACTCAGTCGGCCATCTCGCCCGACCGAGATCGTCTTCACCCCACGGTCTTTCACATAGGTGCAGTAGGCGCGACCGACCTGCTCCGCAATAGAATCGGTGAGTTCCTGGCCCACGACACCGCGCAGATCATATTCGCGAAATAGTCCCAT
>CAZPWD010000094.1:7672-10095 GCA_964590025.1 uncultured Nitrospira sp.
TCATCCTGAAACCGGACAATATCGTCCTCACCAAGATAGGGCCCGTTTTGCACTTCAATGATATGGAGGGTCTCTTGACCTGGGTTTTCCAGCCGGTGGCGGGTTTCGACAGGAATTTCTGTACTATGGCCCACGTTGAGATCGAAGACCTCATCGCCCCTGGTCACCCGCGCCGTCCCGGTGATCACCACCCAATGTTCGCTTCGTTGATGGTGCAACTGTAATGAGAGCCGCCCTCCGGACTTCACCGTCACGCGCTTCACTTTGTAGCCAGGTCCTTCTTCCAGAATGGTATAGGACCCCCAGGGCCGATGCACGGTCATATGTTCAAGGTGTTCCGGCGCGTTCTGCCGTTTCAGGATGTCGACCAACTGCTTCACATCTTGCGCGCGGGATTTTGGACAGACGAGAGTGGCGTCCGGCGTATCGACCACCACCATGTCGGTGAGCCCGATCGTCGCCACGAGACGGCGATCCCCGTAGACGATCGACCGGCGGCTATCGAGGTTGACCACACGACCGACCACCACATTCCCGGCCTGATCCTTCGACGCCACTTCATCCAGGCTCCCCCAACTCCCGACGTCAGACCATTGAAAGGACACAGGCACGATCGCGGATTTCTTCGATCGCTCCATAACACCCGTATCGATCGAGACCGGCTTGAGTGTCCGGTAGGCATCGTCGATGGCCAGTCTGGACGCCCCTGCCTGCATCAATTGGCCGATCCGTTCGATCCCACGAAAGAGGGTGGGTTGATGGCGTCGAATCTCATCAAGAATCGCCGCGGCGCGCCAAATAAACATGCCGCTGTTCCAGTAGTAGTCCCCAGCCTTGAGATATTGCGCAGCCTTGGTGGCATTGGGTTTTTCAACGAATCGGCTGACCGGATGGCCCTTGAGCGTACCCTGTTTTTCCAACGTCACTTTCCGGTTGGGCCTGATGTAACCGTAGCCTGTCTCCGGACGGATCGGCTTGATACCAAACGTCACCAGATAGTCCCGCTTCGCCAGCGTCGCCGCCAACGCCACCGATGCATCGAACGCTCGCTGGCCTTTGACGATATGATCGGCCGGAACTACCAACATAATCGCGTCAGGATCCCGACGGACCAGTTCTAACGCCACCAAGGCAATAGCCGGAGCGGTATTGCGCCCTTCCGGTTCAAGCACGAAATTATCTGTGAGCGCGTCTTTCCATTCACCCAACTGGACGCGAATGGACTCTGCTTGGCCTGGATTCGTGGAGATCATCACACGGTTCGGTGACGCAGCACAGACCACCCGGCGCATGGTCTGCTGAATCAACGTTTCATCCCCCATAATCCGCAGCAGCTGTTTAGGAAACAACTGTCGACTGAGCGGCCAAAACCTGGTGCCGCTGCCGCCGGCCATGATCACGGGATATAGATGAGAGTTCAGATCGTGATTCGTGATACGTGAATCGTGAATTGCCATACATGTAATCCATCTGCTCGTGTCACGTTGAACGATTGACGGTTAACGTGGCCGATGCTGCTGCGCCTCCAGAATCATCTCAACAATTTCGCGAACCGCCCCCTCCCCGCCCTTCTTCCGACAGACATAGTCGACCGCCGCCACAATATCCGGCAGCCCGTCCGCTGGAGAGGCCGAAAACCCCACGGCCTTCAATGCTTCAAGATCATTCACATCGTCTCCAATATAGGCCACTTGCTTGAGCGAGAGCCCATGTCTGGCCGCCATCTCCCGAATCACCGTTAACTTATCCATCACCCCTTGGTGCAGCTCGGGAATCATGAGCTTCTCGGCACGCCGCGCCACCAGCTTAGTTCGCTCCTGTGTGACAATGGCGGTGATGATCCCTGCCTTCTGCAACAGCTTGATCCCCATGCCATCACGCGTATTGAACTTCTTCCACTCATCGCCTGATTCCGCATAGTACATTCCTGCGTCCGTCAAGACGCCGTCGACATCGGTGGCAAACAGACGGATCTGACTGAGCAGCTTGCGTGCCACCTTCCCGGATCGCGATGTTTTTTGCATTGATGATTTTTGAGCCATCGTATGAACTCTAGCAGGATGCGGAAAAACTATTTTGGCGCGTGAGAGCTTCGACGGTCCGCACGTGTGGCACAAGCCCGGTCTGTCTGGTTCATCTGGTTGATCTGGTTTGTTTTGTTTATTTGGTTGATTTGGTTCATCTGGTCAGTTTCGTTCAACCAAACAAACCAAATAACGGTCTTCTTACGCTGGCAGACTTTTTCGGCATTCTAAGTCTTTGAGCGACCGCACTCAATGGATATGCTCAATGCTGCGGGACGACATCGGTGTATAGGTCGAGACAGCCTCATTGAGCCGGCGAATCAGTTCATCGTCATCGCCATGACTCACGGCAGCCTCAAGATGAGCGATCGCTCGATCGAGGCGATCCGATTGAATCGC